>CACOLY010000007.1 GCA_902628195.1 uncultured Pelagibacteraceae bacterium
CTAAAGCTTTTAATTCTTTTTTAAGTTGTTTTCTTATTTGTTTTCTTTCAGACTTAGTTTCATCAGGCGAAAGTTTTGCAACTCTTAAAGCTTTCATCTTTTTATTAAACTTCTTTAACTGATTTTTTGAAATTTTCTTAGCTTGACCCGGAGCTTTCCCTTTAGTCATTGAAGTCATGCTATAAGGATTATCTAATAAAGTTCTTCCAAAACTATTTCCTACAAGAACAGCGCCCGGTCTCATACCTAAAGTATTATTTTTACCCGGACCGATTAATAAAGTATCTGTTTTTCCTTTTGAAACTATAGTTTGAAATTCAGTTCCTCTAGAACCTAATGTTCCTTCAGGAACTTCGACTGTTAAACTATCAGGATTTTTTTTACTTATTAAACCTGAGATAACTTTTAAACTTCCTTGTTTAACACTTGCAACAATTTTTCCATCGTTAGTAGCTGGATCAAATACAAAAGTATCCATAACAACTTCTGAGTCTTCACCAATTGTAAATGTTGATTGATCTAATAATAAAATTTGTGTTCCTGAACCTGCGGCAGCATAAATTGTTTCATTAAGATAAATTTTATCTCCTGCTTTTAATTCTCTTGTTTCAGTTTTTACTGTTCCAGAGATTGCTCCAACGATTCCAACAAGTTGTTTTTCAATAGATAGCTCTTCTTGTGCTTTTGCACTAAAGCTTACTAGAAGTAGAAATCCTACAACTGTTGATATAATTTTTTTCATTAAGAGGAAACTAACAAATTCTTGTAAAAAAGAAAATTAAAAAACTCATATTGATCACTGAATTTATAAGGTTTTTAGCGGAAAAATTAAGAAAATTTTGTTTTGATTAAAACTTAATTTAAGCTGAAAGATCTAGAGAAACTTAAAGAAAAAGAATCAGCAATATAATCATAATTCAATATATTTGCTTCTGAGATAACTTTTTCATAGGACAAATTAATGAACAAACTTCTATTAGGATCAATAGCTGGAAAAATATCACCTATCGCTTTTGTAAGCATTACATCAAAAGTATTAGTAACATCTGATCTAATTCTATCTGAAGATACTGTCGTGTCAGGTTTTTTATAATCATTAAAACTATATGAATTTGAAACAGCTATGTATGCCCAAGGAAAAGCAAAATTTAAGCCAAAACCTACATCATAAGTTTCGTAATCATTTCCTGCATCTACTTTTGCATCACTGTCACTATAACCTAAGCTTATATTTGTTGTGATTAATTCATTAAAAATAAAGTCATGTGCCAGCGTAAAACTGTGTCCTATAGCATTTGTTTCATCAGCAGTAGTGTCAGTAGAATTATGATTTCCTTTGGAATCTGAAAAAGCATAACCGTAACTTATTGAATTTCTCTCACCAACTGAAAAGAAGCTTCCGATACCATACATAAATGAAAAACTATCTGCATCTGTTTGATAATCAGATTTGCTTAACATTAAATATGGACTGACGCTTTGTCCTAAAAATACACTATCTAAACCTAGCGTTAACCCATAACTTTGATAATCATCATCAGTTTCTTGATATTGTTCTGATAAACTATGAGACACATTTATTAAAAAAGATGACTCTTCACCAATCGGTCTTGTTGCTGTTAAACCAATTCCACCACTTAATGTTCTATCGTGTTTTGCAGAATTAAAACCGACAACACTATCGGAATCACTTTTCGTTCTTGTTTTTGAAACGCTATTAACATTGTCACTAAAAACTGAACCCGCAGAAATATCAGCTGCAAAAGTCCACAGTCCTGGTTCTCTATCTTTCAACTCTAATTCAATTTCTTGTAATGTTTCTAAATCCTCTGGACTTAAATCTCTTCTTAATTTCATCTCTTCGATTATCGTATTAGCTTTTTCTGGTGAGTCGACTTGAACAAGAACAGATAATAAATAAAGTTTTATTTCAGTATTATCTGGATACAACATATTCATTCTCTCAAGTGTTGAAATAGTTTGTTTAAAGTTACCCATCTTTCCTTGTTGTTGGGCATATTTAATATTTAAATCTAGATCATTAGGATTTTGTAAAATTTGCATGTAAGTAATATTTTTTTCTGATGAATGCACAGAAGTCATCATCAGCAAAAAAAACCATACCACTAATAGTTTTAATTTACTTAAATTAAAAATCATAAAGGTGGAAGATATTGTGAATTTATTATTTTTCAATTGTTAAATTGCTTAAAAAGTTATTATTTTACAATACTAATTTATTTTGGATTAAAAAATTATTAGTAATTTTAACACTCGTCGCTTTCTTGAAGTTCTCCTTGTCGAGGCATAGTAAGAGTACATTCTCCTTTTACTGCAACTACATTAAAACTGCTACTACCGTCCTCTTCCGTAGTTGACTCTATGCACATTTCATATCTTATATCATCAGCTATAATATCATCACCACCAAACAAAGCCCCATTGATTTCATCACTAGATGATCCATCTGCTAAAGCTTCTGAGCTGCAACCATTAATATAATAACTTGAAGAATTCGAGTACTCTTCAGTTTGTGCAAGCATAATTTGTCTCATTATATTGATTGCAGATTTTTTTTGTGTTCCAGAGACATATCCGTTGTAAGACATTGTTCCAACAGCTGATAAAATACCTAAGATAGCAACAACAACAAGAAGCTCGACCAGGGAAAAACCTGGTGAGCTTCTAATTTTTTTTTGAATTACTTTCAACCTAGATGTTTTAGTCTAGCTTAACATCATTTTCTAGAGAAACTAGATCAGCAGTTTTTTTCTTGTCATCTGTCGTGTCAACTGCCTCATACTGTGTTGTAACAGTAATTTCAGTATTACTTGCTTTAGTCATTACTGTATAGCCTACTCCAGATGCTGCACCAGACTCACTAGCATCAACAACTGCATCATTTGCAGGTGAAGCTGGATTTTTAAAATCAGCTAAAGCTAACGCAGCTGCAGTAATCGCAGGTGTCGCTCTATCAGTAACAGTAGCCGCAATATCATCGCAATCTAAATTATCATCCATTGCTTCACCGGCACCAGTGTTACATTTTTGAATTTCAGCAGCTAGGTATTTAACTACAGATGCATGATTTGATTTAGCAGCACCTATTTGTGCACTTGTTGTATAACCATTATAGGCAACAACTCCTACGGCTGCTAAGATACCAATTATAGCTACAACAACTAATAGCTCAATTAGTGTAAAACCTTTGTTATTTTTCATATGATCCTCTTATAAATTAATTTATATGCAAAAATGTATAATAATTCTTAATGATGTAAACTGAAAAAAACACTTATTTTATATTAAAATAGTGGAAGTTGCTCATAATGGGTTTAATTTTATGGTATTTTTTGTTATTAGCTAAAATATAAAGAGTATATTTATGAAATATAAAGTCACCGAAGATAATAATGTAAGCACAGTTTTTTTAAATGGTGAAATTGATATGGAAATAGCAGACAGTGTAAGAGAAGTAGTTTTTCCATTAATTGATGCGGGCAAAGAAGTTCATTTAAATTTAAAAGATGTTCAATACATGGATTCTTCGGGTATATCTGTGATTATAGAGAGTAATCAAAGGGCAAAAACTAAAAATACTAAAGTTGAGCTTAAAGAAGTTAGTCAACCCGTAGAAAAAGTTTTAGCAATGGCAAGGAAATTTTTATGACATATAAAGTTACAGAAGAAGGTGATACTAGCACCGTTTTTTTAGATGGTGAAATAGATATGGATAAAACTGAAGGTGCAAAAGAAGTTATCTTCCCATTAATTGATTCAGGAAAAAATGTTAATTTAAATTTAAGCAACGTTCAATACATGGATTCTTCAGGGATCTCGGTTTTAATTGAAAGTCATCAAAAAGCATTAGAGAAAGGAACAAAACTTATTGTAAAAGATGTAAGTAAATCTGTTCTAAAAGTAATCATGATGGCTAAATTAGAACAAATATTAAATTTGGAATAAATTTTTTTATGAGTGGATCATCTACAGCTCAAATAAATCATAACGAAAAAAAAGCATTTTTGGTAAAAACTTCTAGCTTAAAAGATGTAAGAACTTTTTGTAGAGAAGTATTTGAAAAACTTGAAATCGACCCAAGCCTTAAAGATGAATTAGTTTTAGCGATCGCAGAGGCTGCACAAAATATTGTTAAACATGCGTATAAAGATAAACCTGACTCAAATGATATTATGGTTGTTGAAGTCAGTTGTATGAATAATGAATTAAAAATTGCTTTTTATGATAGAGGAACTCCAGTAGATCCTCAAAAAGTTAAACATCGAGAATTAGATAATGTTAAACCAGGTGGTTTAGGAACTTTTTTTATTCAAGAAATAATGGATGCTGTTGAATTTAAAGATGGAAAAAAACCTTGGATCAACCATCTAGTTTTAACTAAACAATTGTAAATTAACCAATTAATGCACCAACGTTAAATATTGGTGAATACATCGCTATCATTAATCCACCAATCATTACACCCATAAATACAATCATGATAGGTTCTATTAAACTAGACATGTTATCTACTGTTGTATCAAACTCTTCTTCATAATACATAGCAACAGAATTGAACATCTCATCTAATTGACCAGTTTGTTCTCCAACAGAAATTAATTGGCTAAAAGTTGGTGGGAATAATGGTTCTTTTAAGAAAAGTTTTGTAAGTGTGTCTCCTGAAAAAACTCCTTTTTTAACATTTTCAATTGCATCAGTTATAACATCATTATTACTGACAGATTTTGCAATCTCTAAACTTTCAAGAAGATTAACACCTGCTGCACTTAAATTACCTAATATAAGTGATATTCTAGCTAACATTGATTTTAAAATCATTTCACCGAACACTGGAAGTTTTAAGACTTGTTGGTGCCATCTAAAACGTAGAGCAGCGTTTTTCTTTATCACGTATCTAAAACCTAATACAAGACCTATTCCACCAAATAAAATTATTTTTCCACCAGTCCCTCTTAAAAAATCGCTCATTGCCATAATTGTTGCTGTTGCAGCAGGAAGGTCCAAACCCATACCCTCATACATTTTAGCAAAAACAGGAACTACTTTAACTAACATGAACGCACTTACAGTAATAGCAACTGTAAACATAATCATTGGATACATAAGTGCAGATTTTATCTTTTTTTTGATTTTTTCTTTTTTTTCTAATGAGTCGACAATTTTAAGTAAAAATACATCTAATTTACCACTGGCTTCACCAGCTTTAATTAAATTTATATAGACATTGTCAAATTGATCAGGAAACTTTTCAAAACACTTTGATAAACTCACACCACCTTCAAGGCTTTTTCGAATGTCTTCGACAATCTCCTTAATTCCATCATTTTCAAGTTGATCCCTTAACATGGCAAGAACTTGTAATATTGGTAATCCAGCCTTAACCATTGTCGCAAATTGCTTAGAAAATATTAAAACATCCTCAACTTTAGGCTTTTTTTTACGATTAAATAAAGAAAAGCTACTTTTCTTTTTGTTTGTATCAGCTTTTTTTTTCTTAGATTTATTAATATTTGTAATGATTATTTTCTTTTCTTTTAAGAGATGTGAAGCCTCATCAATATTCAACGCTTCAATATCACCTTCAACGTACTTCCCGTCCGTAATACCTTTGTATGTGAAAGCTTCCATTTATTATTCGACCGAAAGAACTCTTTCGTATTCTCTAAAATTAAGATCTCCTGATGCAATTAGTCTTCGACCCATATCTTGCATTTGTTGGAAACCTTCTTTTACAGCAATCTCTCTAAGTTCTGGAGTTGTTGCTTGTCTTAGTATTGCTTCTTTGATTGGTTTTGAAACCACTAAAATTTCGTAAATACCTTGTCTACCTTTATAACCTGTGTTGCTGCATTTCGCACAACCTTTTCCTTTTAAAGCTTTTACTCTAGATGCAAGCTCTGCTGAGAAACCTAAATCTTGTAGAACTTTTGGAGTAACATCTTCATCTGGAATTTTACACTCTTTACAATTCTTTCTAGCTAGTCGTTGCGCAACAACTAATTGAGTTGCAGCACTTATCAAATAATCAGGTGTTCCCATATTTTGTAATCTAGTAATTGTACTTGGGGCGTCATTCGTGTGAAGTGTGCTAAATACTAAGTGACCTGTAAGTGCAGCTTTCAAACCAATATCAACAGTTTCTTTATCTCGCATCTCTCCAACTAATATTATTTCAGGGTCTTGTCTTAAAAAAGATCTGAGTGCTGATGCAAATGTTAACCCGATGTGATCTTTAATTTGAACCTGTCCCACTCCATCTAGCTCATATTCAACTGGGTCTTCAGCAGTTAATATATTTAAATGAGGTTTGCTAACCTCTTTTAATATACTGTATAGCGTTGTTGATTTTCCAGAACCAGTTGGTCCCGTAACTAAAATTAGTCCTTGTGTAGAATGAATAGCTTTTCTCAAACTCTTAAGATCTTGATCTTCAAAATTTAATTGCTCAAGGGTAATATCACCTGCATCTTTGTTAAGAATACGCATTACAATTCTTTCATTGTTTGCTGTAGGCAATATAGATAGACGAAGGTCAACAACTTTGTTTTCAATTTTAAAATTTATTGCTCCGTCTTGAGGAAGTCTTCTCTCTGCAATATCTAATTTTCCCATAATTTTAAATCTTGTGACAACCGCGCCATAATTATCGTGAAGAAATTGTTTGTATTGTTCCTGTTCTTGAAGCATTCCATCTAATCTATATCTAACTCTCGAACTAAACCTATATGGTTCAATATGAATATCACTGACACCCATTTTAATTGCTTCAGCTACAACTGCAGTACTAAATTTAATTACCTCTGACTCGTTTTCAATTGCTTCAATATCTTCTTCAGGTGCTTTTTCTAAAACCTCACCTGCATCACCTAAATCACTATCAAAAGTTTTTGTTTTTTTTCTATTTTCATCTCTTATAGATGCAATAGTTACCTCATCAGCATCACTCGATATTCTTTCAATGTATTCGGAAATATCAGTTATTTTTGCAGCATGAAGTTCAATATTTTTTTTTGTGATAGCTTTTAAATTTCTCATTAACCCAAGCTTAGAGCTATCTGGAATTGCAATATGCAAAGTTTTTCCATCAATTTTAAATGGTGCTACAAAATTTACTTTTATATAGTTCGATGGTAGAACTGATTTTATCTCGTCTGTAATTTCAACTTTTTTTAAATCAACAATTTCTAAATTCTGTTCTTTAACAAGAAGATCAATTATGCTTTTTTCATCAGTTAATTTTAATTCAAAAATTGCATCGATTTGTGACTTATTACTTTCAGTGCTAACCTTTTTGATATTAATTAAATCTTTTCCAGAAATAATATCGTTATCAATAAGAACATTGACTAGATTAATTTCACTCTCTCTACTTATTTTAAGCATTATAAAATCCTTGGTGCTATAAACACTAATAATTCACTCATAGTATCAGCTTTTGAGTTACCCTGAAATAGTTTACCTACAACAGGTAATTTTTTAGCTCCAGGTACACCTGAGTTGCTATTAGTAATTTGGTTCTTTTTAATACCACCAATTACTACAATATCACCGTCAGCCACCAAAAGCCTAGTATTTATCTCCATTTTGTTTACTCCTACTGAGGCTCCTGTTCTATTAGGTGTGTCATTAGTAACCTGAATTTCAAGCATTACATTTCCATCTCCAATAATATTTGGTGTAACAATTAATTTCAAATTTGCATCAATTAATGTATCTGCTCCTTCACCACCAGATAAAGGAATTTGTTCACCTTGAGTGATACTTGCTACTTGATTATCAAGAGTAAATAGTTTTGGATTTGATATAGTTTTTCCTAAACCCTGTGTCTCTAAAGCATCCAACTGAAGTTTAAGAACCCATGATCCTGTTTTTTTTAATATTCCAATTCCACTCGTTCCACCTACTGAAAAATTATATAAATTATCAGTTCCTGCATTGGTAGTAAAAGCTGCTGTACCATCAGTTATAGAAGCCCCATCTCCACCAGTTGCACCAACAGAACTACCACCTACAGTTCCTCCAGCTCTTATACTTTTTCTCGTATAAGCACCTCCTAAAGCATTTCCTAAGGCTTGTTCAAAATTTGAGCTTGCTTCAACTATGAATGCTTCAATTAAAACTTGTCTAGTTCTTTTATCTATTTCTCTTATAACTTTATCAACAATATCTAAATCTTTTTCTTTTCCTCTAACAATTATTGATCTAGTTGTTTTTTCCTCTGTGACTTGAATGGGTATAAAACTTCCTGTAGTTCCTGAAGATGTAAATAACTCAGTGATTGTAGCTTTGGCCTCAGCAGGAGTTATATAATAAAGTTTGAATATCTCAGATAGTATTGGCTCAACAGAATCTTCTAATTCCACTTTCTTTTTTACAGCAGATGCTCTAGCTGATTTATAACTTTCTTGAGAAGTTAAATTTGCAGGAGTTGAAACTCTTATAATGTTATTAGCTACATCAATGTCAGCTGCATAACTTTTCATATCTAAAAGAGCATTGAAAGCTTTATCCCAAGGAACATTAGTTAATTCAGCGCTGATGGAACCTGCAACTTCGTCTCCAACTAATATATTAATCTCACCAACATCTGCCATTAGTCCCATTGCCTCTTTAAAATCTAGATTTTGAAATCTAAATGTAATGTTTTGCTTTAAAGACTCGTATTCATCTGAAATTAATAAATAATTCTTTTCTTTAACTGAAGAAATCTGTTTTCTTTTTTCAAGTTTAATTATATCTCCTTCAACAGGCACTGGTCCCATTTCAGCACTTTTATCTAATTCTTGTTGTCCAAGTTTTTTTACATCTTGTTTAATTAAAGGTGTGTCATGCTTAAATCCTTTTTTTGCATATTTTTGAGCACACCCTGTTAAAACTAATAATGCCATTGAAAAAATTATTGAGAATATTTTAATTTTTGAAATCATTATTATCTCGCCCTCTCAATAATTTGATTTTTAAAATTAATTACCATTAAACTTTCATTATTTTCAAAAACTGCTTCTTTATTATTCAAACCCACTAATTGTACTCCGGGACTTAATTCTTCAAATAAACCTAAAGTGATAACATCACCATTCTCATTTACTAATGAAACAAAACCTTTATCATCAGCAGATGTCATAACACCAACTAATTTGAACTTAGATAATTTCATCATGCTTTTTGGGTCTTCTGAATTATTCATTACAACTTGATTTCCTCCAGATAAAGAACCGTCTCCAGCAAATGGATCGTTTAAAGGTAAAGGCTCTTCTTTACTTATTTCAGAAGATATATTTGCTTGAGTAGTAGCTTGCTTAATTTTAATTTGTTTATTTATCTCCTTTGCTTTATCAATAATATTTTGCTCGGTATCGTGACTATCGGCAAAAGAATAGCTCCAGAAAAATAAGCTTATTAGTGTTAATGTTACGATCCTATAAAAATTCATCAGGTAAACCTACTATAGTTAATGTCCCTTTTACTTTTATCGCACCAGTTGAATCCCCTTTTACAACACTTATGGACTCTTTGTCAAAATTTAACATTTTATTTGATAAAGAAAGGGCTCTTTTAAACTTAATATAACCAATAAAACTGCCATCTATTTCGAACTGAACAGGAATCAAAAAATAAGCTGTTTTATTTCCAGCTTTAGTTTGGGTTTTTTTCTTCCCTTTTTTCTTTTTCTTCTTTTTCTTTTTTTTCTTCTTTCCACCTTTTGAAGATATAGCTGAACTCAAAATTGGCTTGATTTCCTTTTTTTCTATTTTTGTAATCACAAGATCATTTGCACCAGCAAACTCACTTAATGTTTGATAAAGGCCTTCAACTTCTGCTTTGGTGTGGAATAAACTAGAGTAATTTTCGTATTGTGGTGTTAGTTCTTTAATTTTAGCTTTCATTGATTTAATATCTTTTAAATTTTTTTGTATCTGGTCCTTTTTTTTATTCATGTCATCTAATTGTGCTTTTTTCTTATTAACGATCGGATTAATTATCGCGTAATAGATGATTAAAAATAGTAATAAACCACCGACACCAATACCTATTTTGATTAAAGTTTTTTTATCTGCAAATTTTAATATTTGATTTTTTATGTCCTCTAAGTTTAAATTTTTTAAATCAATATTAGCCATTTTAACCTTTCTTTATTTTTACAAAAACTCTAAAACCTTTCATTGTTGCTCCTCCTTTTGTACTTTTTGGAAGTCGCATAGATGATAAAGATGCTTGTTCAATTAATTTTTGTTTTCCTAAATTTTCAATAAATTTTAAGATATCCTGATCGCTCGCTGCGATACCTTGTATAGTTATTCTATCAGAACCATTAAAATCTACTTTATCAAATTTTACTCTCGTCGGTACACTTGAGGCTATTTGTGCAAGTACTCTGTAAGTTAATTCTTTGTTAGATTTTAATGAGTTGCTTAATCTTAAAGATGTTTCCATGACACTCAATTCTTTTTTAACATCTTTTTTTTGTTTTACAGATTTTTTATGTTCAACTTTAATTTGTGCATAATTAGTTAATTTTTTATTATAAGATAAGATATTCCAAAATGATAAAGTAAATAAAATTAAGTAAATTCCAGCAACCAACCCAACTGCTCCTTTAAAAGCAAAACTTGAAATTGCTTTCATCTTTTTCTGTTTCATCATACTTGATCTGTCTGGAAGCAAGTTTATATTTTTCACAGCTGTTACGAATTTGTAATAACCAAAAACGTCTAGTTTTCTAAAGGCTAAACCAATAGCAGTTGTTAGATATGATTTATTTTGTTTTTGATCTAAAATTTGTTGATATTGGCTTGGAATTTTTAATCCTTCAGTTGGATCAAAAGTATTAAAACCAATATTTAATAAAAACTTTCTAAAACTACCCAAATATTCATCTATATTTTCTAAATCAGATACTACTTTAATATTTCTAATTCTCTTTTCATATTTAGTTTCAAAATCTTGTATTGCCTGTTTAACTTGAGTTACATATCTTCTAACTAAAGCCTCTTTTTCTTCTGCATCTTGAGACTCTTGTAAAATCTTTCTGTCTTGTCCTCTTATAAATATGTCAGTAATAATTGGGTTATTATCATAAAGTATCATCAGATAATTTTCATCTAATCCAAATTCTAGCACTGCAGTTAAATTAGCATCCTCAGTTTTATTCGTTAGTTGATTTACTTGATCTACTGCAGATTTTAGAGCAAAACATTTAACATCAATAATTACAGGATTAAGTCCTGCATTTTTTATAATATTAGTATAACTATTAATGTCTGTTAATTTTGAAGCCACAAACAAAATATCCATAGTATTATCTTTTTGATTTCTATTAATTACTTGGTGAAAAATAGAATAATCTTCCAAGTTATCTGTCAACTGAACTAAATTTTCCCATAATGAGTTTGTTTCAATTGCTTTTTGTAATTCTTCATCTTTCATTAATGGAGCAGTAACTACTCTTATAATTGCACTAGTAACAGGAATAGCAATTGCAGCATTTGGAGTACTTATCTTTGATTTTTGAATAGCTAGAGTTAATTCCTGTGAAAATTTATCTGAATTTTCAATTGGTGTGCTATCATCAGTAATATCAACAGGATGAGTATAAAATTTATCTAATACCCATTGATTTGCTTTATTACTTGAGATTTGTACTAATCTAATTTCGTTATTATAAAGTTGAACTCCTAAGATTTCTTCTCCTTGCACTGATGATTTTCCTAACTTGGATTTAAAAAAACTTTCAAATTTTGTTTTAAATCCTCCAATCTTACCTTTGTTGAATGAAGATAAGGATGGTTTAGATAAATTTTTTGCAAAGGATGGTTTTTTTAATTTAATTTCTTTTAATTTTCCAAAAATATTTGCAAGTTTATTTTTTGGTTCATCTTGTTTTTGTGTTTCAGTATTTTCATTTGAGACAACAGCTGTCACTGGCTCTTGATTTTGATTATTATCTATTTGATTAGTTGTCTGGGCTTCTGTTGAAGTAGATTGTAAATTAACTTGTTCTTCAGTTTTTGTTTGTTTTTCCTCGGGTTGAGTTTGATTTTCAACATTTTTTACTTCTTCACTTTGTTTTTTTAATTTTTCACTTTCTAAGTGAACATCATCAAACCATTTTTCTAAAATAGGTATAGCTTCTTCTAAATTTGTAGTGCCTGAAGATGAAATTTTCTGTTTTCCGTCTATATAAAGTCTTCCAACCCAATTCTTTGATTTCAACTCCCCTTTATATTTGTCCTGTCTTACATATATATGTAGTCTCCCATCTTTTTTATGAATAACTTGATGACCAGATCCCCCGTTTTCCTCTTTTTTTTCAGTTGTAACTTCTGAAACTTGTTTATTTTCATTAATTTGATTATCGTTTTGAATTTCCTGGGAACTTTGGTTGGTATTTGCAGTTACATCGCTCTGATTGTCATCATTTTTTTCATTTGAAGAAGCCAATGTCTGCGATTGATCACTATTTTGATCTTCTACACCTACAGGTTGATTATTTTCATCAACTTTAGGTTGATTATCGTCCTCAGAAGGTGGTAAACCTTCATTTACATTTTTTTTATCGTCTTCGTTGTCACTCATAACGTCATAAATAATTTTTTCTCTAACACAATTTAACGAATCTCTAACACAAAAATAGAAAAATATCTAACACAAAATTATAAGTTGCATGTCCATATTGAGTTTTTTTACAAAAAGTCAATAAAAACAACACTTTTTTAAAGATGATCCTTTTTATAAATTAACGACTAAAATTTAATATTTTCTATTTTCTCTAACACAATTCTGAAAATTAAATTGTGTTAGAGTTAAATCTAATTGTGTTAGAGTTTTATTTTAAATTAAAAAAACGAAAAAGTCAATAAAATCAACAATAATCGTAATTTGATAAAAATAAATTATTTTTGTGTTAGAGTATATTATTTTTGTGTTAGAGAAATATTTTTTTAATAAAATTTCATGAAAAAAATCCTCATAATGTAAAAAAAAGATAAAATTTTGACAAAAATGATCTTTTCTATCAAGAATTGAATAAGTTTTTTATAAAAAGTCTAATTTTTTTCAATTTTGAAGTGTAATTTATTATAAATTTAATTTTATTTAATCTATTTGAGAAAAAATTTTATTATTTTAATTTTATTTGAATAAAAACTTTATTTTTTTATTTTAATTAGGATTTCCTCTAATGTCTGTAGTTAATTCCTGATAAATCATTACAGAAATAGTATTTAAGTTCTGTACAACTCTTTCATAATCCCAAGTTAGATCAACATCGTTACAATTTAATTCTTTAAAGTAATATACTTCAGTTAATGGAAGCGCTGGTGTTATGTCTGAAGCTATTACGTTAAGATTATTTGTTTTCCTTTCAATTGTAAAGTTATATCTACAAACATTAGAAGTTGCCCAATATAAAAGTGAAGATATTATTACCGCAACAAAAATCATTACTTTACTTATAGCAAACATAAGAAAACAAATTAATCTCCGTCGACAACTACAATAGTTAAATCATCTCTTTGTATACGACCTGACTTAATTATATCTTCAATAATTTTATTTAATCTCTCATGATTAGGAATTTGTTGATACTTCTTAATATAATTTTTGAAACCATCAGCTTCCAACATGTTACCTTTATCATCTTTAATTTCAGTAATACCGTCTGTAAAAATATACATCGAACTATTTGTAAAATTTATTTTTGTTTCTTTAAATTTAAACTTAGGTGCAATACCTAATGGAGGTCCAGCTTCTTCAAAGTTAGAAAAATTTCCATCCTTAGAATATATAAGTGGAGGTTCGTGTCCTGCATTGGACAAAGTTAATTCTTTTTTATTACTATCATAAATTCCAATTAACATTGTTACAAACATTCCTCTTGATGTTGTCTCACAAATTTCTGTGTTCAGTATATTTAAAAGTTCAGCAGCAGAATAATTTGTTTTACTTAAACATCTATAAAGACTCGAAGCTTTCGACATAAGTAAAGAAGATTTAATTCCTTTCCCTGATACATCAGCAACACCAAAACCAAATACTCCTTCAGATAATTCTGAAAAATTATAAAAGTCACCTGAAACAACCTTTGCAGGAATATTTATTCCTGCTATTGGAAATTTTTCTTTTATGTTTTGAGATAACAATGTTTTTTGTATCTCACCAACTATTTCAATTTCTTTTTGCATTCTATTCTTATCAACTAAATCTTTTGCCATCTTTGCATTTCTAATTGCTAATGCTGCTGGACCAGATAAAGTTTCTAAAAGTTTTCTATCATTCTCCTCAAAAAGTTTATTATTTGTTTTCTTATTTAAACAATGAATAACTCCAATGCATTCATCTGAAACAATCAATGGAGAACATAAAACTGAATACGTAGTAAAATTTGTTTTATTATCTAAATCAAAATAAAATTCTGCAATTTCTCTTACATCTTTTCTTACATCGCCAACTCTAATACATTTTTTCATTACTGCCGCTTTACCCATTACACCTTGTGTAATTGGTATTTCAAAATCTTCCAAGTATGCTTGGTGTTTTGAAGCTATACATTGGAAAGATTGATTTTTATCATCGATCAAAAAAATATTAGCAGCTTGAGCATTAATTCTTTTGATAATAACTTCTAATGAATTATTTAATGTTTCTTTTAAATCAAGAGACTTTGCAAACTCTTGATTCATTTTTGTGATTAATTCTAAATCTTTGCTACTTGTATCCTCTACTTTATTAATTTCCGTTTTTTTAGCACCAAAGAACATGTTATTTATAAATTGATATTCATTATATATTTGATAGTTTTGAGACTGATGGAAGTCATTATTCATGCGCCTAATTTCTACTTGCACCTATATGATGCAATGATGTTTGTACAGTATTGCATTAACGGTCTCATAGAACTATCCTCTCATATTAAATTATAAGTTGTGTTCTATATTACAGCATTTATTTTAGGATGTATATGGGGGAGTTTTAGTAACGTCTGTATTTACAGATTACCACTAAATATTAGTGTTACAAAAGGCAGATCCTATTGTTTATCATGCCAGAAACAAATTAATTGGTTTGATAATATTCCATTAGTCTCTTTTATTGTTTTGATGGCAAAGTGTCGGCACTGTTCTACTAAAATTGATTTTAAATATTTTCTAGTTGAACTCATTTCAGGTTTAAACTTTTTAATTATTTTCTATTTTTTTGGAATTTCTATTGAAAGTTTACTATTAATTATTTTAAGTATCTTTTTTTTAATAATATATTTTATAGATCTAAAACATTTTATAATTCCAAATGAACTAACTTATCCTTTAATTGTTTTAGGTTTTGGAAAAACTTTTTTTACAAATCCAAATTATTATATTTTTCCTGATTATCTAAACTCAATCATAGGAGGAGTTGCCGGATATATAATTATTTGGATAATAATTTTCTTATATAAAAAAATAAAAAATATTGAAGGCATGGGATTGGGAGATGCAAAACTTTTAGCTGCAATAGGTTTTTGGTTTGGTTGGATTGCTCTTCCATTTGTTTTATTTTTTTCTTCTTTAACAGCTTTAATTATAAGTGTGCCAAGCTTAATTAAAAAAACTAAAAATTTACAAACTAAAATTCCTTTTGGTCCGTATATAATTTTAGGATGTGTTTTGTATCTATTATGTTTTGAAAAAATAATAATATTATTAAACTAATGGAAAAATTTTTATTCTTTTGTGTTGCAGTAAGTGCTTTAAGTATTTTTATAATGATTTATTCATACTCACTCAAATTTTTTCCAATCAAGTGGCGTAAAAAAGTTAATCAAGACACAATCGTTGGGCTTGCAATAATATTTTCAACAATGATTACAATGTTTGCCTGGATTATTTATTTCTACTTTAAAATATTTAAAATTTAATATTGTAATTTAAATTTGCTTGCAGCCCACTTGTGAACTGACTTGTTTGGAGTGCATCTAGCGTTAGTAAGAAAATATTATCTTTTGAAAAAGCATATTCATAATTAATACCTGCCGATAAACTATACTCTTCTTTTAAGTCATGATCTTGTGAATAATCTCCTTTAGCACCAGCAACATAAAAAACTTGAACATTCTCATCGATTACTGTTCTCGCATCAGCTATCCAAGATAAATAAAATTTTGTTTGTTTGTCTTTAACTATTTCATACTCATCACTTAAAGAAACTGAACCATTAAAGATATGTTTATCTTCCCATTTATAATACTTACTTTCTTTATGTGAAGGTGTGTAGGAATATCCTAAATTTAAACCTAAATCTGGTAACAAATCATCGAAATTAATTTTATTTCCAATTAAGAAATCATAATTTAAATAACTATCTGTTATATCTAATCGACCACTTGTTGTTGTGTTAGTTAAAATTTGTCTTTCACTTTTATTATGACCTATACCTGCTAAGAAATATAATTCAGAATTAATACTATTGTTAATTTTTATTTCCTCAAAGTGTAGTCCAGTTGAAATACTAAGTTTATTTACATCATGATCTTTCGAAAATTTTTGTAAGCCAGTCTCTACAGATACAATTAAATTTTTATCTCTTGATATTGGGTTAATTATGTTTGCTCCAACACCTATCGTTTCATTACCAAGTCTTAATATACCACTTTTTTCTTTTCTTTTTTGAAAAGATGAGAATATTTCTGCCCATGTTTCATCCTGATCAGAATATTCATCATTTTTGTTAAAACGAGTAAGTGATTTTCTTATATTTAATGATTTATAACTTAAAGTTTCATCTAAAGTTTCATTACTTCCTTGGCCAACTGAACCTGCTGAACCTTTTACTATTGGATTTTTGTTTTTATCCTTTATTTCATATGAGCCATTACCCGCAGTTTCGTAGTAGTAACCTTGTCCAGGGCCGTGTTTTACGTTCAATTTGTGGCCAGACCCCGTAATCCTGATTGTACCAATAACAAGACCACCATCATTTAAATTTACCTCTGCTCCTGCTGATCCTGACATTGTGATTGACTCTTCGCTAGGTCCGTCCTGGTTTTCTATTTTTCCACTGTTATTTAAAGTAGCACTACCCCCCAACATGATCACTGTACCTGTAGAAGTATGGTAAATATGTCCACCACTATTATTATTTATAGTTATATTCGTAGAATCATCATCAGTTTTAATTGTATTTGTCTCAACGTTAGAATTGTCGGTTGCAAAAATTGTTCCAGAGTTATTGATAGTGATATTGTCAGTCGTATCACCATCACTTTCTAACATTGAGATTGTATTTGTGTTAGCTTGAATAATACCGCCACTATTATTTGTTAAAGTACCTTCCTCAACATCGGTTAAATTTATTGCTTTAGAATTAGCTGCTTTAACTGTTCCAGAGTTCGTAATTGATAATCCTTTCCCAGCATCAATAGCTTGAATAGCATTAGAACCTGTTGATGTTGAAACTGTAGCTCCAGACTCAACAACTATGGTTGCTCTTAAATGAGTATTTGTCTTAATTGGGTTATTTCCTCTTTCAAGGGTAGCAGAGTTTTTAATTGTTAGTTCAGTATCATTACCATTAATATTCTGTAGGACACTTGAATCTTCAGTTATTTCATTGCCTGATCCGGTGATATCTGCTGCATATGCAAAATTAAAATATAATATTGAAAATAAGAATATTTTTGCAACAGTTTTGAAAAATTTTTGCATAAAATAGAATTTATAATGAAATAATCTTTTAAATCATCAATTAAAAATGATTGAATTTACTCCCTTAAAATCCTGATTCCCTCCAACCACTTGAATTGCCTATTACCTCTCCTGGAGCTGCTAAAATAGAATATAATGTATCTTTGTCTTCACTAGGTCCTGCAACGTTTGCAAAAAGTTTGTCACCAAATATTACAAGTTCAGATAAAACACCCTCTCTAACAAATAAACAGGCTTGATCATTTGCTTCTGCAACTGCGCCTTTAGTTAATTTATAAGTATTATTTGTTCCACACTCATCATCAGCAACACAAATATATGCATTACCAATATTACATTTATTTGCTCCTGCTGGAGGCTCATAGATTGGAAAGTAAACTTCGCCTTTAAATAATGTAGGAGGTGCAGATACCTTTCGATATGAATGATTTTCTCCAACCCCTGTATCAAGACGAACTTTCCAAGCATCTTCTGAACTAGGACACTTCACTCTATCACCCGTAACATCCACACAATCTTCACTTTCATCAATTGATCTAGCTGCTAGTGCACCTTCCAAAGCCTTACTCATGAAGTCAGTACCTTCATTCGGCAAAGGAATATGAACACCATTTAAATGTTCAAAGCTTGGATAATGAATATCTCTTACACCATACATTATATTATCCATTAAATCAGCACGTTCACCTAGTGCATTAAAATTTCCAGTTCCACCAAATAACCATAGATGTCCAGTTGAAAGTCCAACTCCTGCATCCATTGAGAAAAAAGTATATCTTCTATTGTCTGAATTAGCATTCAATGTAAATAATGTAGTCTGATCAAACATACTTACACCTTCTTTATCCATGTCTGTTAAATTAATTTTAGTTATCTTTCCTTCTCTATCATTGACATAAACTAATGCTCCTCTCCAAGGTATGTCAAATGCTGTATCAGGAGTTATAACCACCGGGTTTGTTTGCACTGCATTACCTATATCACTACCCTTTATAACAACTGAATCACCTGATTCTGTATCAGTCGGTTCAGTGTCAGCAATTAAAATGGGTCCTTGGTTTATTTCATGTCCGAAAATTTTTCCTGGCTTTTCTGGATCTTCAAAACCTATCTCAACAAGAAAAAGAGCAGAACCAGCACACACGTTAGTAGAATAACCTGCGCCCATTATAGCAACGTACTTATCTTGCGATACATCTACAGATCCCGTGGCAGTAACTAATGAACTAGAGGAAGTAGGTGAAGGTAGTCTTACTATTCTTGGTGTTGACCATGTTTCACCCATTTTACTATAATCATAATGAGTTGGTATCCCTGATGTTTGACCACAAGAAGTTGTTAAATATATGTTACTTGAGGCTTCCTCAGCTGAACCATCCTCATTACGTCTACCTGTATTATAAACATAATCTTCACCAAACTGTATTTGCAAATATCCATCCACCATTTTTGCTGAAGTGTAGGTTATATCGGACTTAACTCCAGAGCCATCAACTTTATAGGCATTAAATGTATCTAGTGAAAATACAGTACCATCTGCACCTAGATTAATATCAAAATTAAAAACTTTTCCTTTATAGCATGAAGTTAATCCCTCATCTTTAAATTTACCTGGATAATCACTATCATTCTTACATTCATCAATTGCTAGTCTATTAGTGTAATTGGATAAATCAGAATTTAAAACTTCATCATTATCTTCTGCAATTTTAAACTGAAGATCAGCTCGTTGAGCTTCTCTAGAATCTTCCAAATTAAATTGGGTCTGTGAATAACTAAAACCCTCTGAACCATCTTCGTCTTGTACAATTTCACCTTTGTAATTCATTACATAAACTTTACTATTGACCATATCATTATAGACAGAAAACATATGAAGAGGACCTATTGTAGGTTCAACAATTGGATTTGTAACATCGAGCACTGAAAAACCAGAGCCACCTCTGCCATAAGGAACAAATAATAATGTGTGCCAAGAAGGCTCTGTCTCAGGGGTTCCATCAGGTTTTAACCCTTTAATAAAAACATCATGCACAACTGGAGATCCATCTACACCAAAAATTGCATTTGAGCCTCCTGCGCTTTCAGATGCTGAAGGACCTTCTAAAGATCCGTCATATTCAGCATTGATCATTGTTGGAAATTTAGCTGCAATAAAAGGTGGAACAAATCCCCATTCTTCATCACCCGTCTCTGCATTTATTGCATGCAATATTCCACTGTTCGATCCTGCGTACAAAACATTTCTTCTATCAGCTTGTAGGCTTCTAAAAGCTTGGTAATTATTTAATGAACGATAATACGCTTCCTCATTATTATTTTGAAAATCTGTATTTCCATCTGGTGGTCCAATCTCAATTAATTGTGAATGATAAATATCACCAAGAACATGATCTCTTGTTTCCGTTATGTTGCAATTTCCATTATAATCAAAATAATCTTGCCCTACTGTAAAATTTATCAAACCTTCTATTTCATCGTCTGTTCCATCTTGTCCAACAGTAACAGTTCTACCTTCAGTATTTACAGAACATTCAGAAGTAGAATTGTGATAATCAGTTAAATCAAAATCTAATCTGTCAAACAAATCCTCTATGGCAAGCAAATTTTCGTCACTGGTATTCCAGTTATTCCAACCACTACCAATATAACTTAATGTCTTACGAGTCGCTTTTTCTTCATCAGTTTCATCAGCCTCTGGTACTGGAAGTGCAGTCCAAATATTTCTAGTATTATTTTTTGCTTGTGTGTATATCTGTTCTTTTGCATTCCAATTATCCGGATGTTCAAGATCAACATCCCCTTTACCGCTTATTTCTTTTCTTAAAATCGTCCCTTGCCATTCTCCATATTGTTCATAAGCAAATTGAGCTTGATATAAGGAACCCCCTTCTTGAATGGTTGCTGTAATTGATGGTGCTGTAAAAGCTAACCTTTCAGCAAGAATTTGTCTTATCTTTGATGCAAGTTTAGTTTTTAATTGAGTTGGAGTTTTAGCTTCAATTGTTGGCTCGCAATCTTTTCTATTATTAGCTTCATCCAAGGTGTTTGCATCACAAGATCCTCGGAAAGCAAGATGGTCAAAAATATTCATTCCATGAGGATTAATGCCATCACCGTATGCAACTAAAAGAGTTTTAACACTTTTTGTTTCTCTTAATTCAACAATTTTTGCCTGGGTTGAGCCTCTTTTAGCTGGATTAGTAAGTATTTCTGGAACTCCGTGATTTCTCATCATCCCATCACTAATTACAATGACATAATTTAACTGGCATGTTGATGCGGCATCGTACATCTTTAAATCCCCGTTTGGAGCATCATCTAAAAAATATCCGTGAGCCAATTGAGACCAAGCATGACTATCAGTACCAGCACGTATTGGGATTGTGTTAAGCAAATTTATAGCATCTGTAGCACCCTCAGGACCAATCGGTACAGCTAAACAAGAATTCGTTCTATTGGTAACACATTCCTTATGTCGATTATTTGTGTAATCCCAACCTGTCCAATAAGAGCAGTTTGTTCCATTTTTGTCACAATACCATCCCACTCTATTATTTTCTCCAGCACTCCACCATCCAAATCCAAAATTAGCTCCACTAGTTAAAGTACTATCCGATAACACTGAGGCTATTGCTTTTTTAGCTCCATCCCATCTGGTCATTGCTCCACCACCTATTTGATTTTGCCAAGCTGTATCTCTTAGAGCACTAGTTATTTTAGATGCATCGAACTCATCTACATAAGAACCGTGCGAAACTAAAACTTTGTTGCCAATGACCTCTACTCCTAAAAGTTGACCCGTAAAAGTAACTTGTGCGTGGGCTAAACCACCTGCAGCAGCTATATTAGCAGAGCCACCTTTTGTACCAATCGTCGTGCCCCCTACAACTCTACAAGTGCTTCCCGTGAATTCAATTTTTTGAAGATATCTTCTCTTATTGCTACCTGCGAAAAAAATATTATCATCTGTACTTGAAACATCAAATTCAACAATATCTTGAACTTTATTTTTTTGACCACTCTTCTTTCCAGGACAATTTTTAGCACGTATTGACGTATTAATTGGCATAGGTACTAAGTCATTATCAAGTTGATAACCTCTGATACCTCTACTGTTTGCCATATAAAAATAACTTGCATCACTATCCAATCCTACTCTCCAAGAACCCCATGCATCTTCACCCATAGCAGATTTGCTACCACCTTTTCCATTAATCACTTGTTGTTCACAACTAGAAGTATCCATATTACAAGATGTAAATATTGTTTCTCGATCAGCATTGTCCGTTCCAGTCCCTAAAGCAGTCAAAATCAAATCACCATTTTTTGTTGCAAAATCAAATGATCTGGTATTTGAGTGATCACTTTGTTGAATAGCTATTCTACATTGAAGTGTTGTTTCGTTAAGTCCTACGATGTAACTATTCTCTTGATTAGCCCACATTAAGAAAAAAATTAAATTTTCATTAATATTTGTTCCGTTCATCGTTACTCCTGTTTGATACGTAACATTATGTGTTCTTCTATGAGTTGGAAGTGAGAATGATCCAGTTAAACCATCTTTTGTTAATTTATAATCACAAGTTAAATCTGTTGTTGCACTAGGAAACCATGTATCGGTTGAATATGACTCACCAGCATCATTGATACCTTCAAAAGACACTGGATCTCCAGATGAATTAAATTTAAATAATCCACCTCGATCTGTATGGTAAGAAGCTAATATTTTATTAGACGAACCATCTATAGTAGCAGCACTTATGCTCGTTATACCCGCTCCTATTTTATTATTTTTCATACTTTTAGAATTATCTAAAAGAATTAAAATATTTGCTGGTACATCTCCTTCGCCTGACCCAGGGGGCACAGGTTTAGCTAAAACTGATTGATTAACACCTAATAAAAAAAGAATAATAATTATATTTTTAAAAATATTTTTAATCATCACATCATAACTTCTATTACATCAGATCCATAAATTAAATCTGCATATTCACCTGTTGTAATTAAAAGGGTTTCAAATAATCTTGAGTCGTATGATTTACTTTTACCAAATAAAACATATCTATTCTGCATATCTAATCGAACCGAACCATACCATTTTTTAATATCTTGGACCTTATCATCTATGGAGTCAATATTTGAGTTAGTAAATCTATAGAGGTCATCTTTTTCAAGATCATCATGTAAAATTTTAAGTTTCAATCCAATAAATTTTGCGTTCTGTACATAAACAAGCATGTAGGTTTTTTTTAATTCTTTATCATTACAAAAATCTGAGGCTCTATAAGTATATTGATAAACATCATCTTCCTCTGCATCTTCATCCGGTTCCCATAAATTTTCATACTTGTTAATCAAATTTACTATTGGTGTTCCAATTGGAACTTTTACAAAATCACACGCATATGAGGACCAAGGTATGCTTACAAAAAAAATAATTAAAAATAACTTAGTAAGATTTTTCATCTTTTTAATAATACTAAAAAATGAAATTATATAAATATTTTTATCAAATTTTTAGTGCTCATTTTGCGTTTAAGTAGACAAAACCACTACTGTTTCTAATGGAATTAATATTTCTGGGTCATCATATCCTGTCTCACCTTTAGGCATGAAATATCCACAGCCATATATTTTATAAGCTGTTCCTTGTCTTTGAACATTTGTTGAGGATTTTTTTAAACTTTGACCAGTGCCTTTAATATTTTTAGATCCAGCATTAATTGCAAAAAATTCAAACCTAAATCTATTTAAATATTCTTGTTCTTTAACTTTTTCAACAGTACTGAGCCCTACCTCACCAAGATCGAGAATTGGAGCAATCACATCGCCAAAACGTTGGTTGATAAAATGATTTGTCACTAATTGTGGTGTATCAGCTCCGTCACTATCTTTTGTCATTCTAATTAAATTTTTAAAACTTTTATAACATGGGGTCTCTGTAGGTGTTACAAGATTGCTTGGTATATCTCTTCGATCTATATTTCTTGCTGCTCCATTTGCATTACTTCCATCATCACCAGGTTTTGCTTGATTCATAAGTTGCGTTATGTAATTTTCATGTTCCTCTTCAGCTTTAGCTTTTTCATCATCACTGATATCATCTGGTATTGTAGTTTCGTAATTACTCATGTTACATTCATCACCTTCACCACATTTTACCAAATCTTCATATTTTACCCATGGTCCAAGAATTCTATTTATAAGATGTTTCTCTGCTTCCATCAAAGCATGTTCAGCAACATAGAAAGTTTGTTGGTATTGATCACTAGTATTATTACTTTGATGATCACTTGATGCTATTACAATTAAACTTCCGCCCATTAATGACATGACTAACAATAAAACGAGCGATAAAATTAATGTAAAACCATTTTGTTTTTTCTTTATCATTTAATTAAAATCTCTTCCTATATTTCTCGTATATACAGTAACAACAACGTTATCCCTTAATTTTCTATCATTAAATTCAATGGGATCTTTTGAAAAACCTTTTAGAGATCTGTTTGGATTAATTGATCTAAAAAAATCTTTTTTTGATTTAAACGCTATTCTTATATCTACTGCTCTTACATTATATAAATTAGCTCGACCCTCATCTGTGGCTGGGTTTGGATAGGGAATTTTTTGTCCTTCTTTACCAATTGGGATGAACTCCATATCATCTACGTAATCTCTTACGAGTTGATTATGATAGCATTGTTTACAATCAGCTACCCATTCTCCTTCTACAGGCCAGCTTAGATCACTTTCATTAGTTTTTCTTTGTTTCCATCCAATTTTAGATTTATAAATTGCATATCTCTTTTCACCCCCATCTACCCTTGCTAAAGCATAATAGGTTACTTTATATCTTTTGTATGGTTGTGTTTTATCATTTTGATTAAAATCATCATAAACAATATGTATCTTGTCACAACACTTTGATTTGTATTCTGCTATTTTATCTGCCTCAGCATTTTCAGGTAGACTATCATCTTCACCCTCACCACCTCCAAAACCTTCAATAACATCTGAAAGGGAATGTCCCAAGCCATCTTGCTCAGCTGGAATAATTACTATAGGGTCGTGACTTTTTTGAATAGTTGTCTCTCCTCCACCGAATTGTAGATAAGTTTCTTTAGGATAACCAAAAGCGTTTGTTCCTAAATAATATTTAAATCCTGCCATCCTGGTATCTCTAATTAATAATTCAATTAGGTCTCTTGACGATCTACTAATTTTTGCTTTTGCTACAACTTGATTATAAGTATTATTAACTATTGAATACGTTGAGTAAATTGCAGCCATCATTAAAGACGAAACTACAATACCAATTAAAATTTCAATCAAAGTTAAGCCAGCTATATATTTAATTTTTTTTTTCATTAATTTTTAATTTTGTAATCAGATTGAAAATAAACAAATTTTCTTTTAGATTTTCTCAATACATTTCCAGTCGCATCTGTTTTAGCAGTTCCATCTGCATTTTTTATTATATTTCCACTATTAATTTTTACTTCTAATCTACCAATATACATAGGCTCATCAAAAATATCATCGTTTTGTACCTCGCAACCATCCCATCTACACATTTTAAAAACTTTTAATTTTTTTGTTTCGGTATTATTTTTACATTTTAAAAATCTTCCTTTAGTAAAAACTGCTTCCCATTTATTTACTTTATTTTGTGGAGCATTATCTTTTTGTTCTTTATAGATATCTTTTTTTGCTTCCTCTTTAGCTGGGTCAATAGTGCCATCTGAAGTGTCTACACATTCTCCAGCTGACCAATCATTATTAGCCAAATGTTCAGAAAATTTAGGATTTGCTGTGGTAGGCGCCTTCATATCTTCTGCTTTTTTTCCATAAAATGTATTTCGATTGCCTATTACATCTTCGACTATCATAGTGGTCATAAAATTTACTTTTGTTCTCTCACCCGAATTATCAATTGATTGAACAGAAAAGTTAGTCATTTGCAAAATCGCAATAAATCCTATACCAACAATAGCGGTCGATACTAAGGCTTCTAAAATTGAAAGACCTGAATTTTTATTATTCATTTTAATTTTACAATTCATTCCATTCTCCAGACACTTCGTCTTCGTCGTCGTTTTTAGGATCGAATTTAAACTTCGATAATGATATATTACCAAATCTTGACCATTTAATACTATATAAATATTTATTATTTTTTTCTGGCATACCACCTGATACATCGCAATTAGTTTGACCTTCATATGCTTCAGCTAAACAGAGAAATAGATAATAATCAGGTACATCATTCGTACCCGAGGCTAATTGTTCCTTAGCTGAAAACCACGTTTCATTTTTACCAAAGCAAACGGCACCAATAGACGATATTCCACTCCCCCCATCCCAATTGGTCAAAATATTTTCAAAACTTTTTTGTCTTACTTCAATTTTTTTAGTACCTGTACTTGGGTCATCATCCCAATAATTTGTATCTTCAATATTACACCTACCATTATCATTACGAAAATCGTCATTAGTATTAAGCTTGTTACCTAATGTGGTTGCTGTCATGCCTTTTGAAGTCACGACAATGCCATTTTGTGTTACTTCATCTTCATCAACTTCAGCAGAAGCAGCGTCCTCACCACCTCCAGCCTTTACATGAACTTGAACAAACGCGTATTGTCCTCTTGAAACTTGAGCATTAATTCCTTCAATAAGAGATTTTATTTCATAAACTGCACCTCTAACCTCACGATCTTTTCTCCATTCGCTAAATTGAGGATAACCAATCGCAGAAACTATTCCTATTAAAGTTACAACAACAATAAGTTCTAATAGTGTAAACCCTTTAATTTTCTCGTCCCGCACTTGCATCTATTTTTCCTGCTTTTACTAGTTCTTCTAAAGATTTGGTCATTGTAATCATACCATCTTTTACAGCAGTTTGCATGATGCTTGGAATTTGATGAATTTTAGATTCTCTGATTAAGTTTTGAATTGGAGCTGTACACTTCATCACTTCGAAAGCACCACAACGGCCTTGACCATCTTTAGTTTTAAGAAGTCTTTGAGTTACTACCATTTTCAAAGAAGTAGAAATTTGAGCTCTGATTTGAGCTTGTTGTTCAGGTGGGAAGACATCTATAATTCTATTAATTGTACTAGGAGCACCACTTGTGTGTAAAGTTCCAAATACTAAGTGTCCAGTTTCAGCAGCAGTTAAAGCTAGTGAAACCGTTTCCAAATCTCTCATCTCTCCAACTAAAATTACATCTGGATCTTCTCGAAGAGCTGCTTTTAAAGCTGTTGCAAAAGTTTGAGTTTGCTTACCAACTTCTCTGTGTGAAACAATACTCTTTTGATCTTTGTGGATAAATTCTACTGGATCTTCAACTGTAATAATGTTTGATGTTCTTGTTTTATTTATTTCGTTTACGATTGCTGCAAGTGTTGTTGACTTTCCTGATCCTGTTGGTCCAGTCACCAAAACTAATCCTTTATGCATATCTATAATATCGTAAAGCACAGGCGGTAAATCAAATTGATCCATAGTTGGTATTACACTTTCAACTCTTCTTAATACTGCGGCAGGTCCGTGAATTGTTTTATAAAAATTAGCTCTAAATCTTAAACCACTCAAAGTTACTGATGAATCGAGTTCATGAGTTTCATTAAATCTTTTCATCTCGACTTCGTTACAATTAGTAGAAAGTAAATCTTGAAGATCTTGAGCTTTAACAACCACTTCAGGAATTTTATGTATCTCACCTGTCTGTCTGTAAGCTAATGGCCATCCGCTTCTGATATGAAAATCTGAAATTTTTTTATTATTTTTTGCTAATTCTTCTAATTTTTCAAACATAATTATTTTTATCTAGAAATTTATTTAAAGACAAGATTATACTTTTTTATAGTTTCCCAAAGAACTTTATTGCTCAATATGGTTAAAAAAATCGAGAGTTTTTGATCATTTTTAGACAATTAGGATGATGAAATTTTAAAAAAATCTATGTAAAAAACCCTAATGTCTTTCTTAAAAAAAATACTCATTATATTTCTCTTTTTAATACCATTTTCAAATTCATTTGCTGCAACGATAACTAAAATAGACGATCAAGTTTTTCAAGATGCCACTGACGCAGACGAAAATCATGATAATATGGGAGGTCCTGAATTTAATAATGATGGAACCAAAATGTTTGTGAGTTATCAGAACAACGCTTCTTCTGGTGCTGGAGGAGTTGATGATTTTATAGCTGAGTACACCCTTTCTACACCTTTTGATATTTCAACAGCTACTTATGCTGGAGATAGTGAAAGATGCAATACGTCTGATCCAGATCATGATGGTACTGTTGCTGGAGACAATGCAACAACAGAGACCATAATTGCATTCAAATTCAGTGATGATGGAAAAAAAATATTTACAGCTCAAAGAGGTATGAATAGAAGTCCAGGAAATTCTTTTGTAAACCGATATGATTTAACAACTCCGTTTGATGTTTCAACTTGTACATACGTTTCAGATGTGGATGTTGATACTGAAGCATTACAAAATGGAACTAATGCTGGTGATAGATTAAGCACAAACGATAGAAATAACTTACAAGGTATAGAAATAACAAATGATGGTACAAAAATGTTTGTGACTATAAATGATGGAAATTCTAGTAAAAATTACGCAAATATTAAACAATATAATTTTGGAACACCTTATGATTTAAGTACAATCACTCTTGCATCAACTGCAATAATTTTAGACAATAATAATCCCTTTGGTATGGTATTCAGTGAAGATGGAAAAAAGCTATTTCAATCTTTCAGAGATAATGGAGTAGTAGTGCAATATTCGCTTGATAATGCTTTTGATCTGTCTTCATCTACTAAAGATGGTGAGTTCGATTTATCATCTCTTGATGAAGATCTAAATGATTTGATTGGTATTACATTTAGCTCTACAGGTTTAAAAATATTTGCAGCAAACAGAATTACTGAGACGGTATTTGAATATAGTTTAGCTTGTGCTTTTACACTTGTTGCAGGTAGTTGTAGCTCTATTACAGAAAATAAAGATAGAACTGGAATGGCATTAGCTCAAATAGAAATTGCTAAAAGAACTATTGATCATTCAACAGACACTGCATTGAACCGGTTAAAGTGGATAAGAAGAAATAAAGATAAACAAAATTTAACTAATTTAAATATTGATTTTAATTTTACCAATCAAAGATTGGCTTCTTTAACTGAAGTGGTTAAAGCATCAGCTGCTAAAAAGAAAACAGAAGATAAAGAAAAAGATATATTTTATTGGAGTGAGGGAAGTATTGCTATTGGAAGAATTGGGGATACGAGTATTTCATCTACCAAAAAAATTGATACAGATGCAATTACATTTGGAGCAGATAAATTTACGAATAACAATGGTATAAAAGGTTTAGCTTTTAGAATTGGCAGAAACAATGTTGATGTAGGAACTGCTGGAAGTAATTTAGATACTGATACATATAATATTACTTATTATAAAACCTCTCCAATAAAAAATGATACCAAATTTCTAGATACTATTATTGGTTTTGGGAGATTAGACTCTGATTTGTTAACTGTTGCAGACGGGCAAAATTTAACAGCAGATAGAATAGGAAACCAATTATATGGCACAATTAGAATTAAAAATGAGATAAAAAAAGATAATTTAATATTTATTCCATCGGGAAGATTTGATATTGGCCATACTATTTTAGATGATTATAAAGAGTCTGGTATAGGTGCAATAGACGTAGATAAACAGCACATTAGATCTAAAAAAATGAGAGCGGGATTTGCAGCAGTACAAGATTTATCAAATGATAAGTATGCAATAAAAAGGCATGGTAAATTAGAATATGTTGCTAACATCGACCGTGCATCCAGTTTTAAATACACTTATGTGGATGATGGAAGTGTGAATTTCAATGATGCGTTACATTCAGGAGCTTTACACAACATAAACAGTGAAATCGGTATTGATATAGTTTTACCAAATAGCTTTAGTATTTTTTTAATCTATGAACGTAATCAAGCATTAGGCTTAGGACACACTGATAAAATTCACATTGCAATTGGATATTTGCCTAATAAGGAAACAAACTTTGCCTTTTCAATAGATGGATCTGATAATTTTAAATCTAATTATGTATTAAGTAAAAATATCAATGATTACATAATTGATTTTAAATTAACTAATGATTTATTTAAACCTAAAGAATATGATGAAGCATCTTTTAATTTAATTAGAAATTTCTGATTAAAAGAATAGATAATAAACTACCCAGGCAATAAGAGTATATTCAAAAAAAGATTTAGTTATTTGAAGATTTTTTTCAGTAAACTTTGAGATCAAAAACTTTTTTGAAAAATGAAAACCTATATGGACAGTTATTATTCCAGCAATAATACCAATAATTGTGTACTGAATTGAGAAATTTTTATATCCAAAATAACAAGCTGCAAATAATGTTATCCAAGAAACATTAGATATAAATACTTTAAATATTAAACCAGCTTTTTTACTAAAAACAGATTGTGTCTTGATAATTGAATATGCCCAAATTATACCAATTAAAAAACTAATATATTTTAAAATCATTCGATAACTTCAATTTCATTAATAATCCTAACAATCTTTCCACCTTTAAGCACTGCATTCACTTGTGCACATTCGTAGTAAGCAAAAGAAGTTTCCTCAGCTATTTGCTTCATCTCTAAACATTTGGATTTGCTTGAAGTAAGTAAATGTTCTTTTAATTCTAAAGGATCACCCAGGTACATCATCAGGCCAATAACTTCACCTTTTTTTTCAAAATCAGACATTTCCTCAATTTCAACTAATCTATCCCCTACACCAATTTCAAAATCTCTGAATGCTTCATAGCCTTTGTAAATTATAAAAACTAAAACTAAATAAAAAACGATTTTTATTTTGCTCATAAAGTTTTTATTTAACCTCTTTAAATACTAAACATACACCATTATTACAGTATCTTTTACCTGTTGGCTCTGGTCCATCGTCAAATATATGTCCATGATGGGCGTTACAATTTTTACAATGATATTCTGTTCTTGGATAACCTAACAAATGATCTGTCTTTGTCTCAAAAACATCTGGTAGAGATTGATAAAATGATGGCCAACCTGATCCACTTTCATATTTAGTTTTTGAGTCAAATAATTTTATCCCACAATTCGCACAATGATAACTTCCTTCTCTTTTTTCGTAATTTAATTCACTAGTGCCAGGAGGTTCTGTTCCCTCCTCAAACATAATTAATTTTTGTTCTGCAGTAAGATTTTGGTTTTTTTTGCTCATTAAATTATAATAATTTAGAACATGATTGATGTAAATATGAGTGTAATTCAACAAGTTTATTAAAATCTTTATTGTATCCACCACCCAAAACTCCACAAAGAGGAATTCCTTTTGAAAAAAAGTTTTCTGTTACAATTTCATCTCTTTTTCTAACACCCTCATCTGAAATTTTTAATTTACCTAAACGATCGTTAAAATGAATATCGACACCTGCAATATAAAAAACATAATCAAAATTTTCCTCATTCAATTGATTTAAATAAAATTTGAGTAGTTCAATATATTGATGATCTTCCATATTGTCCTCAAGCTCTACATCAAGATCACTGATAGATTTTTTTGCAGGATAATTCGATTTTGAATGCATACTAAAAGTAAATACATTTCTATTATCTTTAAAAATATCTGCACTGCCATTGCCTTGGTGGACATCTAAATCTACAATCAAAATTCTTCCTGCCAAACCGCGATCAAGTAAATATTGAGCTGCAACAGCTACATCATTAAAAACACAATAACCTGCACCACTCTCAAAGTTAGCATGATGACTTCCACCAGCTGTATTACACGCCACACCATTTGTAATTGCAAGTTTTGCAGCTAATACAGTACCTCCGGTAGCTACTAAAGATCTTTGAACAACACTATCAACTAATGGAAAGCCTATCTTTTTAATAATATTTGCATCAAGTGTTTTGTTTTTTACATTCTTAATATAATTTGCTGAATGAACTCTTTTCAAAGTTTCTTCAGAACAAGGATAAGGTGTATGAAATTTTTTTACTATTTTATTTTTAATCAAATAGTCAGCGAGTTCACCAAATTTTTTAATAGGAAATTTATGATCATCACCAATTTTTGCAAAATAATCTTTATGGTTAACTACAGATAAATCCATCTTTACTCAATAATACGAATTGGTTTTCCATTAACGCATGCCTCTAAAGATTCAATCATTTGGTTATAAAATATATTATAATTTTCTGCTGTTACATATCCTATGTGTGGAGTAAGGAGTGCATTGGGTAAAAACCTTAACTTATTGTTTTCTGGCAAAGGTTCTTTTTCAAATACATCTAGACCAGCACCTGCTATTTCATTAGTTGATAAAGCTATAATTAAATCATCCTCATTCACTATTGGACCTCTTGAAGTGTTAATTAAAAAAGCTGATTTCTTCATTTTATCTAATTCTTTTATTGTAATGCAATCTTTATATCTCTCACCTCCCTGAACATGGATAGATAAGAAATCTGAATTCGTAATCAAATCTTCTTTACTACTTGGTAAAACATCTAGTTCTTTACACTTGTCTAAATCTAAATTTTCACTCCAAGCCATGACTTGCATACCAAATGCTTTACCAATTTTAGCAACTTGTGAACCAACTCTGCCTAAACCAATTAAGCCTAAAATTTTTCCTTTCAACTCTACACCAACAGTCGTTTGCCAATAACCTTGATACATATTGTCAATTTCCTCTTTTAAATTTCTGGCTAATCCTAATATTAAAGCCCAAGTTAATTCTGGTGTTGGGTGTATATTTATTTCAGTGCCACTAACTATAATTTTTCTTTTTTTTGCAGCTTCTAAATCTATTGCTTTATTTTTAGTTCCACTTGTAATTATAAATTTCAATTTAGATAAATTATCAATAATATTTTTGGTCATTGGTGTTCTTTCTCGCATTATAAGTAAAGCTTCAAAATCAGCTAATTGTTCAAGGGTATCAGCCTCATCAATAAAAGGTTCACTGAAAATTTTGAACTCATACTTTCCAGATAATTTTTCTAAATTAACAAATTGCTGAGAAACATTCTGGTAATCGTCTAAGATAGCAACTTTAAGCATTTTTGATTTCCTTATTTGATAAAAATAAACCTAATATAATTAAAATTGCACCAATCAAATGAAAAAATTGAAATTGCTCACCATATAAAACTATAGCCATTATAGAGCTAAACAAAGGTATTAGTGATAATGAAATTCCTGCACGATTTGCACCAATTATAGAAACTGCTCCAGCCCAACAATAGTAAGACCCTATACTTGGAAAAAGAGCTAAAAATATTAAAGTATAAACTAAATTAATATCAAAGTTAATTATTTGTCCATTTGAGAACTCATATAAAAATTGCGGAAAAACACTAATCAAACCGAACGTGCAAATAACATGTACCAGGGTTAATAAGGGAAGAGTAAATTGTTTTTTCTTTAAAAGGGTTGAGTAAATCCCCCAAGTAAGAACACCTCCAATCATAATTAAATCACCCTTGTTAAAATTTAACGAGATTAAAATATCTAGTTTTAATTTTGTGATTATTGCTAGAATTCCACAGGCTGAAATTATAAGACCCAAAATTTGAAATTTATTAGTCTTTTCAATCTTAAATAAAAAACAAAGTAAAATTATTATTGCTGGGATAGCAGTATTAAAAAGAGATGCATTGATTACTTGAGTGTGAATTAAAGATAAATATGTAAAGGAATTAAATAGACCTACACTTGTTAATCCTAAAAAAAATAACAAAGGTAGATTATTGGAAATCGTATCCTTATATTTAATTATTTCTTTATAAGTAAAGGGTAATAAAATAATCCAAACAAGTGACCAACGATAAAATACTAAAGATAAAGGAGGTATGTCAGTCAAAAAAGCATACTTTCCTATCATGAAATTTCCAGCCCAAAATAGGGAAGCGCACACGAGCATTATATATGCTTTGATGTTTTTCATTTATTAGTTAAATCTTTTTGAACTATACGGATCTAAATCTAAATTTGTGTTTTCACCCGCAATCATTCCAGAAACAATCTTTCCAGATATTGGGCCTAATGTCCATCCTAAATGATGATGGCCAAAACAATAAAATACATTTTTGTGATTTTTGGATGGTCCCATTACAGGTAAAAAATCTGGTAGTGTTGGTCTAAAACCCAACCACTCATCTTCATGCTCAGGAAGATCTCCTAACATATACTTAGCATTATTGATTAAATTTTTAATTCTTGATTTTGACAGTGGATTTTCTAAACCTCCAAATTCTACAGTTCCAACAACTCTTAAACCCTGTTCCATTGGCGTAATACCAAATCCTCTATTGGAAAAAATGACTGGTCTATTTAAAAGATGATCACAATTTTTAAAATGAACGTGATAGCCTCTTTCAGTATCAAGTGGGATTTTTTCACCTAAATTATCTGTCAGTTTTTTTGAAAAGGCTCCGCATGCAATTATTACTTTTTCAAATGAATATTTTTTTCCATCTGAAACAAAGACAGGTTTATCGGACTCGAACAGAATATCTTCAATGTTTTTTTTTTCAAATTTTCCACCCTTTTTTTTAAAAAGTTCAAAGAATTTTAATAGTATCTTTTTTGGGTTTCTGGCATGTCTTGCGTAGGGATAATAAACGCCTGCATGATAAAAAGGTTTGATGTTTGGTTCTAAATCATGAATTTCTTTTTTATTCACAAGTTGCTGTTTTACTCCTAGTTCATCTCTAACTTTAATTTCTAATTCACGACTTTTTAAATCTTTGTCATTCCAAATATAGAGAATTCCTTTATTTTCTACTAAACCCTCTAAGCTTATTTCTTCGAATAATTCGTCATAAGCAGGTAATGCTAAATCTAAAATTTGATGCATATTTTTTGCTGTATGCATCATTTTACTTTTAGTTGTATTAAAAATGAATTTTATAAACCAAGGGATCATCTTTGGAACGTAATTCCATTTTAAAGCTAATGGACCAGTTGAACTTAATAACATTGCTGGCACGTCAGCCAATATATCTGTTCTATTTAAAGATAAAGATGCGTAGGGAGAAAAATGACCTGCATTTCCATATGATGCAACTGGACTTCCAGGCTCATTTCTATCAAAAATTGTTACATCAAATCCTTTTTTTTGTAAAAATAATGCATTCGAAATTCCTTGAATACCTGATCCAATAATACCGATTTTTAATTTTTCACTCATTAAAAAAAATATACAATTTATCTTGAAAATTAGTTAAGCGACAAATTATACTTAAGCAATTAATTGTTGACTGTGCACTTTTGCGCTCATTACTATTCCAAAACCAATCATTGTTGCTAACATTGAAGATCCTCCATAAGACATAATTGGTAATGGAGAACCAACTATAGGTAGTAAACCTAAAACCATACTCATATTAATTGTGATAAAAACAAAAATTGCAGCACCAAAACTATAACAAAAAATCTTTGCAAAATAACTTCTTGAAGAGGCACCGATCGCAACAATTCTATAAATAATAATTGCATAAACTATCAATAGAATTGCTGAACCCACAAATCCAAACTCCTCAGAAAAGAGGGTAAAAATAAAATCTGTATGTTTTTCAGGTAAAAATTCCAAATAACTTTGAGTTCCTTTCAAGAATCCTTTTCCAAATAACCCACCTGATCCAACTGCGATTTTAGATTGAATAATTTGATACCCTGCACCTAATGGATCTTTGTCAGGATTTAAAAAAGTTAAAACTCTTAATTTTTGATATGGTTTTAAAAAAGCAATAACAAACGGTAAAGAAATAACAAAACCTAATATGGTATAAATAAAATATTTGTAATTTATTCCAGCAAACCAAAGCACTGCGATCCCACTTATTGCGATAAGGAGTGCAGTCCCTAGGTCAGGTTGAACAATTACAAGGCCCATAGGTAATAAAATAATTATAAGAGAAGTTAGAATAGTATAAATTGAATTTACATTTTCAATTTTCATTCTATGAAAAAATTTAGCAAGACATAGAATTATAAAAATTTTCATTAATTCGGACGGTTGTAAATTGATAAAATATAGATCTATCCATCTTTGGGAACCAGATGAAGTAATACCAAATAAATAAGTCCAAATTAATAAACCCACCACACCTAAGTATGAGAGATAACCAATCGAAAACCAGTATTTAATGTTTATGAAAGAAATAATTAACATCATCAAAGTAAATACTGCTAATTTTGTAAAATGACTTTTTGTATGAAATAATATCTGACCACCATCTGTAGAATACATTGTAGCAAGACTAATAAATCCTAATATTAAGATACAAATTAAAAGTACATAATCAAAATTTTTAAACTTTTGAAAGAAGTTGAAACTACTGGTAGTGGTTAATCGAGTGTGCTGATACATTTAAATCTCCAAATATTTTTTATCATCCATCGATTGTCTCTTTTCGTGACGATCTATTATTAATTTAAATAATTTTTTTGCCATCGGAGCTGCGGTAGTACTTCCATTTCCGCCATGCTCAACTATGACACTTACTGCGTAACGAGGGTTTTTATAAGGACCATAGGCTACATAGAGAGCATGATCTCTTTCCTCATAAGGAATTTCGAAAGTTTTTAGATCCAATTCACGATCTCTTTTAGTAATTTTTTTTACCTGTGCTGTACCAGTTTTTCCAGCAAATTGATATTTTGGATCATCAATTCTAGATCTATATGAAGTTCCTCTTACCTCGTTTGTAGATGCATACATTGCATCTTGAACAATTTTAATATTTCTAGATTCTTTATATAATGGTGTAAATTTATCAGTTGGAGATACTTCATTCTCACCATCAACTACTAATTTTGGATAAATTTTATAGCCTCCATTACCAATTTGGGCGGTCATTAAACATAATTGAATTGGTGTTGTTTGAATATATCCTTGACCTATTCCAGTAATTATAGTTTCTCCTAACAACCAACTTTGTCCTAATGCGTTTTTCTTCCATTGAGTGTTTGGTATTAAACCTTTTTTTTCAATATTAAATAAATCACCAAAAACTTCTTTTCCTAATCCAAATTTTTTAGCTGTTTCGCTCATTTTATCCACTCCAAGTTTACGAGCTACTTCATAAAAATATGTATCACAAGATTGTTTCATGGCATTTCTCAAATTCATAAATCCGTGTCCTTCTTTTTTCCAGCAGTGATAAGTTTGGCCATATAATTCCATTGGATGCTTATGTCCTCTACAATTGACAGTAAATTTTGTATTTACTATTCCATTCTCTAAAGCTGATAAAGCGACAATGGGTTTAATTGTTGATCCAGGAGAATAATTACCTTGCAAAGTCTTATTCACCAAAGGCTTCATAGGATCATTACGAATAAGCTGCCAATCATCCTGACTTATGCCAAAAACAAATAAATTTGGATCAAATGAAGGAGATGAATGCATTGCAACGATTGCACCTGTATAAATATCCATAACACAAATTGAACCCGCTTTGTCTTTTAAAAGTTCATTGACTAATTTTTGTACCTCAGTATCAATAGTAAGTCTTAAAGTTTTGCCTTTTTGTCCCTTTTGGAATTCTAATTGACTTATTCGTCTTCCATAAGCATTTACCTCATATCTTTCAATATCATTTGTTCCAATTAATTTTTCTTCAAACGATTTTTCTAATCCAACTTTTCCAACTTTTAGTCCTGGCACAAAATTTTTCTTTATAGCCTCAGTATTTTCAATATCATTTTCATTAGCTTGACTTACATATCCAATTAAGTGAGTAAAATTTTCTTTGTATGGATAATTTCTTGAAATTGAAATTACTGGTTTAACACCATTTAAATCATATAAATGATTATTAATTTTAGAAAAATTTTCCCAGCTTAAATTGTCAGAAACGATTAAAGTTTCCCAAGGTTTAATTTCTTTTTTCTTCTTTAATATTTTTTTAAACTCTTTTTCTGATAAATTAAGTAAGTCTTTAACTCGAAAAATTACATATCTAAAATCCTCAACTTGTTCAGGAATTATATGAAGCTGGTAAGCTTCAAAATTTCCAGCTATCACATTACCGAAATAATCATGAAATTCTCCTCTTATAGGGGCCAACTTCCATTCTCTAATTCTGTTTTTATCTGAAAGCGTTAAGTATTTTTTATTTTCTTTAACTTGAAGAAAAAACAATCTGCTCACAATGCCCAACATTATAAAAAATTTAAATGATCCAGTTATAAACATCCTTCTATTTATAGAATTAAGCTTTTTAACATTGTCACTCGAAGAATTAATCATTTAAGCCTTTTAAGTAATATTTAAAAATTGATACAAAAATTATATAAAATGAAAATGTAAAAAAAGTATTAATTAAATAACTTGTTAAATCTAAATTAAAATCAAAAAATAAAGTTAAGATTGAATAATTTAAAGAGTTTATTAAACTAATAATGAATAAAAAATAAAACCAATCTTTTAAAGGATTGGGTCTTATCGTTATATTTCTAATGTATGCTGTAGCAATACATATCAATGTATAAGATAAGCTACTGATCCCTAAAGGAAGCCCCACAACAGTATCATTGAACAAACCGGCAATGAATACTAGAAAGTAATCAAAATTTTTAAATTCTTTTAAAGTAAAAAAAAATATTAATATAAATGGGAAATTAAATGAAAAATATTTCAGATTTAAATAATTAAAATCGAATTCATTTAATACTGAAATAAATAAAAGAATTATTGGAAACCATGTATAAATCTTTAATAATGAGGTTTTTCTTGTCAATCTAGTCATTCATTTTACCTCTATTTAAAATACATCTTTTATATTCAGGTGTTCCAACTTTAAGACCAGTGCTAAATAATTTTCTGGTTTGGCATTTTTGACTGTAAAGTAAATTTAATCTTAAAAACTCTAGTTCTTCTTGATCAATAAAAAATTGATCTATTTTCTCTTTTTGCGATGTAATTTCATTTTTATAAGAATATATCTCATCATTTAACTTATTAATTTGTATTTTAAGATAATCATTTTCCTCTTTAAATTTCGAATTCGATTCCTCAATAATCTTTTTTTCATCCTCAAGAATTTTAATTTTTGTATCTATTGGGTTATTATTTTGATCTTTATTATCTTCAACTTTCTCAATATTATTTTGAGCTGTTAACTCGGTTTCAACTTCAGCAAACACATATTTTAGCTGAGAAAAGTCACTAAAAAATTCTACATCCAAATCTTTATCTCTCTGGATTAATTTTCCTATTGGAATGCCACTTTTAAATATTGCACCTGTGCCAGAAGTGTAGACAATACTATTTTCATCAAATTTTTCAAAAATACCATCTTTGATATATTTAATTTCACCAAAGTTTTCTCCAGCTCCAATCATTATTGCCTGAATATTCTGAGGGGCAATAGTTACCGGAACATTCGAATTTAAATCAGATAATAACAAAACTCTTGAAGTTCTATAATTTACTTCGACTACTCTACCCACTAGATATGATTGGTCATAAATATTTGTTCCGATTTTAATCTTATTATTACTTCCTTTATTTATGATTACACTTTTAAGAAATGGACTTTCATGATCGACAATAATTTTAGCTAAAACTTTATCTGAGCTTGAAACATAATCATTAATCAAATCTTTCAATTCTTTGTTTTCATATTGAATTATTTCATTTGAAATATCTTTTGATTTAAGTTGTTCTAACTCTTTTTTGTTATTTTTATATTGTCTGAAGAAAGTTGAGTATTCAGCAACATTAAAATATGTGTTTTTTACAAAATTTTCTGGTATCGAAACAATAAATGATGATCTATATACAACTTCGTTAATACCAATTTTTAAATATCTAATAACTTTGAAATCTAGACTAGATAGTACAATTACAAATATTGATATCGATACTAAAGTAAGTAAAGAAAATTTTTGTTGAGTGCTTTTTTTTAAAAAAGCAGATCTAATAGCAATTATAAAATCATCTCTGCTTGAGGCCATTACTCTTAATATTCAGTCAACATAGTCGAGAATGTTTGCTCTTGATCTAAAGCTTTTCCTGTTCCAATAGCTACACAAGATAAAGGTTCATCTGCTATATGAACTGGTAAGCCTGTCTCCTTAGAAAATCTTTTATCAATATTTTTAAGTAACGCACCACCTCCTGTTAAAACCAATCCCATATCAACTAAATCAGCTGAAAGTTCAGGGGGTGTACTCTCTAATGCATCTTTAATACCATTAACCATTTGTCTTAGAATATCATTCAAAGCAGCGGCAGTATCCTCTTCTGTGATATTAACTTCTTTTGGTGTTCCCGATCTTAGATCTCTTCCTTTAACTGCATAAGTATTATTGTTAGTTGGTATTGCAGTTCCAATTTCTTTTTTAATCTTTTCAGCTGTACTGTCTCCTATCATAAGATTATATTCTTTTCTCATATAGTTAATCATAGCAGCATCCATTGCATCTCCTGCAACTCTTAAAGATTTTGAATAAACTAAACCACCTAATGACATAACAGCTATTTCACTTGTACCACCGCCGATATCAACTACCATAGAACCAGTAGCCTCAGATATTGGAAGATTTGCTCCAATTGCTGCTGCTATTGGTTCTTCAATCAATTGCACTCTTCTAGCACCAGCAGCTAATGCACTGTCTTGAATAGCTTTTCTCTCAACAGGAGTAGATCCAGTTGGGACACAAATTAAAATTCTTGGATTAGCAAAAGAGCTACCTTTATGTACTTTTTTGATAAAATGTTTGATCATTTCTTCTGTAACAATGAAGTCAGCTATTACACCATCCCTTAATGGTCTTATAGCTTGAATATTTCCAGGTGTTCTTCCTAGCATTGTTTTAGCTTCATCTCCAACTGCCAAAACTTGTTTCTTTCCACCTTGATCAACAATTGCAACTACTGAAGGTTCATTTAAAACAACCCCTTGTCCTTTTACTACTACAAGTGTATTTGCAGTTCCTAAGTCTATAGCCATATCCTGGCTCCATACTTTTTTTATTTTATCAAATATACCCATTAAAATACTCCTTTTACTTTTTTAGGTTCAAGATTTTTATAAAGAGATTTTTTTTCTCTTTTAATTAACATTTTATTTAATGCATTCAGATATGCATTTGCTGATGCAACTAAAGTATCGGTATCTGCTGATTGTCCAACCGTTGTCCTGTCATTTTCCTCAATCTTTACACTTACTGTAGCTTGAGCATCAGTGCCCTCTGTAACAGCATGGACTTGATATAAAGATAACTTAACATCATGTGGATATAATTCTTTAATACATTTAAAAATTGCATCCACTGGCCCATCTCCTGTCTGAGAAGTTTCTTTTATATCCCCAAAAACATCTAATGTCATATCAGCTCGTTGTGGTTCACCAGTCCCGGCAAATACTTTCAGAGATTTAAGGTTTATCGCATTTATCTTATTATCAATTATTAGACTATCGTCTACTAATGCAACAATATCCTCGTCATAAACATGTTTTTTTTTGTCAGCCAAAATTTTAAATTTTCCAAAAGCGGCTTGGACTACATCGTCTGTGACATCTGTATAACCTAAATCATTTAATTTATCCTTAAATGCGTGTCTTCCTGAATGTTTTCCCATTACTAATGATGTTTTTTTAACTCCAACACTTTCTGGGGTCATTATTTCATAAGTTTCTCTATTTTTTAACATTCCATCTTGATGAATACCAGACTCATGAGCAAAAGCATTTTTTCCAACTATCGCTTTATTGAATTGGACTGGAAAACCTGTTGCATTTGAAACTATTTTAGAAGCTTTGCTTATTAATTCTGTTTTAATACCAGTTTCATATGGCAGTAAATCATCTCTAGTTTTAATTGCCATAACAATTTCCTCTAGAGCTGCATTTCCAGCTCTCTCACCAATGCCGTTTATAGTACACTCAATTTGTCTTACACCTGCAGACAATCCTGATAAAGCATTTGCAACTGCAAGACCGAGATCATTATGACAATGAGCAGAAATAATTGCCTTATCAATATTTGGCACATTATTTTTTATTGATGTAATAGTTTTAGCGAATTCCTCTGGAATAGAATAACCTACTGTGTCAGGAATATTTATTGTTTTTGCGCCACAATTTATTGCAAGTTCAATAGTTTTATACATAAAGTCTAAATCAGTTCTTGTGCCATCTTCACAAGACCACTCTACATCATCTGTAAATTTTCTCGCATAGGTTACACTTTCTTTGATAGCTCCCAACACTTGTTCGTTAGTCATGTTTAGTTTGTGCTTCATATGAACTGGGCTTGTTGAAATGAATGTGTGAATTCTAAATCTTTTTGCAAACTTTAAAGATTCATGACAAGCATCTATATCTTTTTTTGTAGCTCTTGCTAATCCACATGGAATTGAATTTTTAATACTTTTACTTATTGCACTAACTGCTTCAAAATCTCCTGGTGAAGATATTGGAAATCCTGCCTCGATAATATCTATTCCCATTTCATCAAATACTCTAGAAATTTGAATTTTTTCCTCAACACTCATAGAGGCGCCTGGTGATTGCTCACCATCTCTCATCGTAGTATCAAAAATATAAACTTTTTCTTTTTTACTCATTATTAAATTTTTTTTGAAAAACTATAATACAATCTATAAGTGATATTGCAAAATAAATGTCAAATTTAATTATCTTTAAATGATCTTTTTGGGTTTATTTAAAAATTAGCCTTTATCACTATCAACTAGTTTTTTCTTACCAATCCAAGGCATCATAGCTCTTAGTTCAGCTCCTACTTTTTCAACAGGATGTTCCGCTAATTTTGATCGCGTTGCAAGAAAGTTTTTTTGACCATTTTTACATTCATCCATCCATTGCTTAGTAAATTTCCCGGATTGGATATCTGCTAATACCTCTTTCATTCTTTTTTTTGTTTCTTCTTTATTTACAACTCTTGGCCCAGACTCATATTCACCATATTCGGCTGTATTTGAAATAGAGTAATTCATATTAGCTATTCCACCTTCATAAATTAAATCAACAATTAATTTTACCTCGTGGACAGTTTCAAAATAAGCCATTTCAGGTTCATAACCTGCCTCAACTAATGTCTCATATCCATTTTTAATTAATTCAACAAGTCCTCCACATAAAACAGTTTGTTCGCCAAATAGATCTGTTTCAACTTCATCTTTAAAAGTTGTCTCTATTATTCCAGATCTTCCACCACCTACTGCAGAGGCATATGACATTGCAAGGTCTCTTGCTTTACCTGATCCGTTTTGGTGAACAGCAAATAAACAAGGCACACCTCCACCTTTCTCATATTCACTTCTAACTAAATGACCCGGTCCCTTAGGAGCTACCATAAATACATCTAAATCTTTTCTAGCTTTGATTAAATCATAATGAACATTTAAACCGTGAGCAAATGCTATACTTGTGCCTGGTCTAATTCTTTGATCAATATGATTTTTATAAATTTCTGCTTGTAATTCATCTGGCGTTAAAATCATAACAACATCAGCCCATTCAGCAGCATCAGATAAATTCATTACTTTTAAACCTTTAGACTCTGCTTTAGAGATGCTTGAAGACCCTTCTCTTAAAGCTACAACAACTTCTTTAACTCCACTATCTTTTAAGTTTAATGCATGAGCATGACCTTGGCTTCCATACCCAAAAATTGCAATTTTTTTGTCTTTAATAAGATTAACATCAGTATCTTTTTCATAGAACATTTTCATAATTTTCTCCTTTAATTAATTAAAAACTTTATTTCCTCTAGTCATTGCTACAGCGCCAGTTCTTGAAATACTCACTAATCCAAATTTTTTTAAATCTTTCGCCATTTTGTCAATTTCTCTTCTTAAAGCCGTAATTTGAATAACATTAGATTTTTTTGTCTTATCCAATATTACAGCATTATATTTTTTACAAGCATTAATAGCCTTTTTAATTTTATTTGTATTACCAACTACTTTAAATAAGGCCATTTCTTTAAATATAACACTTTTATCATTTCTTTTAAAATCAGCTACTTTATGAACTGGAACCAATTTTTTTAATTGAAGTTTTATTTGATCAATAACTTGAGGTGTTCCAGTAGTAACTATTGTTATTCTTGATATATTTTTTTTAGCATCAACCTCTGCAACTGCCAATGACTCAATGTTATAGCCTCTCCCAGAAAACAGTCCTACTACTCTTGCTAAAACTCCTGCTTCATTATCAACCCAAACAACAATAATATGTGTATCTGATTTTTCTTTTTTTGTTGAAACACTATATGCTGATTTTGGATTAGCCATAATTAAACTAGTGCTTTACCTTTACCTGTAATTTTATTTTCATTTTTTTCACTAGGTCCAAGTATCATTTGATTGTGTGGTTTGCCCGATGGTATCATCGGAAAACAATTTTCATTAGGATCTACATGACAATCAAAAATTACTGGACCGTCATATTGAACCATTTCATTAATTTTTTCATCAAGTTCACTCGGTTTATCTGCTTTAATTCCTTTACAACCATAAGCCTCAGCCAATTTGACAAAATCAGGTAAAGCTTCTGAATAACTTTCAGAATAATTTTTCTCATGTAATAATTCTTGCCACTGTCTAACCATTCCCATGTATTGATTATTAAGTATAAAAATTTTTATCGGTAAATTATATTGAACAGCAGTAGACATTTCCTGCATTGTCATTAAAACAGAGGCTTCTCCAGCAATATCAATAACTAGTTTTTTGGGATGTGCTATTTGAACTCCAACAGCTGCTGGTAAACCATATCCCATAGTGCCTAATCCACCAGAAGTCATCCATCTATTTGGTTTGTTAAACTTATAATGTTGAGCGGCCCACATTTGATGTTGGCCTACTTCTGTTGTAATAAAAGTATCTTTGTTTTTTGTAAGTTCGTAAAGTCTTTGCACTGCATGCTGTGGTTTGATGGTTGTATCGCTATTTTTAAAATTCAGAGAATTTTTTGTTCTCCATTTTTGAATTTGTTCCCACCATTTAGATATTTTTTCTTTATTTGATTTTTTCAAATCAATATTTTTCTTTTTTAAAGTTTTATTAATTCCATTAATTACTTCTTTAACATCTCCAACTAATGCTAAATCAACTTTTATAATTTTATTAATAGATGAAGGATCAATATCTATATGAACTTTTTTTGATTTGGGTGAAAATTCATCTATCTTACCTGTTATCCTGTCATCAAATCTTGCTCCAATATTTATCAATAAGTCACAATCATGCATTGCGTTATTAGCTTCGTAAGTCCCGTGCATACCAAGCATTCCTAAAAATTGATTATCATCTCCAGGATAAGCTCCTAAACCCTGTAAAGTAGATGTGATCGGAAATCCAGTTAACTCAACAAGCTCTCTTAATGCTTCGCTTGCTCCTGGACCTGAATTAATTACTCCTCCTCCAGAATAAATTATAGGTTTCTTTGATTTATTCATCAAATTAATTAACTCATTTATTTCAAGTTGAGAAAATTGGTTTGATTTTTTTCCATTTAATTTTTTTTCAATTTTTGGTTTTGAATAATTGGTCTTTGCAAATTGAATATCTTTTGGAATGTCGATCAAAACTGGGCCAGGTCTTCCTGTAGTTGCGACTCTAAATGCTTCATGAAGAGTTTTCGATAAATCTTTTATATCTTTAACTAACCAATTATGTTTTGTACAAGGTCTTGTGATACCTGTTGTATCACATTCTTGAAATGCATCGGTTCCAATTAAATGTGTTGGTACCTGTCCTGAAATACAAACTAAAGGAACAGAGTCCATATAAGCATCTGTTAATGCAGTCACAACATTGGTAGCACCAGGGCCAGAGGTTACTAAAACTACACCTGGCTTACCTGAGGATCTTGCGTAACCTTCTGCTGCATGACCTGCACCTTGCTCATGTCTTACTAAAATATGTTTAATAGAAGAATGGTTTTTTAGTTCATCGTAAATAGGAAGAACAGCACCTCCAGGATAACCAAAAATAAATTCAACATCTTGATCTTCAAGACATTTAAATACGATTTCAGCACCTGAATATAATTTAGACATTCAAGCAATCTAGCTGAAGTTGAGCTGATTGGTCAAGGCTAACTAGGAAATATCTAAATTTTTTTTAAAAATTTATTAAGGCTATCTGACTTAATTTTATTCCAATCCATCATGTTTCCTCTAGCCCAAGTGATCTGTCTTTTCGCATATTGCCTTGTCTTTATTGATATTTTTTCGATAACTTCTGAAATCTGAACTTTTTTATTCAAATAATCTTTAATTTCATTAATTCCAATAGCCTTAGAAGCTGTCATATTTTTTGGGACTTTAAGATCGATGAATTTTTTCACCTCTTTGATGGCCCCTTTTTCAATCATTTCATTAACTCGCACATTGATTTTCCTAATCAGTTCATCTTTTGGATAATCTATATAAATTTTATAAAAATTTCTTTGCTCATAATCAGATTTTGTATTTTTGAACCATTCATACATAGATTTTTTAGTAAACAATTTAATCTCATAAGCACGCATTAACCTCTGAGTATCTGTTGATTTTATTCGATTTATTACCAAAGGATCTAATTTAATTAATCTAGAAAAAAATTCTTTAGACCCAAGTTTTTTATGCAATGATCTTACTTTTGTTCTAAATTTAATAGGGATATTTGGTATCTTAACTAAACCTTCTGTTAAAGCTTTAAAATATAAGCCTGTTCCCCCAACTAAAATTGGAACTTTTTTTTTACTTTTTAATTCATTAATTTTTTTATTAACTAATTTTAACCACTCGCCAGTAGAAAATTTTTTTTTAGCATTTTTAAAACCAAAATAATGATGTTTAATCTTGTCGTATTCTTTAGTAAATGGTCTTGCTGATAAAATCTTTAATTCTTTATATACTTGCATACTGTCAGCATTTATTATTTCTCCACCAATTTTTTTTGCGAGTTTTATTGCAAATTTAGATTTTCCTGATGCTGTTGGTCCATAAATTAAAATAATTTTGGATTTTAAATCCATATTCTAATCTAATTTTATACCAATGTATCTTCTTTGATTTTGACTATTTAATATTACTAAAAGAATAGTTTTTTGATTACTTTTTAAAACATCTTTAACAACTTGTTTTAAATCCTCAACTGATTTAATTTTTTTCTTTTGAGCCTCTAAAATAATACTATTAATTTCTATTGAATTAAATAAAGGGCTATTTTTTTCGATACTTGTAACAACAAGACCTGTAGTTTGATTAGGTAAACTTCTAGATTTTATATCTTCCTTTGATAATTTTCTGACTGTTATCTTTAGATCATCAATTTGCGTATCAATTTTTTTGGTTTCTTTTTCAGCAACTTTAAAGTCCTCAGACGTTTCTAATCTTCCAAGTGTGATATTTTTAATAATTTCTTTTTTGTTTCTCCAAATTTTTACTTTTACTTTTTTTCCTACTTCAGTTCTTGCAACTATAATAGGTAGTTCTTTCATTTCATTTATCTTTTCACCATCAAATTCAAGAATAATATCTCCGGCTTTTACACCTGCTTTATCTGATGGACTGTTTTGAGCAACACTTGCTACTAGTGCACCTCTAGGTTTTCCTAATTCTTCAACATCTGCAATTTCTTTTGTTACATCCTGAATCCTTACACCTAACCAACCTCTTTTTGTTTCTCCAAACTCTATTAATTGGTCAATTACAATTTTTGCGCTGTTTGATGGTATAGAAAAACCAATTCCAACGTTTCCACTTCTTCCTAGAATTGCGGTATTAATTCCAATTACATCTCCATCCATATTAAATAATGGTCCACCAGAATTTCCTTGGTTAATTGAAGCATCAGTTTGAATAAAATCTTCGTATCTTGTTAAGCCAATAGATCTATTTCTAGCGGAGATAATTCCTGAAGTCACAGTACCACCTAAACCAAATGGATTTCCAATAGCAATCACCCAATCACCAATTCTTGCTTTATCTGAATCACCAAATTTTACAGGAGTAAATTTTTCATTTGTTTCCATTTGAAGTACAGCAATATCTGATAAAGGATCTGCCCCTATAACTTTAGCTTTAAATTTTTTTTCTCCATTCACTTGAACTACGATATCTTCAGCGCCATCAATTACATGATTATTTGTTACTACAATCCCTTTTTCATCAATAATAAATCCTGAACCTAAAGCTGAGGATTGTCTCTCTTGTGGCGTTCCAAATTCTCTAAACATATCTTCAAAAGGAGATCCTGGAGGAAATTCAAAACCTGGAAACGGGTTACTTTTGGTTACTACCGTTTGAGTTGAAGAAATATTTACAACTGAAGGCATTAATTTTTCAGCTAAATCAGCAAATGACCCTGGAATATTTTGTGAATTTGAAATTGGATAATAACTTAAAATGAATATTAAAGTGTAAACTATTGTTCTAATTTTATTCATGTTAGTTTTTTACGTAATAAATAATAATAAATCCTAATATTGCAAAAACTAATCCACCAATTCTTAATTGGCTATCTTTGATTAGTTCAAGCTTTTTTAACATATTCTTCATTTTTGATGGAAATATGGCATATAAGATACCTTCTATAAATAAGAAGAGACCAAAAGCTATGATCAATTCTTTCATTTAAAGTTTATTCTGTTTTAGGTTTTATATTTCCAAAAAATTTAAAGAATTCACTATCTGGTGATAATATTAATGAAGTCTCACCACCAATTAAAGCTTTCTCATAAGCCTGCATTGCTCTATAGAATGCAAAAAATTCTGGATCTTGACCAAATGCATTAGCAAAAATTTTATTTCTTTGACCATCACCTTCACCCTTCATTATCTCAGATTTTTTCTGAGCATCAGCTAGAATTACTGTAACTTCTTTATCAGCTGTTGAAGTGATTGTTACTGCCATCTCTGCACCTCTTGCTCTAAATTCTTTTGCTTCTCTCTCCCTTTCAGTCTGCATTCTTCTAAAAATAGCATCACTATTTGCTTGAGGAAGATCAGCTCTTTTTATTCTTACATCAACTATTTTTATTCCAAAATTTTCTGCCTCGGTGTTAACCCCTTCTTGAATTAAAGCCATTTGTTTTGTTCTGTCCTCTGAAAGAAGAGTTTGTAACTCTTGCTGACCTAAAACGTTTCTTATTCTTGAATTGATAATTGTTGCTAATCTAGATCTTGCAACTCTTTCATTTCCAACGGAGATATAGAATTTTAGAGGGTCAACTATTTGGAATCTTGCAAAAGCATCAACTATTAATCTTTTTTGGTCAGATGCAATTACCTCTTCTGGTGGTGTATCTAAATTCAAAATTCTTTTATCTAAAAATACCACGTTTTGAATGAAAGGAATTTTAAAATTTAATCCAGGTTTAAGTATTATTCTTTTTGGATCACCAAACTGAAGTACAATTGCTTGATTAACTTCTTTAACAACAAAAATTGAAAAGAAAGCTAACGCAGCTATTGCAACAATTATACCAGCTATAATTTTTCCTGCTTTCATTCTAATTAATTGCCTTCTTTTTTTGTAATTCAGGTAATGGTAAGTACGGAACTACTCCTGAACCTGCATTTTTCTCTATTATTACTTTATCAATATCAGCTAAAACTTTTTCCATTGTCTCAAGATACATTCTTTCTTGAGTAACTGATTTTGCATTTTTGTATTCATTATAAATTGATAAAAATCTACTAGCTTCACCCTCTGCTTTAGCCACAACTTCTTTTTTATAAGCTTCAGCAGCTTGTAATATTTTTGCAGCTTCCCCTCGCGCTCTTGGAATAACATCATTAGCATAAGCTTCTGCTTCATTCTTTGATCTTTCCATATCTGCTCTTGCCGCCTGAACATCTCTAAACGCATCAATTACCTGATCAGGTGGGTCAGCTTTTTGTGTTTGCACTTGTGTAATTTGAATACCACTTGTGTATTCGTCTAAAATTTTTTGGATAATTTCTTGCGTGTCGGTTTCAATAACTGATCTACCCTCAGTTAAAATCGGTTGAATATCTGATCTTGCTATTACTTCTCTCATTGCAGTTTCTGCGGCTGCTTTAACAGTTCCTTCTGGATCTTGAATTTTAAATAAGAAATTTCCAGCATCTTTAATTACCCAAAACACTGAAAAGTCAATATTAACAATATTCTCATCTCCAGTTAACATCAAGCTCTCTTGAGGTACATCAGCTACACCACCTGATGATGAAAATCCACTATCTCTCTCAGATCTAAAACCAATATCTATTCTATTTACTTTTGTAACTTTTGGAGTGAGAGCTGTCTCTACTGGAAATGGAATGTGATAATTTAATCCTGGTTGAGTAGTTTTTACAAATTTCCCAAATCGCAAAACAACACCTTGTTCATCTGGTAACACTCGATAAAGTCCACTTGCAAGCCAAACAAAGCCTAATACTATTAAAACTAAAATTGCTTGTTTTCCGCCTGAAGAACCTCTTCCTGGCAAAAATTTTTTAATTTTTTCTTGGAATTCTCTTATGATTTTATCAACATCTGGTGGCGTTGGACCTCTACCTGAGCCATTGTTATCACCTCCACCGGGAGGAGCTCCCCATGGACTACCACCTCTTTGCTGAAAATCGTCTGACATATGACACTCTATATAATGTCTTTATTTGGAAAAACAAGTTAAGATCCAAATATGCCAAAAGAAAAGCCGGAATTAAGTGACGCAATGCGAAAGAAATTGAGTGGAAAATCCTATGTGAAAAACCCAATTAATGGAACAAAATTTACTATAGCAATTTCAAGTGCTAAGGGTGGTGTTGGAAAATCTACATTTGCAACCAATATCGCTTTAGCTTTAAAAAAAATAGATTGTAAAGTTGGATTGTTAGATGCTGATATTTATGGTCCTTCAATACCTAAAATGTTTGGTATTGATGAAAAACCAAAAAGTGATGGCCAAAAATTAGAGCCTGTTTTAAAATATGATATTCAATGTATGTCGATTGGTTTCCTTACTGATCAACAAACTCCAATGATTTGGAGAGGGCCAATGGTTACAAGTGCAATCAAAACATTTACACAAAAAGTCAATTGGAAAGATTTAGATTTTATAATTGTAGATATGCCTCCTGGAACAGGTGATACTCAATTAACTTTTTCTCAAGAAATTAAAATGGATGGCGCGATAATAGTTTCAACTCCCCAAGAAGTTGCTCTTTTAGATGTTAAGCGTGGAATTAAGATGTTTGATAAACTTCAAGTTAAAATTTTAGGTTTAGTAGATAATATGAGTTTTTTTACTGGAGATGATGGAAAAAAATATTCTATTTTTGGAGAAGGTGGTGTTAAAAGGACTGCAGAGGAGTTTAATAAAGAATTTTTGGGTGAAATTCCAATCAATTCAAAGGTTGGAAAAACAGGGGATCAAGGTAAGCCTATTGTTGAAAGTGATCCAGAAAACGAAATATCAAAAATTTATCTTAATTTAGCAAAAAAAATTAAAACAAATTTTTTTCAAAACTAATTTATATTAGAAATCTTTAAAAATAATCCATATTCAGGATTGGTTTTAAAAAAATCATAATTACTATTTATATCTATATAAAAATTATCTAGTTCTTTTTTATAAGATATTTCAGTGGTATTATTTTGAAGTGACATTGTATAAAATGACTTTTTTTTAGTTTTAAAATCTCCAGCTAATATAAAACTATCACTATATTCACTATTTATTGTTTGATTTCTTGTATATTTTGTCATCAAGGTAAATCCATTGTCAGTAATAAAATCAAATCCCACACCTGAATTTATATTATGTAAAGAATTATTAATATTGTCTAAAATATATTTAGTTCCATCTGAAGCATAAGAAAATTCTTGTTCTGATGTTGGGCTTACATCTGCAGAATATTCAAAATCAAAATAAGGCACAAATTTTCCTGTTTCAAATTCATAAGAGCTATCAAAACTTGAGCCTAATGATCCAATTATCGTACCAATAGTTTGATTACCAAATTTTAAATTAAGTCCCTCAGCACCCAACTCAGAGTAATTTGATAAATGTGTCAAACCATAATTCAATTTAAATTTTGGTGTAATATTTAAATTATCTTTTGTAAAAGTTTCTCTAAAATTAAATGAGCCATAGATCTGTTTTCCATCTCTTTTACCAGTTGATGAAACAGAGCCACTATTATTTATTAAATCAGAATTAATAAGACTTATACCGATCAAACTATCAATAAACTTATTATCACCGTGTGGTCTAGTTTCATAAAGTGTAAAACTAAGCGCACTCATATCTAACGCGCTACCAAGATTACCAACATCAACATCATCATTTCCCAATCTTAGAGCCATTCCTCTCATTATGTTATTTCTTCCAATCCTATCAGCTCCAAATGTAATAGCAGATGTATTTATATCTTTCGAAGATGAACTTGAAGTGTCGCCAATTTTTCCTATGCTTATTGTTCCTTCGCTCCAAAAAGACCAGTTTTTATTTTGATCTTTTAATTCTAATGAATTGTCGTTACTAAAATAGATTGGAATTAAACTTTTTGTTAAAGAATTTAAGACCTCATTAGAAAATTGAAATTTAAGATTTTGGCTTGTTAAATTTGATATATCTTTATTTCTTCTAAGCCATTCCATACGATTAAGTACCGGATATGTTGTGTGTTGTATTAATTGTTTTACTGCTGTGGACTGAGATTCAACTGATGCAACATCATCTTTATTTTTTGTTGGATCTATACAAGTAATAATCCCATATGCGCAAGGTAAATCAAATTCTCTTACTAAATCTGACTCATGAAAATCTGTGTAATAAAGTTTATTGGCACCTTGACTGAAATTAAAAGTTATTCCAGCAATACGTTCATCAGTTGAAGCATCATCAGTAACTGAGGTATAGATCCCATTATCGGTTTCATTAAGTGTTGATGTATTAATTTCAAATGGAGTTGTTAGATTATAATCTTCTATTATGTTGGTAACAGCGCCAGTAACCCTTTGAGCCTTTACTATAAACATCTTGTATCCATCTGAACTAAAACCAAACCCTTGATGCAATCTATCTCCCTTTAAACTTGACATAGTTATAGGATTACTATTTCTAGTTGAAGGATCAAATGGAGTTGAAAGATTATATTGTTCTAAAACTTGTGAAGCTGATTGCAAAACATACATCTTTGTTCCATCAGAATTAAAATCTAAACCTCTGGGGTCACTTCCAAATTGAATAAATGTTTGATTACCAGCATCTGCGTCACTCTCCAAATTACTTGTGTCATAAGGTGTGCTTAAAGTAAAAACATGAATTCCATCTTTATTATTAGCTGCTTTTGTTGTTAGTATAAAAAGCTTTGTTCCATCAGAATTAAATTTCAAATCTTGTGCTCTTTTAGTTGCTGTTGTTATTTCTTGCAATACAGGAGTGCCTGCACTCTGAGTGCTAAATGGGACACTCAAAGGAACCTCTGATACATAACTTTTGTCAGATGTATGAAAACCAAGAACATACATTTTGGTTCCAGTAGGATTAAAAATAACACCAGTTACATGATTCATTTCAGCTTCGGGTTGATAATCATTTACAAACGTAGGGGCCGCAAAAGCATTAACATTCGAAAAAAGGAAAATGATTATGAAAAATATTTTTTTTATAAGTTTCATCAATAGTTTAATTTTTTTTTGGAGATTATATCAACTTATCTTTTAGATCAAAAGCAGTCATTAATTCATTCCACTCACGTTTGGATAATCCTGATTTTTCAGGATCAATTTTTTCACCATTAATTAATTTTTTAATTATTTCTTTACCATTTGAAGATACTTCTGTTCCTCCTACTCTATAATCCATAAATGCCTCATAGGTAATAGGAACCCATTTTTTCACTGTATCAAGCATAGCATCAGCGTAAGCTCTTATTTCATACTGCGCATGATGATCAGCTCTTAGTCTTAAAAAATTCATTAAATTTAAAAGATCTGTTTTCCAGTACCATTGAGTATAAGTGTTTAAAGTTAAATTCATTCTTGCAAGTTCTCTTGCTAATCCAACTTGCTTTTCATCAATTACTGAACCGTCATATCTTTCATTTAACATTGTTTCATAATTATCATAAGTTTGTTCAGCATCTTTTTTTAATAAATCTAAAACTTTTTTTGCTTGATCACCCGTCAAAACATCCCCTCTTCCTTGTCTATTGCTTTGAGATTGTGCGGCTAAGTTTTCAACGGAAGGTAAATAAAATTCTTTATCTAAAATAGAATATCTTGCAGAGTATTCATTTACATTAGCTGTTCTATGTCTAATCCATTGACGTGCAATAAAAATTGGAAGTTTAACATGATACTTTATTTCACACATTTCAAAAGGTGTGCTATGCCAGTGCCTCATTAGGTATTTAATTAAACCTGAGTCTGTTGAAACTTTTTTTGTTCCCTTTCCATAAGAAACTCTTGCAGCTTGAACAATTGATGTGTCATCACCCATGTAATCAATAACCCTTATAAAACCATGATCCAAAATAGGAATTGCCTCATACAGAATATTTTCAAGCTCTTCTACTGTAACTCTCTTAGTCTTATTCTGTTGAGATTGTTGATCTTTAATTTCCTGTTGTTGTTCTTTAGTTAATTTCATGATTAATTTATTGAATCTTCAATATTTACTTTTATATTAAACATGTTGGTTTTCCAACTATGACGATAAACGAATTTCGTAATAACCATTGCGGACGTGGGGGCAGTACCCACCACCTCCACCATTTACAACTTATGGGGGTGAACTAGATTCGACGGGTGACTAAAGGCTATTCTTTCGTTCGGAATTGTTCCTCCGTAAAGGGCTAATTTATAATTGCTAACGAAAGTTACGCACTTGCTGCTTAATTAACTTTGTTAATTAAGTAAACGGGGTCTGGGGCACCTGGCAACAGAACGCCCCCCTAAATGTTATGAAATTTACTAATTATTTTGAAAAAGAACCTGAAACTTTTAAATTTTTAAATGATCAATTAGCAAAATCTCCAGAAGATTTTGAAAAAAGTTTAAAAGAAAAAGATATTGATAGCCATTCTCAAATTAGAGATGCAAAATTCTTTGCTGGTAGATTAAAATTTTTTATAAATAATTATTTAAAAAAAAAAAATATTAATATCTTAGACTGTGGTTGTGGTTTAGGTTTTATAGCCAGATCTCTACAAGAAATAAGTGATTTTAAGGTTTTTTATTGTGATCCATCACCAAGTATAAACAGTATACATAAAATTCTTTTTTCAAGTGAAAATTTTTTTCAATCTGATATTGAAAATTTATCTAATAAAACTAATAAAAAATTTGATATAATTTATTTAAGAGAAGTTTATCCTTTTACCAGGGATGATAATTTCATAAATCAAAAAAAATTAATAGAAATTCTTAACGAAAATCTTAAAAATGATGGATTTTTAATTTTCGAACAAATAAGAAATAAATATGATGTTTTTAAAAATCTAAAGAATTTTAAATTTAACTATAGTATCTATTATTTACTTCCTTCAAAATTTGGGCTTAATAAAAATTTAAATCTAATTTTTTTTAAATATAAAATCTTCCAATTTTTATTGATATTAATTTATAAAATTCTCAGTAAAAATATAAACCATTTCATACTAATTAAAAAATTTAAATAGAAATAAGTTTTTTGGTGCGGCCAGAGAGACTCGAACTCTCATGGACTATGTCCACCCGGCCCTCAACCGAGCCTGTCTACCAATTTCAGCATGGCCGCACAAATATGACCCACATTAAATCAATGACAATTAGGTTTCAAACTGATAAATTTTTATTATGGAATTTAACCAAGATGTAAGAAAAGAGACAGACCATATTTATAAGAAGATTTCAAAGGTAATGCCTGAAATTGAATGGTCAATACATGCACCATACATTCATAAAATAAACAAACTAAAAAAAGAAAAAAATGCAGTAATTCTTGCTCACAACTATCAAACACCAGAAATTTATCATGGAATAGCTGATTTCTCCGCAGACTCACTTGCGCTTGCAGTAGAGGCTTCAAAAACTTCAGCAGAAATAATCGTTATGGCTGGAGTACATTTTATGGCTGAAACGGCAAAACTAATGAGTCCAAACAAAAAAGTTTTGCTTCCTGATATGAGCGCTGGTTGTTCTCTTTCTTCATCGATTACTGGAAAAGATGTTAGGTTATTAAAAGAAAAATATCCAGGTGTGCCTGTAGTCTCATACGTTAACACATCGGCTGATGTCAAAGCAGAGACAGATGTTTGTTGTACTTCGGCAAATGCAGTTAAAATTGTAAAATCATTAGGAGTAAAAAAAGTAATTTTTTTACCAGATGATTATCTCGCAAAATATGTTTCTTCTCAGACTGATGTTGAAATTATATCCTGGAAAGGAATTTGTATTGTTCATGATCAATTTAATGAGAATGAAATTATGAATATAAGAAAAAACAATCCAGGAATAAAAATTATAGCTCATCCAGAGTGTCCTCCTGAAGTAATTAAGGCAAGTGACTTTGCTGGCTCAACCTCTGGAATGATTAATTATGTTAGAGATAACCAGCCCAAAAAAGTTATGATGGTTACTGAATGTTCAATGAGTGATAATATACAAGTAGAAAATCCTAATGTAGAATTTGTCAGACCATGTAATCTTTGTCCTCATATGAAAAAAATTACATTGCCAAAAATTTTAGATTGCTTAGAGAACGAAACTGGTGAAATAATTATGGATCAGGATACAATCAATAAAGCCAGGCTATCAGTTGAAAAGATGGTTGCTATCGGTAGATAATCATTCGTGTCTAAGATTAAATTAAGCAAAAATTTTGTAAAAAATACTGTTAAGCTTGCTCTTAATGAGGATCTTTACCCATCAGGTGATATTACATCAAACTTAATAAAAAATAAAAAGAATATAAAAATCAAATTAATATCAAATCAAAATGCAATTGTTGCTGGAATATTATTTGCAAAATTATCTTTTTCTTTAATTGATAATAAAATTAAATTTGTTGTAAAAAAAAAAGATGGTTCATTTGTTAAAAAAAATTCTATAATTGCAACCATTCAAGGAAAAGCTCAAAGTATTTTAATTGCTGAAAGAGTAGCTTTAAATTTTTTATCACATATTTCTGGTATAGCTACTAAAACAAATAAATTCGTCAAATTGGCTGGAAAAAAATGTAAAATTTGTTGTACAAGAAAAACTATTCCAAATCTAAGAGTAATACAAAAATATGCAGTAAAATTGGGGGGTGGTTTTAATCATAGATTCAATCTAAGTGATGAATTTTTAATTAAAGATAATCATATTGCTAGTTCTGATATTAATAAGTTAGTTTCACGAGCTATAAAATATAAACAGGGTAAGAAAATTACTGTAGAGGTTGATAATCTTAATCAGCTAAAAAAAATAATGGGATTAAAATTTGACACTGTTTTATTTGATAATATGAGTGTTCATAACTTAAAAAAAGGAGTCAAACTTGCAAAAAAATTTTATGAAACAGAGGCATCAGGAAATATTAATTCAAAAAACATAAGGTCTGTTGCTGCAACTGGAGTTGATAGAATTTCAATTGGAAGCATAACTCATAGTGTTCCAGCTATAGATTATAAATTAGAATTCTAAATTTAAAATTTAGTTAATCCTTTTTAAGTTCTGCTTGAGCTGCTGCCAACCTTGCAATCGGAACTCTATAAGGAGAACAGGAAACATAATTTAGACCTGCTTTTGAGCAAAAATGAATACTACTTGGATCGCCTCCATGTTCTCCACATATACCTAACTTAATTTTTTTATTTTGCTTTTTTCCTTTTTCAACAGCTATTTTCACTAAATCTTTGACGCCATCATCAATAGACACAAAAGGATCTATAGTAAAAATTTTATTTTCAATATAATCGTTTAAAAATTTTCCACTGTCATCCCTGCTTATTCCAAATGTTGTTTGAGTCAAATCATTTGTTCCAAAACTAAAAAATTCAGCATGTTTTGCAATATCTTTAGCTTTAATTGCGGCTCTTGGTAATTCAATCATTGTACCAACTAAAAATTCAATTTTAATTTTATTTTCATCTTGAACTTTTTTTGCAGTGCTGATTACTAAATCTTTCATAATCTTGATTTCAGCTTCAGTTGAAACCAATGGTATCATTATTTCAGGATAAGCTGATTTTTGCTTGTTTTTTTTAAGGTCAGTTAAAGCCTCGAAAATTGCTCTACATTGCATTTCATATATTTCTGGAAAAGAAATTCCTAGTCTGCATCCCCTATGACCTAACATTGGATTTTGTTCATGCAGTTCTTCTATTCTAGACATTACATCTTTTTGATTTGCACCAACAACATTTGCTATTTCAGAAATTTCTTTATCAGATTTAGGTAAAAATTCATGTAATGGTGGGTCCAATAATCTTACTGTGACTGGAAGGCCATGCAT
>CACOLY010000008.1 GCA_902628195.1 uncultured Pelagibacteraceae bacterium
AATATGGAAAGGTGATAAGCCGGTATTCTCGGGTGATGCATATGCGGGATTATCAGAAACTGCTTTACATTATATTGGTGGAATCTTAAAACATGCAAAAGCAATTAATGCTTTTGCTAACTCAACAACCAATAGTTATAAAAGATTAGTACCTGGATTTGAAGCTCCAGTGCTTCTTGCCTATTCCGCAAGAAATAGATCTGCGTCATGCCGTATCCCAATTACTTTAAGCAAAAAAGGTGCAAGATGTGAGATTAGATTCCCTGATGCTTCAGGAAACCCATATTTAACATTTGCTGCAATGTTGATGGCAGGTTTAGATGGTATCAAAAATAAAATTCATCCTGGTGAATCTTTTGATAAAGATTTGTATGATTTACCTCCAGAAGAGGTAAAAGCGATTCCAACAGTGTGTGGATCTTTACGTGAAGCAATGGAAAGTCTAGATAAAGATAGAGAATTTTTAACTCAAGGTGGTGTGTTTACTGACGACCAGATCGATGCTTATATTGCATTAAAATTTGAGGAGATACATAAGTTTGAACACGCACCTCATCCAATAGAATTTGAGATGTATTACAGTAGTTAAATTACTGTCTAGTTGTAGCAATTGTATTCTTGTTAACACCTTTTTTAACAACGTAATCCTGTGTACCGTTGGCACCAGTATCTACTTCCTTACGTAAGTCTTTAAAAAAAGTTTTTTCTTTTAAAGAATCTTTAAGGCTTTTAACAAGATTTTTAAATTCAAACTTATTCATATGAATCTTATATACTAGTTATGCATTTTTAGCAATACTGCTATGCAACTTACGGGATACTAGAAATTAATCAATTTTAAATGACTCTCCACAACCACAACGCTCAGTTTCGTTAGGATTATTGAATACAAAAGTAGAGGAAAAATCCTCTTTTTTATAGTCCATTTCAGTTCCTAATAGATACATGACAGCTGCAGAGTCGATAAAAACTTTTACACCTTTTTCCTCAATAATTTCATCATTTGGATTTAATTCTTTAGAATATTCCATGACATAAGACATGCCAGCACATCCACCAGACTTTACAGAAACTCGAACTCCTAATGCATTTTTTTCAGCACCAGACATAATTTCTTTAATTCTGTTTGCCGCATTGTCACTTAATTTTATTATTGGGTTCATTATAAATTTAACTCCAGTTTTGCAGCATCAGACATCATATCTTTCGTCCATGGTGGATCCCAAACTAATTCAAGATCGACCTCATCTATTCCATCGACTTGCATAGCACCTTCTTTAACTTCTTTAGGTAAACTTTCTGCAACAGGACAATTAGGTGTTGTAAGTGTCATCTTTATTTCAGCTTTTCTATCTTTAACTTGTATATCATAAATTAAACCAAGTTCATAAATATTCACAGGTAACTCAGGGTCATAAATTTTTCTTATTTCTTCTATTATTTTATTTTTAACTTCCATAATAATTAATCTTCTGTACTTACTTGTTTACCATCATTTTCCATTGCTGACACTAAAGTGTGCCATGATAAAGTAGCACATTTAACTCTCATAGGGTATTGTTTAACTCCAGAAAGACACATTAATTTAGTTTTATCATCCTCTTTTAAAATATTATTCTTCAGTTCTGGATTTTCTTTTATCATTCCTAAAAAATCTTCTATAATTTCTTTAGCTTCATTGTCACTTTTGCCTTTAATTAAATCTGTCATTATTGAAGCAGATGCCATAGATATTGCACATCCACTCCCTTCAAAAGATATATCTTCAACTTTTCTTTGCTCATTTAATTTTAAATATACATGAACGTTATCACCACACAATGGATTATTTCCTTTAGCATCTTTATTAAAATTTTCTGTCTTCCCTAAATTTCTAGGATTTTTTCCATGTTCTAAAATTATTTCTTGATAAAGTTCTTTTAAATTCATTTTAAATCAAAAATTTTTTTACAATTATTAATTCCTTCATTCAATTTATCCAAATCATCTTTAGTATTATATACTCCTAATGACGCTCTTGCACTTGCAGGAATACCTAATTTATCGTGAAGAATTTGACAGCAATGATGACCTGCTCTAATTGCAACTCCTGTTTCATCTAAAATTGTTGCAATATCATGAGGGTGGACACCTTCAATAGTAAAAGATAATACACCACCTCTCTCTTTCGGGTTTCCAATTAATTTTACAGAATTATTCTTTTGTAAAATTTCTTGACCATATTCAATTAGTTCTTTTTCGTGCTTCATAATATTTTCAATTCCAATACTTTCGAGAAATTTTATTGACTGATCAAAGGCAATCACTTGTGCTGTAGCCATTGTTCCAGCTTCGTATTTATTGGGAAGTTCGCCATATGTAATTCTATCTTTTTTAACTTCATTAATCATACCTCCTCCACCTTGGTAAGGTGGAAGTTGTTCTAACCATTTTTTCTTTCCATAAAGAACACCTAGTCCTGTTGGACCATACATTTTATGACATGAAATTGCATAAAAATCACAATCTAAATCCTGCATATCTAATTTCAAATGTGGTCCTCCCTGACAACCATCAACTACAACTACAATACCTTTAGAGTGAGCAAGTTGAGTAATTTCTTTGATAGGTAAAATTGAACCAGTAACATTAGATAAATGAGTTATGGCAATTACTTTAGTTCTATCTGTTATTTCTTTTTCTATATTTTCAATTGGAATATCACCATCCTCATTAATTTCTGCAAATTTTATTTTAATATTTTTAGATTTTCTCAAAAAATGCCAAGGAACATAATTTGAATGATGCTCTAATTCTGTGATTAAAATTTCATCATTTGGCTCTAAGATTGCTTGACCTAAAGTATTAGCAACTAAATTTAGAGCCTCAGTAGCACCTTTAGTAAATACGATTTCATTTTTATCTTTTGCATTTATGTATTTTTGAACTGAAGACCTTGTATTTTCATAAAGATTTGTGGCTGCAACTGCTAAATAATGAATGCTTCTACCCACATTTGAAAACTGTTTGGAGTAAAAATCATTGATTCTATCTAGAACTACTTTGGGTTTTTGAGATGAATTGGCACTATCCAAATAAACTAAATCATTATTCTGAATTTTTTCATCAAAAATTGGAAATTCTTTTTTAATATTATTTATATTCATTCTTTCAATCCAATGATGTTTTTAATTAGATTTTTAATTTCTGAGTCTGTTATTTTTTCAACAACATCTAGTAAAAATCCATTTATTAAAAGTTCTTTAGATTGTTGGTAGTTTAAACCTCGAGACATTAAGTAAAAGATTGAGTTTTCATTTAAACTTCCAGATGCTGATCCGTGAGAACATTTTACGTCATCAGCATAAATTTCTAATTCTGGTTTTGCATTAAACTCAGATGTTTCATCTAACAATATTGCTTTACTTAATTGATAACCATCTGTTTTTTGAGCTTTTGAATTTACAAAAATTCTTCCTTGATATGCTGATTTTGAATTCTTTCCAAGTACACTTTTTATAAGTTGATAACTTTTTGTGTTCTCAACTAAATGATTAATTGTAGATCTAATTTCATGCTGTTGATTTTCCTTTAATGAAAAAACTCCATTTATAAAGGCCGATGAATATTCACCATTTAAGTTACAGTTAACTTCATTTTTAAAATAGTCTGAACCAGCAGATAATATAAATGTTTCTGAAATACTATTATTATCCTGATCAATATTATTGAAAGAATACTTTAAATTATTATTTCTAAATTTATCAAGTTTAAAATTTTTAAGAATTGAATATTTTTTCAAATTGAAATTGTACGAAATATTTACAAAATTTTTCTCTGTGTTGTCACTAAAATAATCAATAAGTCGTAAGCAACTATTTTCTTCTAACTCAAAATTTAAACTTAAATTTACATTTTTGGACTTAGTTTTATTGCTTGTTGAATGGTAGATCACTAAAGGTTTTTTTAAAGAATAATTCTTTTTAACTAAAATTTTAAAAACTTTATTAGAAAATGCATTATTAAGGTCAATTAAAGAATTATCATAATCAAATGATATATTTTTTCCAATTTCATCACTTATTTCAATTTGATTTTGATCTTCATAATTAAAATCGATTTTTTCAATTCTACCATTGATAAAAATAATCTTATTATGTTCTAAACCATCTATAAAAATAGATGGATCAATTTTATTTGGTAATGAATAATCGTTAAAAAAACTTAAGTTACCAATATTTTTTTTTATAATCTGACTTATATCTAAAAACTTCCAATCTTCTTGTTTTCTGTTTGGAAAACCATTTTCAATAAATTTTTTCAGAAAATTTTTTTTTAATTGGATTTCTTTTTCTGAAATTTTATAAGTTTTTATTATTTTATCAAAATCTAATTGTAGTTGTTCATTCATTTAATTAAAACTTTCATATCCTTTTTTTTCTAGTTCTATTGCTAATTCCGGACCACCAGATCTAATTATCTTTCCATTCATTAAAACATGAACAAAGTCAGGTTTTATGTAGTCTAATAACCTTTGATAGTGAGTAATTATTAAAAAAGAATTATCTTTATTTCTTAAAGTATTAACTCCATTAGCTACTATTTTTAAAGCATCAATGTCTAAACCTGAGTCTGTTTCATCTAAAATAGATAATTTTGGAGCTAGCATAGACATTTGTAAAATTTCATTTTTCTTTTTTTCTCCTCCAGAAAAACCAACATTTAGTTGTCTATTGAGTTTTTCCTCGTCAAATTTTAATTCTTTAGCTTTTTTTTTAACAAACTTTAAAAATTCAATCGCATCTAATTCCTTTTCTCCACGAGCTTTTCTGATGGCGTTTAATGATGTTTTTAAAAAAATATTTGTATTTACTCCTGGAATTTCTAAAGGATATTGAAAAGCTAAAAATATTCCTTTATGAGCTCTTTCCTCAGTCTCAAGATCAAATAAATTTTTGTTCTCAAATAATATTTCACCTGATACTTCATATCCCTTTTTACCAGATAAAATATTGGATAATGTGCTTTTTCCTGATCCATTTGGACCCATAATTGCGTGAACTTCACCGGGATTTATATTTAAAGAAAACCCCTTTAATATGGATTTATTTTCAACATTCGCATTTAAGTTAGATATTTTAAGCATTAACCAACACTTCCCTCTAAACTGATTCCTACAAGTTTCTGAGCTTCGACCGCAAACTCCATTGGAAGCTGTTGCAGTACTTCTTTGCAAAAACCGTTTACGATTAATCCCACAGCTTCCTCGGAATTAAGTCCTCTTTGTTGGCAATAGTGTAATTGTTCCTCGCTGATCTTTGATGTTGTGGCTTCGTGTGCAATATTTGAGTCAAAATTTTTATTTTTAATATAAGGTACTGTGTGTGCACCACATTTATTTCCCATTAATAAGGAGTCACATTGTGTGTAGTTACTTGAATTTTTAGCTTTTGAATTAATATCTACTAAACCTCTGTAAGTCATATCAGAAAATCCAGCGCTGATACCCTTTGAAATAATTTTACTTTTTGTATTTTTTCCTAAATGAATCATTTTTGTTCCTGTGTCAGCTTTTTGGTGATTATTTGTAATTGCTATAGAGTAGAATTCTCCAATAGAATTGTCCCCTTTTAAAATACAGCTTGGATATTTCCAAGTTATAGCTGAACCTGTTTCAACTTGTGTCCAAGAAATCTTAGAATTTTTTCCCTTACATAACCCTCTTTTAGTCACAAAATTATATATCCCTCCTTTACCATTTTCATCACCTGGATACCAATTTTGTACAGTTGAATATTTTATTTCTGCGTCATCTAAAGCAATTAATTCTACATTCGCGGCATGTAATTGATTTTCATCTCTCATTGGAGCGGTACATCCCTCAAGGTAACTAACATAACTACCTTCATCAGCAATAATCAATGTTCTTTCAAATTGACCTGTCTGTGAAGCATTGATTCTGAAATAGGTCGATAGTTCCATAGGGCACTTAACACCTTTAGGAATATAAACAAATGATCCATCTGTAAATACAGCGGAGTTTAATGTGGCAAAGAAATGGTCGGTAACTGGTATTACAGTACCTAAATATTTTTTAACAAGGTCAGGATGTTTTTGAATTGCCTCTGACATTGAGCAAAAAATGATTCCATGCTTTGTTAATTCACCTTTAAAAGTAGTTGCAACTGAAACGGAATCAAATACAGCATCCACTGCAATTCCATTTAATCTTGCTTGTTCTTGTAAAGGAATTCCAAGTTTTTTATATGTTTCTAAAAGTTTAGGGTCAAGCTCATCTAAACTTTTTGGCTTATCCTTCATACTTTTTGGTGCTGAATAATAATATAAATCTTGATAATCTATCTTAGGATACTTTGGTTTTTGCCAATTAGGTTCTTTCAAAAGTTTTAATCGCTCATAAGCCTTTAACCTAAAGTCTAACATCCATTGTGGTTCTTTTTTGATATTAGAAATAAACTTGATCACATCCTCGTTTAAGCCTTTTGGAGCTTTTATATTTTCAATATCGGTAGTAAAACCGTACTTATAATCTTTTAACTTTTCTATATCTTTTTCTCTTGTATCCATCTCTAAATTCTTCTTTCAATATTTTCTTTAACAAGATCTTCTAAACTCTTTTTTTCAAAGAAGTCATTTATATGGTTTTCAAGCTCGTCCCATAAATTATGGGTTAAACATTTTGTAGATCTACCATTACAACCCTTTTTAGACTCTTTTTTACACTGAACAGTTTTTACTTTTTCATCAACTGCATCAAAAATATTCGTAAGTTTAATTTCTTTAGCTTTTTTGTTCAAAACATAACCACCTTGATTTCCTCTTACACTTTGAACAATCTCTTTTTTTCTTAGTTTAGAAAAAATTTGTTCAAGGTAATCGAGTGAGATCCCCTGTCTTAGCGATATGTCTCTTAGAGATACTGGGTTTATACTGTCAAACCTTGCCAGATCAACTAAAGCCATTACCGCATATCTGCCTTTAGATGTTAGTTTCATAAAACCTATATTTTACAGGCATATATATAAACCCGACTAAAATAGTCAAGTATCTATCAGAAAAAAACACTAACATTTTGTCACGTACATGTGTTAAACGTAATTTTTTTTTGAGAATAATTATCAATATCAATTATGGATAATAAAATTTTAGAAATATTTATTCCTGGTCCAGCCGGTAGACTCGAAGCAAAATATTTTAAAAGTAAAAAAAGTACCTCACCCATTGCTTTAGTATTACAACCTCATCCTCAATATGGAGGAACAATGAATAACAAAGTTGTTGTCGAAACTTTTCATACTTTTATGGAAAATGATTTTTCAGTATGTAGAGTGAATTTTAGAGGTGTAGGTAAAAGCGATGGAGAATTTGATAATGGTCAAGGTGAATTAGCTGATGCTGCAGCTGCCCTAGACTGGTTGGAAAGAGAAAATTTTGATAACTCTCAATGTTGGGTTACTGGATTTTCTTTTGGATCTTTAATAGCAATGCAATTACTTATGAGGAGACCTGAGATTAATAGATTCATTGCTATTTCTCCTCAACCTAATGTTTATGATTTTTCATTTTTATCACCATGTCCAACCTCTGGTTTAATGGTATACGGAAAAAAAGATGAATTAGTACCAGTTGATTATATTAAAGATCTAGAAAAAAGATTAAGTTCTCAAAAAGGAATAAAAGTAGATTTTCAATCTGTACCTGAGGCAAATCATTTTTTTTCAAAAAATGAAAATGACTTAGCTAAATATCTCAATAAATATATTAAAAAAGAAACTGCGATATATTAAAAATTATTTACAATTGTTCCGCCAGATACAGGTTTTTTACATCCAGTTGTTGCAGGAAATGAAATTGGTAACTTTAAAAAAGATCTAATAGCAAGATAGGCAAATGACTGGGATTCTACAAAATCACCATTAACACCATATTCATCGATAGACTGTATAACTAAATCTTTTTCTATCTCATTTTTAATTCTATTTACTAAAGTAGTATTTTTTCTCCCTCCACCACAAAGTAAGACTTTCCAAAATTTATTTTTGGTTTTTGACAAAAAATTGTGAAGTTCTGAAGTAATTATTTTGCTTGAAAAGCCTGTTAAGGTTGCTGCTCCATCTTCTAAACTTAAACCTCTTACAAAATTTAAATCAAAATCTTTTATGTCAAATGAAAATATATTTCTGTTGCTTCTATTATCAAAAATATCAAGAGCCTGATTTAAAATTAATTTATTTACTTTACCTAATTTTGCAATTTTACCATCTTTATCAAACTTATTTTTTGTTTTATGTCTTATCCACTCATCTATTAAACAATTACCTGGTCCCAAATCTTTACTTTTAAAACTGTTTTTATCATGATCACTTATTGCAGTAATATTTGAAATACCACCTATATTCAAAATACAAACTGGCAATTCAATTTTTTTTTTGTTGATAATCAACTTGTGAAATATTGGAGTTAATGGAGCTCCTTCACCACCATTTTTAATATCATTCTGCCTAAAATCATAAATTACAGTTTTTTTAGTTAATTGAGATAAGAGATTGCCATCTCCTAGTTGTCTAGAAATTTTCTCTAATGGATTATGATAAATAGTCTGACCATGAAAGCCAATAAAATCTATTTTTTTATCTACCGATTTTAATATTTGATTAACTATTTTTGCATGAAAGATTGTTATTTCTCTTTCAAGGTCATCAATTTTACCTTCATTTATATTGAGATCATTGGATTTTAAGATTTTACCTCTTAAATAATGAAGGTTTTCATAAATTTTTTGATCATATTTAAAGTATTTATTTGTAACTTCATTAAATTGATCAATACCATCTGAGTCAATAACCGAGACATCTACTCCGTCTCCAGAGGTACCACTCATCAAGCCTAATGCTGTATATAACTTTCCCATTCTTATTTTTTTTTAATAAAATTTGTATATTGTGTAGTTATAAGCTTATGAATAAATTTTTAAAAGAATTTAAAGATAGGGGCTATTTTTATCAATGCACCAGTGAAAAAGAATTATCTGAATTGCTTAATAATGAAAAAATAAAAGGCTACATAGGTTTTGATTGTACTGCTGAAAGTCTTCATGTGGGTAGTTTGCTACAAATAATGTGTTTAAGACTTCTTCAAAAACATGGTCATCGACCTATTGTATTGTTAGGTGGAGGAACTACAAGAATTGGTGATCCATCAGGTAAAGATAAAACAAGAAAAATTTTAAATGAAAAAGAAATTGAAAGAAATATTAAGAGTATAGAAAAAATCTTAAAAAAATTTTTAATTACTGATAATTCAAAAACAAAGCCTATTTTTGTTAATAATTATTCATGGCTAAAAAAATTAAATTATATTTCTTTTTTAAGAGATATTGGAAAACATTTTACAATTAATAAGATGCTAACTTTTGAAAGTGTTAAAACTAGGTTAGATAGAGAACAATCTTTAAGTTATATGGAATTCAGTTATATGATTTTACAGGCATACGATTTTTTGGAATTAAATAAAAAAGAAAATTGTTCTTTACAAATTGGTGGTTCCGATCAATGGGGGAATATAGTTAATGGCACTGAACTTATTAAAAGACACTCAAGTAAGCAAGTTTATGGTTTAACTACTCCTTTAATTACATTGGCGTCAGGAGCCAAAATGGGAAAAACTGAAACAGGAGCTATTTGGTTAGATGAAAAACTTTTGTCTGCCTACGACTATTGGCAATTTTGGAGAAATGTAGATGACAGAGATGTTATTAAATTTTTAAAAATGTTTACAGATTTAGATGTTGAAGAAATAAATAAAATAATGAATAAGGATATTAATCAGCTTAAAATTAAGTTAGCTAATGAAACAACTTCTATGCTTCACGGTGAAAAGGCTTCTCGTAAAGCAGAACAAGCTGCAAAAGAGGTTTTTTCTGGAAAATCACTAGGATCTAATTTACCATCAATTAAAATCAGTAAACAAAACTTAAATAAAAATATTGATATAATTGAACTTGTCATTTTATCTAAGTTAGAAAAATCCAAAAGTGAAGTAAGAAGATTAATCAAAGGAAATGCTATTAAATTAAATGATGAAATAATATCTGATGAAAAATTAATCATAAGCGATAAATTTTTTCAAAAAAATTATTTAAAACTTTCTATAGGAAAAAAAAGACATATCAAAATCGAATTTAATTAATTTTTTTTATTCTCTCTAAAGTTCTAGTAATAAATCTTGGAGTAAGAGTTTTTATAGGATTTACAGACGTTTCTAAATTTTCCTGAGGACCTTTTATCTTAAAACTGACACCGAAGACCCCCTCACCTGTTTTAGAACCTACTAATATTTGGCCTAATATAGGTATTGATCCAATTACTTTATTAATAGTAGTGGCTGGGATTAAAGTTCCACGTAAGCTTATCAATTTATCTTTTTCAACATATCCATCCATTAAAATCGAAATAGCAGGTCCAATTGCATAAACTTCATCTATGGTGATTAAATTTTTACTCGATTTAAATTGCATCTCAAATTCATCAAATCCTATTCCTTCACCTGACATTAAATCTGCAATACCCTGCAAGGATGCAAGTGTTAAAATTTTAGTTAAAACTGGTAATTCTTTCAATTTAAAATCATAAATTTTTATTGTTGAGATAGACTCATCCCCTTTTTTTTCTGAATAAAAGTCAAGCAAACCACCAGAAAATCCTTTTACAAATTTATATCTATTTACAAAAGCCTCAGCTTGATCAACAAATAAAGTTGTAATCTTTTGATAACTTTCTGAATTAATTGTAAATCTCAATTTTTTTTCATCATCAAAATATCCCTTTAAGTCACCTTTTATAATTTCTTCATCTTTAAAAGTTAAACTGCCCTCAAAATTATTAAGTTTATGATTTTGATCTAATTGTAAATTAGCTACATTGATATGAATTAAGAATGATTTCTTTAATATCTTTGTACTTTCCTGATTATAATCTAATAAATACTTTATCAAATAATTTGCATTTAAAGTAGGACCTTTTAAAAAAAAATTCTTATTTTTTTTTATTAATTCAAAATTATTAATTATATTTTCCTTATCCAAGTAATTAACATTAAAACTATCAAGATCAATTATTTTTAAATCTTTATTAAAAATTAATTTTTTGACGTTTATTTTGTTTTCTTCCTCAGTTAAAGAAATTGAATCAAATTTTATTTTATCATTAATTTTATTTTCTCCTTTAACATCTATATTCAATTCAGTATTTTCTTTTTTTTGATAGTTTAAAAAATCTAATTTAAAAGGATTTTTTTTAATTTTTAATGAACTGGAGAAAGAATAAACATCATTAATCTTTTTTATTGAATATTTAATATTATCATTTTGTTTTTGTAGTAAAATATCTCCTAAACCGTCTATAGATAAATTATTATTTTTTGAAACAATTGATAATTCATGATTTAAAAATTTTATACTATTTGATAATTCAGGAAATATTTTTTTTAAACCATTAACTTTTGAACTTGTCATTTCATTTAATCTTAATTTAGTTTCAAATACTAAATCTCTGAATTTTAATTTATCATTTATTTTGAAAGAAAATTTACTATTTGAACTAAACTTTAACTTTGTCAAATCTAAATTAAACAAATAAGGTTTTATAAAAAAATCTAATTGATCTTGAGTTAAATCAATTATTTCGTTCTCAACTTGACCGTTAATCAAATAATATTTTTTATCATTCTTTACTGAAAGTTCCTTTGAAGAAAACTCAACTTCATTTAATGCAAATTTTAAATTTTCAAAATTTAAGTTATCTTTAATTAAATCAAACTTAAAATTTATGTCATCTACAATAAATTTTTTAAAAACATCTATTTTAACATCACGTACAACACCGTTTATTTTATAATTGTTTTTTAATTTTCCATTTTCATTAAATTCTATTTTGATATTTGCTATTAAAAAACCTTTTTTTAAAAATTTTTCAAAAAAAAATAATTCGGTATTTTGCTTAAAACTTCTTACTAAAGAGGTTATCTTTTTTACCTCAAGAGGTTTTGTAGAAATTTCTAAATTTTCAATAATAAATTTATCACTAAATAAAGAGTTTAAAGGTATTTGAGCTTTTATACTTTCAAAATCTAAAATAATATCTTTATTAATTATTTTTGGTCCAATTGTTTTTGTACTAAATTTAAAATCTATTGGATTAAAAATGATCTTTATTTTTTTTAGTTCAATATCTAAATGCTGATCAAACTCTTTTATTTTATTTGAAATTTGGTTGTTGAATTTTTTTGTTTCAATTCCAATTAAACTTAAATAACCAAAAAAAATTATAAGTAAAAAAAATAATGATATTAAAATTCTAATTACTATTCTCATTAAATTTTATATAAAGATTGTTCAAGAAAGTTATCAATATCACCGTCTAATACTTTTTCAGGATTAGTACTCTCGTAATTTGTTCTGTTATCTTTAACTAATCTGTATGGCTGTAATACGTATGATCTTATTTGATGACCCCATCCTATCTCAGATTTTGAGGACTCAATATTTTGCGCCTCCTTTTCTTTCTTTTTCATTTCAAAATCATATAATCTAGCTCTCAACATATTCATACAAGTCTCTTTATTTTTATGTTGTGATCTTTCATTTTGACATTGAACAACTATTTTTGATGGCAAATGTGTTATCCTGACTGCACTATCAGTAGTATTGACATGTTGACCACCAGCACCACTAGATCTATACGTATCTATCCTTAAATCTTTATCTAAAATTTCAATATCAATATTTTCATCAACTACTGGATATATCCATACACTTGCAAAACTTGTATGTCTTCTTGCACCAGAGTCAAATGGTGAAATCCTTACTAATCGATGTATGCCAGATTCTTTTTTTAACCATCCAAAAACATAATTTCCTTTAATTTTTATTGTTGAAGATTTAATGCCAGCTTCATCACCTCTGTGTTCACTTATAAGACTTGATTTAAATTTTTTTGAGTCTGACCATTTAAGATACATTCTTCTTAACATATCTGCCCAATCTTGGCTCTCAGTACCTCCAGCACCAGCGTGAATTTCTATATAACAATCAAGAACATCTGCTTCATTTGATAAAAAACAACTTATTTCATTTTTTTTAACAACACTTCTCAATTCTTTAATATTCTCAAAAACTTCGCTTTGGATATTTTGGTTATTTTCCTCTTTGGCCAATTTATATAAATCATCTAAATCATCCAAACTTTTAATAGAATTTTTAAATGAATTAGTTAATTCTTCGTAAAACTTTTTTTCCTTAATTACTTTATTTGAATTTGCTTTATCTTGCCAAAAATTAGCATTAAGCATTTGTTTATTATGATTTTCTAATTTAGAGTAAATATCATTTTTTTCAAAGAAACTCCTTAATTCTTTGATTAATTCTTTCAATCTCTTTTTTAAAATTTAAATATTTATCATCCATTAATAAAACTTTAATATATTATTTGAGTCTAATCTATTATTATTTGAATATAAAACTTTACCATCAACAACATTTTTACTTTTATAAGCTTCCATAATAGTATTTTTTGATGAGAGATTCGCTTTTTGACCAGTCGTAGGGTCAATCACCATCATGGTTATACCATCAGAAACTTTGAATGGTCTTGCTTCAGATTTTTTAACTGCTTCTTTAATAAAATTTTCAAATATAGGTAATGCTGTTTTTGAACCTGTTTCAAATTTCCCTAGTGGCGCAGGATTGTCCATTCCAACATAAACTCCAATTACATAATTAGATGTAAATCCAACAAACCATGCATCAGTATTTTCATTTGTAGTACCAGTTTTTCCAGCTAGATTTAATTTTAATTTTTTTAATTTTTTTCCAGTACCTCTTTGTATTACACCCTCAAGTATGGAAGTAATTTGGTAAGCCGTTTGCGCAGAAAAAACTTGCTTATAATTATTGTTTATTTTTGGATAATTTTTACTTGTATAGGAAATTTCTTTACAATTTAGACATGATCTTTTTTCATTATTTACAATTGTATTCCCCTCACTATCTTGAATTCTATCTATAAGTATTGGACTTACCAATTTTCCACCATTGATAAATGCTGAATATGCAGAAGTTAGCTTCAATAAAGTAGTCTCAGCAGATCCTAAAGATATAGATAATAATTCCTCTGGATTATCATATATTCCTAACATTTCAGAAAAGTTTGTAATATTATCAATTCCTAATTTTTGAGCTATTCTAACAGTCATTAAATTTCGAGATTTTTCTAACCCTGTTCTTAATGTAGAAAGTCCATAAAACTTTTTTCCATAATTTTCTGGTTTCCACATTTTTAAATCTATACCTTGATCTAATACCAACGGAGCATCTAACACTAATGAAGAAGGAGTATAATTATTTTCTAAAGCTAATGCGTAAACAAAAGGTTTGAAGGCTGAACCCGGTTGTCTTAGTGCTTGTGTTGCTCTATTAAATTCACTATTTCTAAAACTGAATCCACCACTTAAGGCTAAAACTCTTCCAGTGTATGGATCCATCACCACAATACCACCATTTATTTTTGGTATTTGTTTTAAACTAAATTCGTTTTCTCCTATTTTTTTTGTATAAATAATGTCACCAACCCTTAACAGCTCCTCAAATTCTTTTTTTGTCCATGATATATCATTGTATTTTATTGAGCCTTTTAATTTATTCGATGTTTCTATTTCTGCAGAAAATTGATTCACTTTTTTTACTATTGAAATATCCCAACCAATAGAATCTTCTATTTTTAGATCTTTAAAATCATTAGCCCAATTTGAAGAATATTTTTTATTTCCTAAAATTCCATGCCATCCCTTTCTTTTATCATATGCAATTAGTCCTTTTCTTAAAGAGTTGGTGGCGATTTTTTGTAAATTTAGGTCTATGGGTGTATTAATATTGAAACCTTGTTTATAAACTTTTTCATAACTTAATTTTTCGATAACATTCTTTCTTACATCTTCTATATAAAATTGTGCATCCTCTAAAAAAATCTTTTTATTTTTTTTTAAAATAATCTTTTTTTTTTTTAAATTTTCATATTCTTTATTATTTATAAATTGATTTTCTAATAAATTTTTTAAAACAAGGTTTCTTCTAAACTCAGCTAGTTTTATATTTCTATATGGGTTATATTTGCTAGGTGCTTTTGGTAATGCTGCTAACAACGCTGCTTCTTCGTAATTAAGTTCTTTAATAGATTTATCAAAATATTCTAAACTAGCAGCTGCAACACCGTATGCTCCACTACCTAGATATATTTGATTTAGATATAATTCTAAAATTCTCTCTTTAGTTAAAGCTCTCTCAATTCTAAAAGCAAGAATTGCCTCTTTTATTTTTCTGTTTAAACTAACCTCATTGGTAAGTAAAAAGTTTTTTGCTACTTGTTGAGTAATTGTAGATGCACCTTCTAATCTTTTTGATGTCATTATATTTTTCAAATTATTTATTACTGCTCTCATGACGCCTTTTGCATCTACACCTGGATGTGAAAAAAAGTTTTTATCCTCAGCTGATAAGAAAGCACTTATTACATTTTTGGGAATTGAGCCATATGGGATAAAAATTCTTTTTTCTTTTGAAAAATCAGCAACTAAATTTCCCTCACCTGAATAGACTTTGCTTGAAACAGGAGGTTTATAATTTTTTAAAAATTTGTAATCCGGTATATTGTTAGAAAAATTCCATAAAATACCTAATATTAAAACCGATATAAGTAATAAAAAACTAATAATTGCTAGAAATATATTTTTAAAATACCTGTTCATTTTGTTTCCATTATATACTGGAATTTGTTAAAGATAAGGCATTAGAAAACAAAATTTTATAGTAGTAAATTAAAATGAAACAATCAAAAAAAATTATATGGAAAAAAATTTGTATATCGATGCATCGCATCCCACTGAAACCAGGGTTGTGCTTAAATCAGAAAATAATATTGAAGATTACGAGTACGAAGGATTAAAAAATAGTCTAATTAAAAACAATATCTATCTTGGCAAAGTCAGTAGAATTGAACCATCTCTCCAAGCTGCTTTTGTAGATTTTGGAAGAGAAAGGCATGGTTTTTTATCATTCAATGATATTCAGTCTGATTATTATCAAATTCCCCAAAGTGATCTTGAAATAATAAAACAAGAAGAGGAAAAAGCTAGGGAAGAACTTTCAAAAGAGATCGAAGCTAAGGAAGAAGAAGATTTGGCTGAGGGAAAATTAGAAATAGATGACCCATTAGAAAAAAAAAATTTAGAGGAAAAAGGAAATTCAGTAGATGAAAAAGTTGCTAAAAAAGAAAAAAGATTTAGTTTTAAAAGATATAAAATTCAAGAAGTTATAAAACCTAACCAGGTTATTTTAGTTCAAGTAATAAAAGATGAAAGAGGCCAGAAAGGTGCTGCATTAAGTACTTTTATTTCCATAGCTGGCAAATATATTGTTTTAATGCCAAACACTCCAAAAGGTGGAGGTATATCAAGAAAAATATTTAACCCGATAGATAGAAAAAAAATAAGAGAAATTCTAAATGAAATGGAGATACCCAAAGGAATGGGATTGATTGTCAGAACAGCAGGTAGTAATAAAACAAAAAACGAAGTTAATCACGATTTAACAACGCTTATCAATACTTGGAATCAAATTAAAGAAAAAGCAATTAATTCTATTGCTCCTTCACTAATACATCAGGAAAGTGAAATTATTAATAGGACTCTTAGAGATATGTATGATGAAAATACTAAGAATATAATTATCGAGGGTAATGAGGGTTATAAAAAAGCTCAAAGTTTCATGAAAATGATGATGCCCTCACATGTTAAAAAAATTAAAAAATATAGAGGTAAAATACCACTGTTTATTGATCAAGGTATTGAACAAAAATTAAATCAAATATTTGAGTCTGAAATTAAACTAAATTCAGGTGGATATTTGGTAATCAATCCTACTGAGGCTTTGGTCTCTATTGATATTAATTCTGGAAGTTCAATTAAACAAAAAAATGTTGAAAGCACTGCCTTAGATACTAACTTAGAGGCTGCAGATGAAATAGCAAGACAAATTAAAATTAGAGATTTATCAGGTCTTATAATTATAGACTTCATAGATATGTTAGGATATGGAAATAGAAGATTAGTTGAAAGAAGGTTAAAAGAAAAATGTAGATCAGATAGAGCTAGGATTCAAATTGGTAGGATAAGTAATTTTGGTTTATTAGAGATGTCTAGACAAAGATTACGTGAAAGTGCGGTTAAATGGAAGGTAAATTTAACTGATGAGTCCTTCGCACAAAAACTTCTTAAGATAGTTGAATTAAATGCAGTATTAAATAAGGCTAAATTTGTAGATTTGAAGGTTTGCGAGAAAATTTCTGATTTTTTAAAAGAAAACTTTGTTGAGGATTTAACATTTATTGAAAAAAAAATTAAAATGAAAATTGATATTATTACCGATCATAATCTTATAATTCCAGAATATATAATTGATATAAAAAATAAATCAAAAAAAACTCTACAATTAATAGAACACAAAGAAAAACTTAAAATTATTAATCTCAAAAAAAACGAAAATAAAATAATTAATTTAAAAAATATTAAAAAATATAAAAAAAAACCTTTCAAAAAAAAAAAATTTTTCAAAAAAGCTAAATAATACCCTCAGTTGGAGAAGATGGGCTACCCATTAAAGTCTTATCTATTCTACCTGAAAGAAAAGATTTTCTGCCTGATATGACAGCATGTTTGAATGCTAAAGCCATATCAAAAGGCTTTTTTGCTTTTGCAATCGCTGTATTTACCAAAACTCCATCACAGCCTAACTCCATTGCCATTACTGCATCAGATGCTTGACCTAAACCAGCGTCTATAATTAAAGGCAGTTTTGTCTGAGATCTTATAATTTTGATATTTACTTTATTGAGAATTCCTAATCCTGAGCCAATAGGTGCTGCTAAAGGCATTATCGCTGATGCTCCAGAATTTTCTAATCGCTTTGCCATAAGTGGATCATCATTACAATAAACCATTACTTTAAAACCTTCTTTTGTTAGGATCTCAGTAGATTTAAGAGTTTCTATCATTTCAGGAAATAAATTTTTTTTGTCTCCCAAAACTTCAAGTTTGACTAATTTCCATCCACCTATTTCTCTTGCTAATCTTAATGTTCGTAAAGCCTCTTTAGAATTAAAACATCCAGCAGTATTTGGTAAATATGTAATTTTTTTGGGATCAATATAATCCATTAATAGAGGCTTTCTTTTATCAGTTATATTAACTCTTCGGACTGCTACAGTTACTATTTCTGCACCAGAAAGTTTAATTGCTTTTGCACATTCACTCATATTCTTATATTTACCAGTGCCTACAATTAACCTTGAATTAAATCTTTTATTTGCAATTACTAAATTGTCTTTAGTCAACTTAACCACCTCCAATAAAATGAACTATTTCTATTCTATCATTATTTTTTAAAATTATTCTATTTAACTTTTTTTTATCAACAATCTCTCCATTTATTTCAATTGCTACTTTTTTTAGCTGTATTTTAAGATTTTTTATTAAAATCGATAAATTAATATTTCTATTTACTGTTTTTAATTTACCATTTACTTTAATTTTTATTTTTTTCATCGTATATAAGAGCTAAATGAATAACAAAATTATAATTATTAATGGTCCAAATATTAATCTATTAGGAGAAAGAGAACAATCACAATATGGTTCAGATACTTTTGATAAATTAAAAGAAAAATGTATTGAAAAATCAAAAGAATTAAATTTAGAAATTGAATTTTTCCAATCAAATGTTGAGGGTGAAATTGTTAATATAATTCAGGAGTCTAGAAAAAAATTCAAAGGTATTATAATCAATGCAGCTGCATTTACTCATACCTCTGTTGCAATAAGGGATGCTTTAGAAATATTTAAAAACCCAATAATTGAAATACATATTTCAAATATATATAAAAGAGAGGAATTTAGACAAAAATCACTAATAAGTGATATAGTTACTGGAGGTATTTTTGGATTAGGCATAGATGGTTATATTTTAGCCATAATTTCTATGCAAAAGCTCTTAAAAAAATGAAAATTGATAAAAAAATTATTAAGGAACTAATAGATTGTTTAGATGAATTTAATCTTACTGAATTAGAATATACAGAAAAGGATACAAAAATAAAAGTTTCTAAAAACAATATATCAATAAATAATCAAACTATACCAAATACTCAAAAAGTAACCTCATCATCACAAACCTCTAAAGTTTCAAATAATTTAAACTCTGGTATTAAAGTTACGTCACCAATTATTGGTACTGCTTATCATGCACCGGAGCCTGGAGCAAAAAAATTTGTAGAAGTAGGAAAAAAAATTAAAAAAGGTGATACTGTTATGATCGTTGAAGCAATGAAGACAATGAATCATGTTCCATCAACCTCCAATGGTGTTGTTAAAGAGATACTTGTAGAAGATGGTCAACCAGTTGAATTTGGCCAAGTTTTAATCATTCTAGAATAATGTTCAAAAAAATTTTAATTGCAAACCGTGGGGAGATTGCAGTCAGAGTAATTAGAGCTTGTAAAGAATGGGGAATTTCAACAGTTGCTGTTCACTCTGATGTAGATAGGGAAAGTATGCACGTTAAATTAGCTGATGAAAGTGTTTGTATAGGTTCTCATCAACCTGCAAATAGTTATTTAAATATTCCTGCACTTCTATCTGCCGTTAATCTAACTGGAGCAGAGGCAGTTCATCCTGGTTACGGTTTTTTGTCTGAAAATGCTAACTTTGCTAGAGTTTTGGAAGAAAATAAGATTAAATTTATTGGTGCATCATCTCAACATATCAAAATGATGGGTGATAAAATACAGGCAAAAAAAATTGCTAAAGAAAATGGTTTACCTGTTATTGAAGGATCTGAAGGTGGAGTAAAAGATATTAAAGAAGCTAAAGAAATTTGTAAAAAAATTGGTTTTCCAATTTTGATAAAAGCATCAGGAGGTGGAGGTGGTAAAGGAATGAAAATTGTTACAAAAGAACAAGATTTTGAAACACTTTTTTCAACTGCAAAATCTGAGGCTCAAAAATATTTTGGAAATGATGAGATATATATTGAAAAATTTTTTCAAAATCCAAGGCATATAGAAGTTCAAATTTTGTCAGGAAAAAATAGAACCGTACATTTGCATGAGAGAGATTGTTCAGTTCAAAGAAGACATCAAAAATTGATTGAAGAAACTCCTAGTCCTGTTTTAAACGATGAAATCAGAAAAGATCTTTTTGAAAAAACTGTAAAAATGGTAAGTAAAATTGGTTACGAAGGTGCTGGCACTGTTGAGTTTATTTATGAAGATGGGAAATTCTATTTTCTGGAAATGAATACCAGAGTTCAAGTAGAACATCCAGTTTCCGAAATGGTTACTGGAATTGATATAATTAAGGAGCAAATTTGGATAGCTTATACCGGAGAAACAGCTTTAAAACAGTCAGATATAAATCCAAGAGGTCATGCTATAGAATGTAGAATAAATGCAGAAGATCCTAGTAAAAACTTTCAACCTTCTCCAGGAACAATAGGAATGTGCCATCAACCATCTGGATTTAGAACAAGAGTCGATGGTGCAATCTATCAAGGATATAAAGTAACTCCTTATTATGATAGTATGGTTTGTAAACTAATCTGCCATGGAAGAAATAGAATTGAAGCTATTCAAAGAATGAATAGATCTTTAGATGAATTTGTTATTGAAGGAATTACTACTACTATCCCCCTTCATAAAAAATTATTAAATCATAAGAAATTTATCAATTCAGATTTTAATGTAAGTTGGCTTGATAACGAAAAAATAATTTAATAACATCCAATTAACCAAACATCATAAACTGGATGATCAAAAGGTTTTATTGAAGGGCTAGAGGAAAACATCCACCCATTAAAAACAAATACATCATCTTTATCTTGATTTGTTAAATCTTTAACTTGTATATAGGCAGTTATTTCTGGATTATCATCAAACTCTGAATTTTTACATTTTATACTTTTAATCAATAAATCCTTAAACCTAATCTCTTTTCCGTTTTTAAGTTGTATCAGTGTATTTTTTGAGCTAATTTTATCTAAAACTTTCATACTTGTGTGACTGCCCTCTAGGTCACTAGCAAAACTATAATTAAAATAGATTAATAAAAATAAGATTATGGATTTTAGAAATAACTTAATTTTAATTTTTCCACACTTTATATTTTTTCTTATTAATATCATTATTTTTATTTGGATAAAATGCTTTATCGGTTCCTGTTAAATTAGGTTGATGTGTTTTTTGCCAACTATATTTTTTTAATTCATGAATTTTTTCTATTTTGTTTGGGGTAAAATGTATCCATGAATACCACTCAACTGGGATTTTTGATGCATCCACTTCATTAGAATAAATTACCCATCTTTTTCCTTTTTTACTTTCGTAATATTTATTCCCAAAAGAGTCTTTCCCAACTAATTTTCCAAAAAAAATTGTTTTAACTTTTGTACCAATAGTATCTTGATTCCACCAAGTGAATATTTTTTTAAAAAGTGTCAACATAAAAAAAGTTTATATTTCAATTTAAAATTGTATAAATAAAATTAGACTAAAATTTGTAATTGTATATAAACTTAAGAATCATTTTTCAAATTAATTTTAAAGAATTGGGGTCAAATGGCAAAATACTTAGTTGAAACTTATTATACATGCTCTTTTAAAGTAAATCATTATCTTGATAGTATTGATGAAAATGAGCTAAAAAACTTGGAAAAAAGAGATGACGGTAAGTTTGAAATAATAGACGTCAAACTAGATAATAGAAAAACAAAAAGTCTAAGCTCAACTAATAATAAAACTACTGAAAATAAAAAAATTGAGATAATTTCAGAAATTCAAAAAACAACTCCTAAAAATTTAGAAAATTTATTAAAACCTGGCAATATTATCCAAGATAAATCAGGAAAAAGGTTTAGTATGCCAGATAGAAGAAAAGGTTATATTCAAAAAGCTACGATTGGAGATCATAAAGTTTACTTACATACTGGAGAATATGAAGATGGTAAAATTGGAGAAATTTTTATAGATACCAGTAAAGAGGGCGAATTAGTGAAAGCTTTAATGAATAATTTTGCAATAGCAGTTTCATTAGGACTACAGTATGGAGTTCCACTAGATGAGTTCATAAATGCATTCGTTGGAACTAAATTCGAACCTTCTGGTAAAGTTCTTGGAAATGACAGAATTTTAAGCGCGTCATCTATATTAGATTATATATTCAGAGAATTGGCGATTTCTTATCAAAATAGAGAAGATTTAGCTCATACTCCTGCTATTGGCACGAGTGAAAATTCTCATTTAGATGATCAAAGTACAGATGATCAAAATCAACTTCTTAAAATTGTAAAAGATATTACAAGCAAAGGATTTGTTAGAAACAACTATAAAAAGAATCTAGTTGATCTATCAGATGTAAAAATCAATCTTAAAGGAAAAAAATAAATTTATTGTTTACTTAATTTGAGGGTAAGATTTAAATCTTTTAATTGATTTTCATCTACTTCAGAGGGTGCATTCATCATCAAATCTTGAGCATTTTGGTTCATGGGAAACATAGTAACTTCCCTAATATTTTTTTCATTTGCCAATAACATTACTATTCTATCTATTCCTGGCGCTATACCCCCATGTGGTGGAGCACCATAACTTAGCGCATTGATCATTCCACTAAATTTTTCATCAACATGTTTTTTTGAGTAACCTGCGACTGAAAACAATTTATACATTAATTCTGGAATATGATTTCTTATTGCCCCAGAGGAAAGTTCAATCCCATTACACACTATATCATATTGGTATGCTAGCATACTTAACGGATTTTCTAAATCTAGATTATTAATATCTCCCTGAGGCATTGAAAAAGGATTGTGGCTAAATTTAATTTTACTAGATTGTTCATCTTTCTCAAACATTGGATAATCAACTATCCAACAAAAAGCAAAAGAATTTTCATCAACTAAATTTAAATCACTTGCAATTTTTTCTCTAGCTAAAGATGTAATTTTCTCTAAATCCTTTTGTTTACCACATGCCATAAAAATACTATCTCCAATTTGTGCTTTTGTTTTTTTCATTATTTCTGCTAATGCATCATGGGGAAAAAATTTTCCAATTGGTCCTTTAGCTAAAATTTCTTTATCCTCCTCAAGAGTAAAATATGCTAAACCGGAAGCACCTTGATCTTTTGCCCACTTGTCAATACTATCAAAAAAACTTCTAGGTTTATTTTTTGTATTTTTTGTAACAATACATCTAACATTAGAGCCAGTTTTTATTAATTTTTTAAATATTTCAAATGAAACATCTTCTCTAGAAAAAATCTCTGTTATATCCTCAATTATTAGGGGATTTCTCAAATCAGGTTTATCACTTCCATACTTTAACATTGAGTCTGAGTAAGAAATTTTTGGAAATTTTTCAAACATTAATTTTTTATTAGAAAATTTTTTAAATGTATTAACCAATAATTTTTCTACTACCTTAAAAACATCTTCCTGTTCAACAAAAGACATTTCTAAATCTAATTGATAAAATTCACCTGGACTTCGATCTGCTCGTGCGTCTTCATCTCTAAAACAAGGGGCAATTTGAAAATATCTATCAAATCCAGATACCATAATTAATTGCTTAAATTGTTGAGGGGCTTGAGGTAAAGCATAAAATTTTCCAGGATTTAATCTACTTGGTACTAGAAAATCTCTAGCACCTTCTGGACTTGAGGAAGTTAAAATAGGTGTTTGAAATTCTAAAAAACCTAATTTATTCATTTCATCTCTAATAAATGAAATTACTTTTGATCTTAAAACAATATTTTCATGAATTTTTTTTCTTCTTAAATCTAAAAATCTATATTTTAATCTTATTTCTTCTGAGTACTCTTGATCACTAAAAACAGGCATAGGCAATTCTTTGCAAATACCTAGAACGCTAAAACTTTCAATTGAAACCTCTACTTCTCCTGTTTGAATTTCTTTGTTAATGGTATTCTCAGATCTATTAACAACCTCACCATTGATCTTCACAACTGTCTCTAATTGGATTTTTTCTAAATTAGAAAATGAGGAATTATCCTTATTTATGATGCATTGGGTAATGCCATAATTATCTCTTAAATCAATAAATAAAAGGTTTCCATGATCACGTTTTTTATTAATCCATCCAGATAAGAAAACTTTTTTTCCAACATCAACTTTTCTTAATTCGTTACACGTATGACTTCTATATTTACTCAATTAACCCCCAAAACTTCTTTAATAATCTTTAAATCAATAGATCTTTTTTTTTTTAAACTAGCCTCATCAATTTTATATATAAAATCAAATATTTTACCATATGATCTATCAATTCTTTTTATTGTATAATTTATCAACTTTTTATCTAAAGAAATTTGACGATCTGATAAATTTTTTAAAATTAAAGCAAAAATCAATTCATCATCAGGTTTTTCTATATTTTGTAAAATGAAATTTTTTGATCTTGATTTAAGATCGACTAAAGAAAAGTTGAAATCAACAATAGGTTTGGTAGTTGTAACAATCAAATATTTATTATCTTGATCAATGATATTAAATAAAGAGTAAACTAACTTTTCATCAATTTTCTCATTTAGATTTTCTATAACAATATTTTCATATAACTTAATCTCTTTTAGGATATCATTATTCAATGATTTAGCCTCATATTTTATACCATCAAATTTTTTTAAAAAAATGTCAATTATATGTGATTTTCCCGAAAATTTTTCACCAATTATATTTAAAAAATTTTTTTCCCATTTTGGCCATTCATTTAAAAATTTAAGAATATGTTGATTGCTTTTAGATATAAAAAAATCTTCATCTTTATAATTTATTTCATGATCAAATTTTATAATTTGTTGTGTAAGATCCTTCATTTTAAAATCCAAAATCTATTTTGTGTATTAAAATTATAACCCATATCACCCATGGATTTTAAAAAATTATTTGGTGTCCCATTATAAATTATTCTATAGTAAATAAAATCTTTGTCGAATCTTGAAATAAAATGATCATAAATTAAATCAGTCTCATTTAGTTTTTTTTCAAAATTTGAAATTTTTTTATTATCTTTATTACTAACTTGAATATTTAATGTTAATTTTATAGATGTGTTAATTAAATTACTATTTTTCCAATAATCCTCATAAATAGTTTTCAATTCAAGAATTATTTTTTTAATATTTTCATCATCTTTTAAATCAATATTCAAAAAAGATTGATTCTTTATTACTATATTTTTTTTTAAAGTAATTTTAGATAAAACTCTTAGATTTTTATCATTTTTAAAAAATAATGCGATTATTGAGTCATTTAAAGAATACTTATTTATAATTTCTTGAAAATCATATTGTTCAATAATTTCAAAATTATTTTTTAATGTATTTAAATCTTCAAGATCTTCAGTAGGTAAAATATAACTTATAAGATGAAATTTTTCTTGATAAATATTCCAATCATTAAAAATTTTATTTTCCGAAAAAATTAATAAATCCCTTTTAGACTCATCAATAATTATTGGTATAAATAAAATTTTTTTTTTAACAGGAACAGATGGAAAAATATTTTTTTTTTCCAAAAAATTAAAAACTTTTTTTTTATTAAATGATACCCCTAAATTTACGTAATATATTTCATTTACAAACCTTTCCTCTTTAATGGAAAAAGATTCAACCATTCCTCTTATTTCGTTCAATTTGACTGGTTTAATTTTATCTTTATCAGAAGAATTAACAATTAGTGAAACTAATTGAAAAAAAGCATCTTTAAAACCTATATCGATTACTTCATTTTTATCAAAATTTATCTCAAAGGGTTTGGATATTTCAATATCATTAATATTGAAAGATTTTCCAAAAACCTTGGTTGTGGAAAAAAAAAATATAATTAAAGAAAGAACAATAAAAAAATTATATAAGAATTTTAAATAAATTAATTTATTATTAAAAATCATAATTTATAGTAATGAAAAATAACTTATTTACCTATAAAAAAAGCGGTGTAAACATAAGTTCTGCTGATAAATTTGTTAAATTCATATCAAATATAACAGCAAAAAAAAAAGGCAAAAAAAAGTTTACCAATATAGGTGGTTTTGGATCTATAAGTGATATTCCCAAAAACATTGTTAATCCAAAAATAGTTGCGTGTACAGATGGTGTTGGAACAAAAATAGAAATTGCAAACTTAATTCAAAAATTTGATACAATAGGTATTGACCTTGTTGCCATGAGTGTAAATGACTTAATTGTTCAAGGAGCTAGACCACTTTTCTTTTTAGATTATATTTCAATAAATAAAATTGATTTACCAAAATTAAAATCAATTATTAAAGGAATAGTCAAAGGGTGTGAAATTTCAAATTGTTCTTTGGTTGGAGGTGAAACTGCTGAAATGCCTGGTACATATGCTAAAGGAAAATTTGATATTGCTGGATTTGCAGTAGGTATAGTTGATCAAAAAAAAATATTATCAAAAAATAATATAAAAAAGAACGATCTAGTTTTAGCCGTGCCATCAAATGGTCTTCATTCAAATGGATATTCTTTGGTAAGATATTTAATTGAAAAAAAAAAAATAAATATAAAAAAAAATTTATTTTTAAAAAAAGAACTTATTAGACCCACAAAAATTTATGTAAATGAAACACTAAGTTTATTAAATAAAAATTTGATAAATGGTTGCGCGAACATAACTGGTGGTGGGATAGAAGATAATATTAAAAGAATAATACCTGATAAACTTAGTGCAGAAATTAATCTAAATAAGATTAACCCTTCTAATATTTATAAATGGTTAAAAAAAAACAATATTAGTGATAAAGAAATGCTTAAAACTTTTAATTGTGGTGTTGGATTTTGTTTAATTATTAAGAAAAAAAATTTTCATAGAGTATTAAAAATTTTTTCAAAAAAATATAGACCTTATATTATTGGAAAAATTGTAAAAAATAAAAAGAAAGTAATATTGAAAGATCGACTTGATTGGTACAAATAAGATAAAAACTGCTGTATTTATTTCGGGTACTGGATCAAATTTAAAAGCACTTTATAAATTTTCTTTAAAAAAAAAATCACCAATTAAAATTAATTTAGTTATTTCAAACTATAAAAATGCAAAAGGATTATTGTTCTCTAAAAAGAAAAAAATAAATACAAAAATTTTTAATTTTAATAAAATGATATTAATTGAAAATAAAATTCTTAAAGAGTTAAAAAAAAGAAAAATAAAATTAATTTGTCTTGCTGGTTTTATGAAAATCCTATCAAAAAATTTTATAAAAAAATTTAAAGGTAAGATAATAAATATTCATCCATCACTTTTGCCAAAATACAAAGGTCTTAACACTCATCAAAGAGCAATACACAATAAAGATAAATTCTCTGGTTGTACTGTTCATTTTGTAAACCAAAAATTAGACTCTGGTAAAATAATCCTTCAAAAAAAGGTAAAAATATTAAAACTAGATACCTCTAAATCACTCGCAAAAAGAATTCTTAAGGAAGAGCATAAGTTATTTCCAAAGGCAATTATGAAAATGTATTCCTAGTCTTTAAAAAAAAAATCAATCTCTAATTTGGCATTTTCAATGCTATCAGATCCATGCACTGAATTTTTATCTATAGAAATTCCAAATTTTTTTCTAATTGTTCCCTCGGCGGCTTCTTTAGGATTTGTTGAACCCATTATTTCTCTATTTGCTTTAACAGCACCCTCTTTTTCAAGTATCATCACAAGTATGGGCCCCGAAGACAAGTAAGAACATAAATCATTATAAAAAGGTTTTGTCTCATGAACTTTATAAAATTTTTCAGCCTCTGATTTTTCAATTTGGATTTTTTTTTCATGTATTATTTTAAATCCATTGCTTTTAAATATCTGTTTAATTTCATTATCTAAATTTCGTTCTACTGCATCAGGTTTTATAATTGATAATGTTTGTTCTAAGTTACTCATAATAATCCTCTATTAATTGATTCAATAATCTTACACCATAACCAGTAGCTCCCCCAGAATTAAGAGCTCCACCGTATTTTGAAAATGCCATACCTGCAATATCTAAATGTGCCCATGGTGTTTTGTTTAAAATAAATCTTTGTAAGAATTGCGCAGCTGTAGTTGAACCAGCGCCACCAACATAGTTTATATTTTGCATATCTGCATTATTTGAATTCATAAGCTTGTCGTAGTTTTTATGTAGTGGCATCCTCCAAACTTTTTCATCAACTTTTTCTCCAGAATTAAAAAGTTGTTTAGAAAGTTTGTCATTATTTGAAAAAAGTCCAGCATATTCAGAACCTAAAGAAACAATTATTGCCCCTGTTAAAGTTGCTAAATCTATAATAAAGCTTGGTTTGTATTTTCTTTCTGTAAAAGTTAAAGCGTCTGCTAAAACTAATCTTCCTTCTGCATCAGTATTTAAAACTTCTATAGTTTTGCCACTATAAGATTTCACAATATCTCCAGGTCTTTGTGCATTTCCTCCAGGCATATTTTCAACAAGGCCTACTACACCAACAGCATTAATTTTTGCTTTTCTCAATGCAAGAGTTTTCATTAAACCTACAACAACCGCTGAACCTGCCATGTCATAAGTCATATCTTCCATAAATTTTGCTGGTTTTAAAGAAATACCGCCGGTATCAAAACAGACACCCTTACCAACAAATGCTAAAGGTTTTGATTTAGATTTTGCCCCATTCCATTCAATAGTAACTAGATAAGAACCTCTAATGCTTCCTTGACCAACACCTAAGAGAGCATTCATTCCTAATTTCTTTAATTTTTTTGTGTCATATACAGTTACTTTCAAGCCATTTTTTTTTAATTGTAAAATTCTTTTTGTATATTCGTCGGGATGTAAAATATTTCCTGGCTCAGAGACAAGATCCTTAGTTAAATTTGTCCCTTCAATCAATGAACTAAATCTTTTGTTTCCATCTAATAATTTTTTATTACTAGAGACTACTATTTCAATATTCTTATTTTTTTTTTCACTTTTATATTTATCGAAAACATAAGATTTTAAATTTAAGCCGTGTATAAATTCGTCAAAAAAATTTCTATTTTTGCCAGCGCTTCCTTTAATATTTTGTTCAAAAAACATTAATTTTAAATTTGATTCTGATTTTAAATAATCATGAAATTTTGCTCCAATCTTTTCATTTTCAATAAATTTTTGATTATCTTTTAATTTAATTAAAAGAACTTTTTTAGTTGAACTAATGTTAAAAAATAAAAAATTTTTTTTGTCCAAGTCGTTAAACGTACCGATTATTTTATTAATTTGATTTGATTGATTGTTAATTGATAACTTTCTAAGACCATGAATTTGAAATTTTTCATTGGTAAAAAATGCATAATTATCAGTAGAACTCTCACTTTTATAACTTTTATGTGTAATTTTTATTGACATTCTTTATAAATATGTACCTTAGGTTGTATTTAAATTGTAAACTATTAGTTGAAAATATATATGTATTATTTCTTAAAAATTCAATGAAAAAATTAATTTTTAAAAAATTTATAAAAGATATTAATCTATTTTTTTTCATATTAATCATATCAGTAGCTATAATTGTTTGGATAATACAAGCTGTAAATTTTCTTGATCTTATTTCTGAGGATGGACACAGTTTAAAAGTATATTTCTCGTATACTCTTTTTTCATTACCTAAAATTATCAGTAAGATTTTGCCATTCATGTTTATGATATCTTTATTTTACATAATTATAAATTATGAGATGAACAACGAACTTATAATTTATTGGATTAATGGTATTACAAAGTTAAATTTTATCAATATTTTAATTAAGATATCAATAATTTATTTTTTTATCCAATTAATATTAACAACCTTGATTGTTCCCTACACCTTAGATAAAGGAAGATCCTTTTTTAGAACATCGAATGTAGATTTATTCACGTCAATAATTAAAGAAAAAAAATTTATTGATACTGTAGAAGATCTTACAATATTTGTGGAAAAGAAAAATGAAAATTTTTTAAAGAATATTATTATCAAAGAGAAAATAGATAATAAAAGTAATCAAATTATTGTGGCGCAGAGTGGTGAAATTATAAGTGATGATAATGATGTAAAAAGAATAATGCTAAATAATGGAAAAATAATAAATACTGAGGATAATAATCAGAGTATTATAGATTTTTCAAGATTCAATCTAGATTTAAGTAAATTCAATACTAGCACAATTACACATCCCAAAACTCAAGAGATGAACACCCAAAGTTTAATTCGATGTATGAAGGAAATTAATAACTTTAGAAAAACAAATGAAATAATTAAAGAAAAATTTTTTTTTACAGGTTGTGATATAAAAATTTCTTCTGCAATTTTAGAAGAGTTTTTAAAGAGATTTTTTTCTCCACTATTTATAATTTTGGTTGGATTATCCTCATCTTTAATAATTACTTCAAGTAAAGATCAGAATTCCTATAAAATTACAAATTCTTTAAAGTTTGTTTTAGGTATAATTTTAATACTCGTTTCAGAAATATCATTAACATTTTCAGGAATTAATATTCAAAATGTGATGTTTTATTTTTTAATACCTGTATTCTTATTTTGTATTATGTATTTCTATTTATTTCTAAATTATAAAATATTAGGGAGAAACTAAATTGATTATAAATATTCACAAACTTTTTCTTTTAAAAAAATTTATAAAAAAAATTTTTTTGGTATCTACTGTATTCTTTGTTCTTGTAATGATTATTAATCTAATTGAAGAAGCAAATTTTCTTAAGGAGAGTGAAACAAGTTTTTTAACTCCTGTTTTATTAACAAGCTTAAATGCACCTTCACTTTTATATGAAATGTTCCCGTTTATTTTTCTTATTTCTACACAATTCTTCTTTATTGAAATATTTGAAAATAAAGAAATTTATACTTTAAGACAATTTGGTGTTGATAATTTTTCATTATTAAGATTCCTTACATTTAGCTCTTTAATATTAGGATTCATCATAATAATTATATTTTATAATTTTTCTTCTATTCTTAAAAATGAGTATCTTAAAATAAAAAATAATTACGCCGGTGATAAAAAATACTTAGCTGTAATCACTAAAAATGGAATTTGGATTAAAGATAATCTAGATAATGGCACCGTAATAATTAATTCCGATAAAATAGATGGTGAATTTTTAATTAATTCATCAATAACGAAATTTGATACTAATTTTCAAATTGTTGAAAATATAATTTCGAAAAAAATAAATATAAAAAATTATGAGTGGGAATTGTTTGATGTAATAGCTACTGACTTAAAAAATATGTCAAAAAAACAAGATAAAATGACCTTAAAAAGTAATTTTGATCTAGAGAGAATAAATAATCTTTTTTCAGATTTATCGTCTTTAACCTACTTTGAATTACTTAAGTTGGAAAAAGATTATCAGACTATTGGCTATTCTGTGGATGAAATTAATGTTCAAAAACATAAATTTTATTCTCTCCCAATTTTATTATCGGTAATGACAATAATCGCAACTATAATCATGTTTCACAATAAATTTAAGAGAAATCTCATGTTCAATTTATTTATAGGAATTTTTTTTTCGGTATCTATTTATTATCTAAGTCATTTTTCAAGTTTGTTGGGAGAAAATGGAAAATTACCGTTAATTTTATCTATATGGTTTCCAGTTATAATATTAACATGCTTATCTTTTATAGGAATAATTAGATTAAATGAAAAATAATATCAAAATATTAAATTTATTTTTATTTATTATAATAAATTTTTTATTTTTATCTACTCCGTTAAAATCAAAAGAAATTAATTTCAAAGCTAATGAAATTTTAGCTTATGAAAAAGGGGATATAATAATTGGTCAAGATAATGCCGAAGCAATAATTGATGGTGAGATTGAAATATATGCAGATAAAGTAACGTATAATAAAAAAAATGAGATATTAGTTGCTGAAGGAAATGTGCTTGTAGTTGATCTGAAAAACAAAATAGAAATAAATTCTAACAAAATAAATTTCAATAAAATTAAAAACCAACTTTTATCTTCAGGTAAAACATTTTTTAATATAAAAAATGAGTATGAAATAGTGACTTATGATGTAAGTTATAAAATTAATGAAGAAGAAATTTTTTCAAATAAGAAGACAAATGTAAAAGATAAAATTGGAAACCTAATTGATCTAAAATCTTTTAAATATTTCAATAAAACTCAGATATTAAATGGAAAAGAAATTGAAATTGAAGATATTGAAAAAAATAAATATTTCCTCAAAGCTGGAATGATCCGTCTACAAAATTTTGAACTTTTAGGAAAAGATATAAAAGTTTTATTAAGAAATGATATTTATGGTAACAGTAAAAATGAGCCAAAATTAGTTGGTAACTCTGTAAATTATTATGAGGACAAAACTATTGTTAAAAAAGGAATCTTTACTTCTTGTGCTGGAAATAATAATTGTCCACCATGGTCAATTACATCAAAAGAAATAATTCATTACAAAAAACAAAAAGAAATTCATTATAAACATGCGTGGTTAAGACTATATAATACTCCAGTTTTTTATTTTCCAAAATTTTTTCATCCTGATCCTTCGGTAGAAAGAAAGTCAGGATTTTTAATTCCTACATTTGGTGATTCTAAAAATTTAGGTGCCTCTGTAAATGTTCCCTACTTCCATGTCATTTCTGAAAGTTCAGATTTAACTTTTAAACCCAGGTTTTTTTCAACTTCTGAATTTTTACTTCAATCAGAATTTAGAAAAGAAACAAAAAATTCATCTCATATAGCTGATTTCAGTATAAATAAAGATGAGGATAAAAATGGAACAAAAACTCACTTTTTTTCTAATTCAATATTTAATTTAGATCAAAATTTTTTTGATAATAGTAAAATAAATTTAAAATTAGAAAAGGTTTCTAATGATGACTACACAAAAGTATATTCTTTAGAATCTACTAGCCCAATTATTAAAGATACTAATATTTTAGAAAATATCTTTGAATTTTCTGGATCAAGAGATGATTTGGATTTTAATCTATCATTTGAAAGTTATGAGAGTATGAATAAACTAAACAGTGATAAGTATGAATTTGTTTATCCAAATTATTCTTTAAGCAAGGCTATTGATCTTGAAACCGATTTAATTGAAAGTTTAGATTTTTCATCATTTGGAAATCAAAAAAAATTTTCTACTAATATATATGAAGCAACTCAGGTTAATGATTTAATATTAACAAGTTCAAAATTTGTTAATAAATTTGGATTTAACAATAGATTAAAGTCGATAATCAAAAATGTAAACTCAGATGCGAATAACTCATCTAAATTAAAAGAAAAAAAACAAAGTGAGCTTCTTACTTTAATTTCTTATGATTTAGAACTGCCTCTCATTAAAGAAGATGGGGATTTTATGAATTTAATAATTCCCAAACTATCTTTAAGATTTAGCCCTAATGATAGTAAAAACTTAAAAGATGAAAATAGATTATTAACATCTGATAATATATTCAGTTTAAATAGAATTGGGTTTAACGAAACTATTGAAGGTGGAGGATCATTAACTCTTGGATTGGATTATGAAAAAAAGAATCAAAAAAATGGCCATTTATTTGATGCAAAAGTGGCTACTGTGTTCAGAGATGAACTTAATGAAAATTTACCAACTTCTAGCACTCTGGGTAAAAAACAGTCTGATTTTGTTGGAGAGTTAAGATATATTCCAAATTCGAAATTTGAATTCGATTATAATTTTTCTGTAGATAATGATTTGGATCAAATAAATTTTCATAGTTTAGAAAACTCTTTCACAGTAAATAATTTTGTAAATACTTTTACCTTTTATGAGGAAAACAATATAGTTGGGAAAAAAAGTTATTATGAAAATACCTTAAGCTATATGATTAATCAGAATAATAGTTTTTCATTCAAAACTAGAGAAAATAAAACTGATAATTTAACAGAATATTACAATTTGATATATGAATATAAAAATGATTGTTTAACTGCATCAATTACATATAATAAAGATTACTATTCAAGTGGAAATATTAAACCGACTGAAGAATTATTCTTTAATATAACTTTAATACCTCTTGGCTCAACAAAAACAGATAGTATTTTAGAATAAATAAATGATTTTTTATAAAAAAATTTTTTATATTCTCACATTATCATTAATTAACACTTTCTTGATTTTTACAAATATTTCTTCAACTGAGGTTAAAATAATTATGAAAATTAACAATGAAATAATTACAAATATTGATATAGAAAATGAATATAAATACTTAGTTGCTCTAAATAAATCTTTGAATAACTTAGATAAACAAACAGTTTTGGAACTTGCAAAAAATTCTTTGCAGAAGGAAATTATTAAAAAGATAGAATTGGATAAAATCTACGAATTAAATCAAAAAAATGAATCTGTTAGACTGATGATTTCAAATATTTATAAAGAATTAGGTTTAAATTCTGAAGATGAGTTTAAGTATTATCTCAAAAATCTTGGATTAAAATTCGAAAATATTTACAAAAAAATTGAAATTGAGACTGTTTGGAATCAAATGATATATTCTAAATACAAAGACAAAGTAATAATAGATGAAAAAATTTTGAAAGAGAAAATCTTAAAATACAAAACAAAGGATAGAGAAATTTTGTTGTTATATGAATTAGTTTTTGATTTTAAAAATAAAGATGAAATTAATAAAAAATATCAAGAAATTTTAGAAAGTATTAAAATAAAAGGCTTTGAAGAAACAGTAGTCAAATATAGTATTTCAAATACGAAAATGAAATCTGGTTTGGTAGGCTGGGTGGACATAAACACTTTAAATGAAAAAATTAAAAAAGAAGTTTTAAATTTAGATATCGATGAAATTTCAAATCCAATATCAATACCATCTGGTATAATGTTATTAAAAGTTAATGATAAAAAAACTGAAAAAGTAGAAATTGATATAAACAAAGAATTAGAAAAATTAATAGAAATTGAACTTACAAATCAGTTGAATAATTATTCAACTATATTTTTTAATAAAATCAAAAATAATCAAATTATAAATGAATATTAAACCAATTCTGATAGTTACAGGTGAGCCTTTTAGTATATTTTCTGAAATACTTTTTAAAACTTTTAAAAAAAATAAATTTAAGAAACCAATTATTATAATTGGTTCATATAATCTTTTGTGTGATCAAATGAAGTTTTTAAAATATAGAATTAGATTTAATGTGATTAAAAAAGATTTCAATTATAAAGACTTAAAAAATAACAGATTAAATATAATAGATATTAAATTTAGTTATAAGAATATTTTTGAAAAAATTTCATCTAATTCTAATTCTTACAATTATGAATGTTTTTCAACAGCTTTGATTTTACTTAAATCAAAAAAATTCTCTGGCTTAATCAATGGCCCAATATCAAAGAAACATTTTTTAAAAGGTAAATACTTGGGGATTACTGAATTTTTAGCACAAAAAACTAATTCCAAGAATTTTGTAATGTTAATTTTTAACAATAAACTTGCTGTGAGTCCTGTTTCAACTCATATTCCTTTAAAAAATGTATATAAAACAATATCTAAAAAGAAAATTGTAAATCATGTTCAGGTTATCAAAAAATTTTATAAAAAATATTTTAAAAAAGATCCTAAAATTGCGATTACTGGCCTAAATCCTCATTGTGAAAGTAATTTTAAAACAAGTGAGGAAGATAAAATAATTAAACCGTCATTGAAAATTTTGAGGAAAATATATTCAAGTGTGAGTGGCCCCCATCCCGCTGATAGTTTATTTATGAAAAATAATATTAAAAAATTTGATGTTATAGTTGGAATGTATCACGATCAAGTATTAACCCCTATTAAAACAATTTATAACTTTGATGCAATAAATATTACTTTAGGTTTGCCATTTTTAAGAATATCTCCCGACCATGGAACAAACTATAATATGATTGGTAAAAATAAATCAGATCCTCAAAGTTTAATTGCTGCAATAAAATTTTTGGACTCAAGGTGAAAATTCAAGCCAAAAAAAGTTTAGGACAAAATTTTTTAGTTGATAAAAATATTATTGATGTAATTTTAAATCTTAAAGAAATTAAAAACAAGTCAATTCTTGAAGTGGGTCCTGGAACTGGAAATTTAACTATTAATTTGTTAAAAAAAAAACCAAAAAAATTTTTTGTAATTGAAAAAGATAATTACCTAGTAACATTATTAAAGAAAAAATTTAATGAAGAAATTATAATCATCAATGATGATATTTTACAAATAGATGAAAATAAACTTTGTAATGATAAATTGATAGTATTTGGTAATTTACCATATAATATTTCAACAGAAATTTTATGTAAATGGATTTTAAATTTAGATAACAACAAAATATGGTTTAGTAGTCTAATTTTAATGTTTCAAAAAGAAGTAGCAGACAGAATTATTTCAAAATATAACAATTCAAATTATGGAAGATTATCTGTTATATCAAACTGGAAATTAAATATAAAAAAAATAATTGATATTAAACCAAATAGCTTTTACCCAAAACCAAAAATAGAGAGTACTCTGTTATTTTTTTCTCCAAAAAAAAATTTTTTAAAAATTCAAAATGCAAAAAATTTAGAAAAAATAACAAGAATTTTTTTTAGACATAGGAGAAAAATGTTAAGGAAACCTTTCAATCAACTATTTAAAGGAGATAGTAAAATTTTAAGTAAATTAAATTTAGATTTAAATCTCAGACCTCAAAATATTGATTGTGAAACATATTATAATTTAACACGTGAATATGAAAATCTAAAAAGTTAGTTTTTCAACATGCTTTCTAATATAATTGGGATCATAATCTTTAGATCCATTATTCATCTCAGCTTTTATCAAATTTAAAATTCTTGTATAACACTTCTTTAAATCATCATTGATCACTACATAATCATAGTTAATCCAATGCAACACATCTCTGCTAAATTGTCTCATTCTTTCATCTACAATTAATTTATCCTTCATTTCTCTGTTTGAAAGTCTCTCAAATAAAATTTCTTTACTTGGTGGTAAAATAAAAAAAGTAATTAATTTATAATCTAACTTTTTATTTTTAATCTGATCCGCACCTTGCCAATCAATATCGAACAGGACATTTTTACCTTTATTCAACTTATCTATGACGGGTGTTCTAGTTGATCCATAAAAATTATTAAAAACTTTTGCATACTCTAAAAATTCCTCATTATTTATTAATCTTTTAAATTTTTCTTCAGTGACAAAATAATAATCTTTATCAGGTTGTTCATTAGTTCTCGGTTGTCTTGTTGTGTGGGAAATTGAAACTTCAAAATTTTCTAATTTTGAAAGTAAATTCACTAAAGTGGTTTTACCTGCTCCAGAAGGAGAAGATAATATAATCATAACCCCATCATTATTTGTGGGCATGAAAGTAATTAGTTAGCTTTTCCTTCAATAAATTTAACAGCATCACCTACTGTTAAAATTTTTTCTGCTTCACTGTCTGAAATCTCTGAGCCAAACTCTTCCTCGAAAGCCATTACTAATTCAACAGTATCTAAACTATCAGCACCTAAATCATCAATGAAACTTGATTCCTCTGTAACTTTCGACTCATCAATACCTAAGTGATCTGCTACTATTTTTTTAACTTTACTTGAAATATCTTCTGACATATTGATCCTTTATTGTTTTAAATTGTTAATAGTTTAAAAACTTGTTTTGTCAAGCCATATACATACCACCATTAACATGTAAGGTCTCTCCATTGATATAATCAGATTTATCAGAGGCTAAAAAAAGAACAGCATTTGCAATATCTTCAGGTTCTCCTAATCTTGCTGAAGGAATTTTAGATATAATAATTTCTTTATATTTTTCATCAATCTTATCAGTCATAGCTGTTTTTATGAATCCAGGTGAAATGCAATTAATATTAATATTTTTTTTTGCATATTCTATTGCCAAAGTTTTTGACATTGCAACAATACCTGCTTTTGAAGCTGAGTAGTTGGCCTGTCCAAGATTTCCTGTGTGACCAACTATAGAAGTAATATTTATAATTTTTCCAGATTTATTTTTTAACATTTTTTTAATTGAAAATTTACTTAACAAAAAAGTTGAAGTTAAATTAACATCAATTACTTTTTTCCATTCTTCTAAGCTCATTCGAATTGATAAATTATCTTTGGTTATTCCAGCATTGTTAACAATACAATTTAAAGTTCCACCTAGTTCTTTAGTAGCATTTTCAATAAATTCCTCAATTTTATCATTTTGAGATATATCAAATTTTAAAATTTTAATATTTTCATATTTTGATTTTAATTCCTCAAGTTTTTCAACTCTAGTTCCAGATGCTAATACATTTGCATCATTCTCAACCAATTTTTTAACAATTGAATTTCCTATACCACCTGATGCACCTGTAACAATTATAGATTTGTTTTTTAAACTATTCATATTTTCAAGTTATTTATATCATTCTCATTATTAATTGTATCAATTTTTACTGACTTATTTATTCTTTTTATTAATCCAGATAAAACTTTACCGGGTCCAATCTCTATAAAATGATCAACGTCATTCTTAATCATATAATTTACACTTTCTCTCCATCTTACTCTATTCTCAATTTGATCAATTAATAATTTCTTAATCTCATCTTTATTTGAAATTTCACTGGCTGTTACATTGGAAATTAATACATTTTTTGATTCTTCAAAGTTTATATCATTAATTTCTTTTTTCATAATCTCAGTAGCCTTTTTCATAAGTTTGCAATGAAACGGCGCACTAACTGGTAGTTTAATATTTTTTATATTATTAGATTTTAAAATTTCAATTAATTTAGATAAGTCAGTATTTTTACCACTTATTACAATTTGCCCATCTGAATTATCGTTTGCAATTTCAGCAATAAAATTTTTGTTATTAGCGTATAAAATTTTATCAATTATCTCTGTTGTTGAACCTAATACCGCAACCATACCTCCTTCACCTTTGGGTACAGCATTTTGCATAGAATCACCCCTAGTTCTTAAAAGTTTAATTGTTTCAGCAAAACCCAAATAACCAGCTGACGATAAAGCAGAATATTCTCCAAGTGAATGTCCAGCAAAATACTTTGCTTGATGTAAATCAATATTAAATTCTTTAGTAATAACTTTAAATATTGAAAAACTTATTAAAAATATTGCCGGTTGTGTATTGCAAGTTAAATCTAATTCTTCTTTAGGCCCCTCTAAAATAATTTTAGATAAATTTAATCCCAGAACTTCATCGGCTTCTTTAAATAATCTTTTTACGATGTCATATTTGTCAAAGAACTCTTTTCCCATTCCTACTAATTGTGAACCTTGACCAGGAAAAATTACAGAAAACATATTAAAAAACCTATTTATTTGTCCTTTTTGCTATTGTAATTGAAGGTTTATAATAGTATATCCTCATTTTTTATTAAACAAGATTCATGAATTTATACGAACACACAATTATAGCAAGACAAGACACTTCCCCAAGTGAAATTAAACAATTAACTGAAAAATATTCTAAAATTGTTGAAAAAAATGAGGGCGAGATTGTTAAAACTGAAAACTGGGGTTTATTAAATCTTTCATATTTAATCAAAAAAAATAAAAAAGGTAGCTACATTCATTTTAAAATCAAAGGAAAAGGAAATGTGATTGATGAGCTAGAGAAAAGTGAGGCTATTGATAAAAAATTATTAAGGTATCTGACTGTTAAAGTTAAAGAATTTGATTTTAATTCAAATTATTTTTCAAAAAAAGAGGATACTGAAAAAACTGAAAATAAAAGAAGTTAAAAATGCCAAAAAAACAAAGTGGTAATAAAAGAAATAAACAAAGTAACTTTGCAAAACTAAGTATATTTCAACCAAATAAAAATAGGTTTAAAAAAAGCTGTCCTTTATCAGTAAAAGGTGCGCCAAAAATAGATTATAAGAACATAAAACTATTGAGGAAATATGTCTCTGAAAATGGAAAAATTCTACCCTCAAGAATAACAAATGTGAGCCAAAAAAAACAGAGAGAACTTTCGCTATCTATTAAGAGAGCAAGAAATTTAGCTTTAATATAAAATGAAAGTAATTTTATTAGAAAATTTAAAAAAGATTGGCTCTATTGGTGATGTAATAGAAGTTAAAAGAGGATTCGCTAGAAACTTTTTAATATCTAATAAGAAAGCATTATATGCCTCAAAAGAAAATATTTCTCAAGTTGAAAAGATAAAATCAGAACTGTCAAAAAAAGACAATGAAAGAAAACAAGATGCAAAAAAGATAGCAGAAAAAATAAATAAAAAAGAGTATGATATAAAAAAACTTAGTACTGAAAATAATGAATTATATGGATCTGTTAAACCGACTGAAATAGCTAAATTGATAAAAGAAATAAATAAATTAGATATTAAGCCGTCTATGATCGAGCCTGTTAAAGAAATAAAATCTATTGGAAAATTTAAAGTTAAAATTTCTTTACACTCAGAAGTTGATGCTGAAATCTTAGTGAATGTAAAGTCAGCAGAAACTATTCAATAATAATTATACAATTTTTTCCCCAATAAATTTTTACAATTTTTTTTTCTATTTTTTTTGAGTAACTTTATTATTTATGGAAAAAAATTTAAGCCTAGTCCAAGACAAATTTAAAGAATTACCTAATAATATAGAGGCAGAACAAGCGGTTATTGGCTCTATACTTGTCTCAAATGAAATTTTTGACGAAATACACATTATTGTATCTAGTGAAAACTTTTATGATCCAATGCATCAAAAAATTTTTAATGCAATTGAAAGTTTAATTTTTAAAGGAATGTTAGCAAATCCAATAACGCTCAAAAATTATTTTAAGGATGAGGGAGATGATTTAGATATTCCTGAATATTTAGTAAAAATTACTAAATTCTCAACATCTACTAGACAAGCTACAGAATACTCAAAAATAATTTATGATATGTACGTTAGAAGACAACTTATAAAAATTTCTGAGGAAACAATTGATACTGCGAAATTAAATGATTTAGATATAAATGGTCAAAACATAATAGAAAAATCCGAAAGATTACTTTATGATCTTGCTGAAAATGGATCTTTCAATTCATCGTTGATTAAATTCGATGAAGCCATGAGACAAACGATTGAAATGGCAACTGCCGCTTATAAAAATGAAGAAGGAATTGTTGGAGTACCAACTGGTTTGAAAGATTTAGATGATAGGCTTGGTGGACTTCATAGGTCTGACCTAATTATTATTGCTGGAAGACCTGGAATGGGTAAAACAGCGTTAGCTACAAATATTGCATTTAATGCTGCACAGAAATTACTAGATAGTGAAAGAAAATCTTCAATAGCTTTTTTTTCATTAGAAATGTCTTCTGAACAACTTTCAACAAGAATTTTGGCAGAACAATCAAGAATTAAATCGAATGATATACGACGTGGAAAAATTTCTGATGATCAGTTTGATAAATTTATAGAAACTTCAAAAAATATTTCAGAACTTCCATTATTTATTGATGAAACACCAGCAATTAGTATTGCTGCATTAAGTAACAGAGCTAGAAGGGTTAAAAGATTAAAGGGTCTTGATATGATTATTGTGGATTATATTCAATTAATGAAAGGATCTTATAATAATAAAGATGGAAGAGTGCAGGAAATTTCTGAAATTACTCAAGGGCTTAAAGCGATTGCTAAAGAGCTCTCTATCCCTGTTGTTGCACTCTCTCAATTATCAAGAGCTGTTGAGCAAAGAGATGACAAAAAACCTCAACTTTCAGATTTAAGAGAATCTGGATCAATCGAACAAGACGCTGATGTTGTTATGTTTGTTTATAGAGAGTCATATTACTTAAAATCTAAAGAACCTAGGCCTGCAACAGTAGAACATGCTGAGTGGCAGGCTAAAATGAACGAAGTATCACATTTAGCCGAGCTTATAATTAGCAAACAAAGACATGGTCCTACAGGCAATATTAATTTAGAATTTGAGGAAATGTTTACTAAATTTAAAGATCTACAAAATAACTAAATTTCAATATAAAAGGGTTAAATGTTTGCCCAATTTTATGAAAATATAGTTTTGAGAAATCCAAAATCTATATTCGTTATATTGTTGATCGCTTTAATCAGCTTTGGATTCTATTCAAAAGATTTTAGGTTAGACGCCTCGTCTGACACTTTACTCATAGAAGGAGATCCAGATCTTAAATATCTTCAAGAAATATCTAAAAAATATGGATCAAAAGAATTTTTGATTTTAACTTACACTCCAAAAGAGGGAATGATATCTAATGTTTCTATAAATAATCTCTTAAGCCTCAAGTATAAAATTCAAAGTCTAGAATGGGTACATAATGTTGTTACTCTATTAGACATTCCTTTGTTAGATAATTCTGAAGCACCTTTGCAAGAACGATTAGAAAAATTCAAAACCCTTAAAGATGATGATGTCGATAGAGATAGAGGTTTTAAAGAAATACTTAGTAGCCCAGTTTTTAGAAATTTTGTGATCAGTGAGGATGGTAAAACAAGTGGGATAATAGTTTATTTGAAACAAAACGAAACATTAAAAAATATGGATAATAAAACAAGAAAAGAAATAGAAGATTTTAAAGATCAAATAAAAAAACAAAATCATAAAAATATTCTAGAAATTAGAGAAATTATTAAAAGTTATGAAGATATTGGAAAAATACACTTAGGTGGAATACCAATGATTGCTGATGACATGATGTCTTTCATAAAAAGTGATATAATTGTTTTTGGATTGGGAGTTCTTTTATTTATTGTAGCAACACTGTGGTATGTTTTTAGAAAATTGATTTGGATTTTAGTCCCAATTAGTAGTTGTTTTTTTTCTGTAATAATTATGACTGGGTTGCTAGGTTTATTAGGATGGAAAGTGACAGTGATATCATCAAATTTTATTGCTCTTATGTTAATTTTAACAATGGCAATGAATATTCATATGAGTACGAGATTTTTACAACTAAGGGAAAAATTTTCAGATAAAAATATATTAGAATTAATTATTTTGACTACAAACAAAATGTTTTGGCCAATTTTGTATACTGTACTTACAACCATAATAGCTTTTCTTTCACTCATATTTAGTGAAATAAAACCAATTATTGATTTTGGTTGGATGATGACAATAGGTTTAATTACTTCACTAATTATTACTTTTACGCTTCTACCAACTCTAATAAACTTTGTACCTAAAGAAAATATTTCTTTAAAAGAATATAAAAATTCCAAGATAACAACACTTTTTTCAAAAATTTCTCAAAATAATCAAAAATCGATTTTTTTTATTACAGGTATAATCATTCTTTTAAGTGCTGTTGGAATAAGTCGTCTTGAAGTTGAAAATAGTTTCATAAATTATTTTGATAAAAAAACAGAAATTTATAAAGGAATGAAATTAATAGATGAAAAATTAGGAGGAACTACTCCATTAGAAGTAATTTTAAAATTTCCAGAAAAGAAAAAAATTTCCGAAGATGATGACTTTGAAGATTGGGGTGATGAAAATGAAGAAGAAAATGATGAAAAATATTGGTTTACAAAAGACAAGATAGATAAAATTACACTTGTTCATAATTATTTGGATAGTCTACCTGAAATTGGAAAAGTTATATCTTTTTCATCAGTTATAGATGTTGCTACTTTGTTGAATGATAATAAACCATTAGGAACTTTGGAAATGGGGGTATTATATTCAAAGATACCAGAAAGTATCAAAACAGAAATTATTGATCCATATATTTCAATTAAGGATAACGAAGCGAGAATAAATTTGAGAATTATAGACTCACAAGAAAATTTAAGAAGAAATGATTTAATTAAAAAGATTAATTATGATTTAAAAAATAAAATTGGGTTAAATGAAAATGAATTTAAACTTGCTGGAGTTTTAATTTTATTTAATAATTTGCTTCAAAGTCTATTTAAATCTCAAATTTTAACTTTAGGACTTGTAATGATTGGAATATTTGGGATGTTTATAGTTTTGTTTAAAAATATCAAACTATCTATTATTGGAGTAGTTCCTAATTTTATAGCAGCTTTTTTTATTTTAGGCATAATTGGCTTAATTGGTATCCCTTTGGATATGATGACTATAACTATTGCAGCTATAACTATTGGTATTGCTGTTGATAATAGTATTCATTACATTTATAGGTTCAAAGAAGAGTATAATAATTTTAACAATTATAAAAAAACTTTAGAAATTTGTCATTCAACTGTTGGTAGAGCGATTTTAAATACATCAATTACAATTGTATTTGGATTTTCAATATTAGTTTTGTCTAAATTTATACCTACAATTTATTTTGGAATTTTTACAGGTATTGCAATGTTGCTTGCCATGATATCTGTTCTTACCTTATTACCAACGCTTATTTTGTTGGTAAAACCTTTTGGAAAATAATTTGTAGATGGAATTTTTAAAAGAGTTTTATAATTCAATATCTGTTTTAGATTTTATCTATCTAATTATTACAATTTTATCTCTGATAAAATGTTATCGTAAAGGGTTTGTTTTGAGTCTTTTAGCAATGGCAAAATGGCTATTTGCTTATATCATCACTTTGATTATCTTTCCTAGAGCAAAACCATATGTAAAAGATATAATTGATAACGAATATATTTTAGATGTTACCCTAGGTATATCAATTTTTATAATTGTAATTTTCTTGGTATTACTTATCAACAAAGGTATTAGCAAAGCAGTTAGGTATACTGGACTTGGAAGCTTAGACACAATTTTTGGATTCTTTTTTGGATTCGTGAGATCATATATCATTGCAGTGTGTATATTTTCTGGAATTCATATCGTTTATAATCATGATAAATGGCCATTAAATCATAGTAAATCATACATCTTTCCATATTTAAAAAAAGGTAGTAATTATTTATTAAAAGAATTTCCCGATGAAAAAAAGTATCAAGACTCTAAAGAAAAAATTAAAGAACTTTAACCCAAAAATAAAAGAAGAATGTGGTGTGTTCGGTATTAGCAATGCTCAAGATGCCTCAGCATTAACTGCTCTTGGACTTCACGCTCTTCAACATCGAGGGCAAGAAGGATGTGGTATAGTTACATTTGATGGAAAACATTATTTTTCAGAAAAAAGATTTGGTCTTGTTGGTGACAATTTTAATAAAGAAAAAATTTTAAAAAAATTAAAAGGTAATTATGCAATAGGCCATAATAGATATAGTACAACTGGTGATAACACTTTAAGAAATATACAACCCTTTTTTGCAGATACTAATGCTGGCGGTATTGGTGTAGCTCACAACGGTAATCTAACTAATTCTATATCATTGAGAAAAAAATTAGTTGAAGAAGGGGCTATTTTTTATACAACTTCAGATACCGAGACTATTGTTCAGTTAATAGCTAAATCAAAAAGAAAAAAAACTATTGATAAAATTATTGATGCTATTTTTCAAATTCAGGGAGGTTATGCATTAGTAATGCTTACACAAACGTCTCTCGTCGGAGTAAGAGATCCTTTTGGAATACGTCCATTGGTAATAGGAAAAATAAATAATAGTTTTGTCTTGGCATCAGAAACGTGTGCATTAGATATAATAGGTGCAAAATTTATTAGGGAGGTTGATCATGGAGAAATTGTTTTAATCGAAAAAGATGAAATCATTAGTGTCAAACCTTTTCCTCCAAGAAAAATAAGGCCTTGTGTTTTTGAGTACATTTATTTTTCAAGACCAGATAGTATTTTAAATGGTAAAAGTGCTTATGAACATCGTAAAAATCTAGGTATTGAACTTGCAAAAGAAAATGATTCTAAAGCTGATATAGTCGTACCTGTCCCTGACTCAGGGAATGCGGCTGCACTTGGTTTTGCACAACATCTTAATATAAAATTTGAATTGGGTCTTATTAGAAACCATTATGTTGGCAGAACATTTATAGAGCCAAGTCAAAAAATTAGAAGTTTGGGGGTCAAACTCAAATTAAATGCAAATCAATCAACAATAGAAGGTAAAAAAATTATTTTAATTGACGATTCTCTTGTAAGAGGCACTACCTCTTATAAAATTATAAAAATGTTATATGATGCTGGAGCTAAAGAAGTTCATATGAAAATAGCTTGTCCAGAAATAAAGTTTCCTGACTTTTATGGTGTAGATACTCCTACAAAGAAAGAGCTACTTGCAGCAAATAAAACAAATGAGGAAATATGTGAATATATTGGTGCAAAATCTTTAAATTTTTTAACTTTAAATGGTTTATATAAAGCTATTGGATATCACAAAAGAAATAATGATTATCCTCAACTTACTGACCATTATTTTACTGGAGATTATCCAGTAAAACCAATCGATGAACTTGGCGACAATAAGGTCACTCAACTTTCCCTACTAAATACAGGATATAATAATTAAATGAAAAAAGTTAGTTTTACAGAAATGAGTAAAGGAACAAAAGAAGATTATATTTTTTTAGACAAACATGAAAAAAATTTTGCTAATAAAACAGCAGATAGAATTATAAAATTTATGTCTAATTTAACAGAAACTTTAGAAGGTTATCAAGTTTCAAGATTAGAACATTCTCTTCAAAGTGCTACAAGAGCTTACAAGAATGGTGAAAGTGAAGAAATGATCGTTGCTGCTTTATTACATGATATAGGAGATGAGTTGGCACCAATGAATCATTCAGAGTATGCAGCAGCTATACTTAAGCCTTATGTATCAGAAAGGACACATTGGATTGTTGAAAAACACGGTGAATTCCAAATGTTTTATTATGCTCATCACCTGGGAGGTAATAAAAATAAAAGAGATAAATATAAAGAACACAAATATTATGAAGACACTATAAATTTTTGTGAAAATTATGACCAGAACTCGTTTGATCCAAACTATAAATCCCTACCTTTGGAATTTTTTAAACCAATGGTAAAAAGAATTTTTTCAAGAAAACCTTATTCTCTTAACACAAAGAAATAAGAGACTATTTAGGATTTAATGATTAATACAAAAGATAAGATAATTGACCACTTTAAATCTGGAATTAAGGAAACTAAAAATTATAAAATTGGTATTGAACACGAAAAATTTTTATTTGATAATCAAAATAATAAAAGAGTTGATTATCCAAAAATAAAAGAAATGTTTTCAGCATTATTAGAATTTGGCTGGAATCCGATTTTAGAAAAGGGAAATATTATTGGATTAAATAAAGGTGGAAAAAATATTTCTTTAGAACCTGGGAATCAGATTGAATTATCTGGTGATAAACTTAATCATGTTCATGACGCCTGCGCGGAATCATATGATTATTTATTTGAACTTAGACAGGTTACAAAGAAACTTAATATAAATGTAGTTAGTGCAGGTTTTGACCCAATATCAAAACTTGATGAAATCCCTAATAATCCAAAGCAAAGATATAAGCTTATGACTAAAGATATGCCCCTAGGGGGTGAATTAAGTTTAGATATGATGTACCGAACCTGTGGTACACAATTAAATATAGATTATAATTCTGAAAAAGACTTTGAGAAGAAATTTAAAATAATAAATTCAATCGTTCCTATTTCAATTGCTTTATTTGCTAACTCTTCAATCGTTGAGAAAAAAAAAAGTAAGTATTTATCATATCGCTCAAAAGTTTGGCAGAATACTTCTCGTGGAGGACTTCCTAAAATATTTTTAGAGAATTTGAATTTTGAAAAATATGCAGACTTTGTTTTAAATTTTCCAATTTTATTCATCAAAGATAAAGAGCAATATTTCTCAGGACAAAAATATAAATTTATAGATTTTATGAATGGTAAGATTGATGAAATTAATAATCGTTTACCAAATGAGGATGATTTATCTACTCACCTGAGCACAATTTTTACGGAAAATAGATTGAAAAAATATATAGAATTAAGATCTATGGATACTTGTGGTTGGGACTGTTTATGTGCAGGTCCAGCTTTTTATATTGGAATATTGTATGGAAATTTAGAAAAAGTTTATGAACTAATTTCCAAGTGGGAAAAAGATAAAATAATCAATGCTTATCTTGAGGCACCTCAAAAAGGTTTTAATACTCAACTTATGGGTAAAGATCTTCTTTATTGGGCATCCACTTTATTAGATTTTTCTAGGGAAGGTCTTGAGAAGAGAGATATCCTCAACAAAAGTGGAAAAAATGAGACTTTATTTTTAAATCATTTGCAAAAAGTAATTGATAATAAAACTACAAATGCAGATCATATGATTAGTAAATTTTCTAATAATGAAGATTTAACAGAATTGTATGATAAATAGAATAGTTGCTATACAGGGAAACCATCCTTCTAAACTTAATCCTCAAACTGATACTAGTATTTTTTTAGCTAATGAAATACAAAAAAAAAATTATAGAATTTTTTATTATGAACCAAGGAATTTATCAATTATTAACACTAAAGTTATTGCTCAAGGTTTTTTTATTAAATTTAATTATGATAAAAAAAAATTTTTTAAGATATTAAAAAAACAAAATCTAGAACTTACAAAATGTAAATTTATTTTAATAAGACAAGATCCTCCTTTTAATTTAGAATATATTTCAACAACCTACATTTTGGAAACCATAAAAGATAAAGTAAAAATTATTAATGATCCAACATCAATAAGAAATATTTCAGAAAAACTTTATTCAGCAAAATACCAAAAATTTATGCCAAAAACTATTTTTACTCAAAACATTGAAGAAATTAAAAATTTTATTAAAATTAATAAGAAAGTTATCCTTAAACCAATTCATGGCTTTGGTGGGAATAATATTCATTTATTAAATAAATTTAATTCAAAATTAATCAAAAGGTTTATAAAAAAACACAATTTTATTGTGTGTCAAAGATATTTATCTAAAGTTAATAAGGGGGATAAAAGAGTATTTATTATTAATGGAAAAATTGTTGGCGCTATATCTAGAATTCCAAAAAAAGGCTCTTTTCTAACTAATTTGAGCAAAGGGGGTAAAGCAATAAGTACAATGTTAAACTCACATGAAAAAAAGATATCAAATAAAATAGGAAATGATCTTAAAAAAGATAATATTTTTTTTGCAGGAATTGATTTTATTGATCAAAAACTTAATGGTGATATCAATGTCACTTCTCCTACTGGTTTAAAAACATTATATGATTTATCAAAAATTAATCTTGCAAAAACTTTTTGGAAAAAACTAAGAATATGAAAAATTTAACAGATCAACAGAAAGGTTCATTAATGGCTTTTGTAGCTGTAATGTTCATTACACCAGACTCTTTATTTATAAGACTTTCAAATGTTGATACTTGGGGATTAGTTTTTTATAGAGGCATAATTCCTTTTTTTACTGTTTTTTTAGGAATGTTAATAATTTATAAGTTAAGTTTTTTTAAAACTCTTTTTAATAGTGGATATCATGGGCTTTTTTATGTCGGTACATTTAGTTTAACAAATATAACTTTCGTAGTTTCAATTCAAAATACTAATGTGGCTAATACTCTTGTTATGATTGCAACTGCTCCAATGTTATCTGCTATTCTTGGTGCAATTTTTTTAAAAGAGCCACCAGATAAAAAAACATGGATATCAATAATTGTAACATTCTTGGCTGTTCTATATATTTTTTTTGATTCTTTAAAATTGGGAAATTTTTTTGGAGATATTTTAGGTTTTGTAACAGCTGTTGGTTTGGCTGTAGGTGCTATTATTATTAGGTCTGCTAAATCGAAAAATTTAGTACCAGCTGCGGTTGTTGGTAAACTTTTTGTTGCTACTTTCGCTTTGTTTTTTATCGAAAGCTTTGCTCTTATTGAAAATGATATTTTTATAGTACCGTTAATGTGTATTCTTTGTGTTGCTATACCTTTTGTATTGGTAACTATTGCTCCAAGATTTATACCTGCTGCAGAAGTTAACTTATTTTTCTTACTAGAGACTATTATTGGTCCAATTTGGGTGTGGTACATTATTAAAGAGCAACCAAGTATAGAAACACTTCAAGGTGGTTTTGTCATAATTGCAACTATTGCAATTCACTCATTTTTGAAGCTTAAAAATAACTGAGCTTGTCACAAATAAGTCTTGATTTAATAATACATCGCGAATAATTACGTCGATTTATGAATAAAGTTTTAAAAAATTCTTGGGCATTGTTTTTGGGAATGGGCTTCATAATGATGGCCTACGGTTTTCAAGGATCACTTCTTGGAGTAAGAGCCGTTCAAGAGGAATTTAGCTTAACTGCTACTGGTTTTATGATGTCTGGGTATTTTGTTGGTTATTTTATAGGTGCTGCAACAATACCAAATATTATATCAAGAGTTGGTCATATAAGAGTTTTTGCAGCTTTTGCATCTTTAGCATCGTTAGTTATTTTAGTTCATTCTATATTAGTCAATCCTATTGTCTGGTTTTTACTTAGAGTGTTAACAGGAATAAGTATGGTTTGTATTTATACTGTTGCTGAAAGTTGGTTAAATGACAGATCAAGTAATAAAAATAGGGGAAGCGTACTTTCAGTTTACATGGTTATACTTTATGGTTCTTTAGGGATAGGAATGTTTTTACTTAATTTTAGTAGCCCAAAAAATTTTCAACCTTTTATATTAGTTTCTGTGATCACTTCCGCAGCTTTAATTCCAATTCTTTTAACTAAAAAAAAGCCTCCTACTTTTAAAAGTATTAAAGCAATGAAACTAAAAGAACTTTATAACGCATCACCTTTTGGAATGGTAAGCTCACTTTTTTATGGAACCATACAATCTGCTTTGTTTACTTTATTGGCTGTTTATGCAACTTCAATGAATTTTACTATTTTAGAAATATCTATTGTAACATTCCTTTTAGCTGTTTCAGGAGCAATAGCACAATTTCCTATTGGAAAAATATCTGACATGTATGACAGAAGAAAAGTAATTGTTGTCAGTACATTTGGTGCCGCAGTATTTGCAATAATTGCAATTTTTGTTTCAAGACAAATGTATTTGCCAGGAAGTTTAGCGACCAGTAAAACGTGGTTTTATATTTTTTTTATTTTATTTTCATTTTGCAGTCTACCAATGTTTTCATTAATTTTAGCTCATACCAATGACAATATATCAAAAGAAAAATTTGTTGCTGCAGGTGCAGGACTTCAGTTTGCTTTTGGGCTGGGTGCAATGAGTGGGCCTTTTTTATGTTCAATTTTTATGGATTTAGTTGGATCAAATGGATTTTTTATATTTTTGTTTTTCTTTCACATGATTATTGGTGTATTTGGAATTCATAGAATGAAAGTTAGAAAATCAATTGATAATCCAGACTCACAGTTTGTCGCAATGCCTCAAACAATAACACCTGCGGGTATCGAGCTGAATCCCAATACTGAACACATTGAAGAACCTTATTCTGAAAAAGTTAAAGAAATTTTAGAGAGAAAAGGTGTTAAATACAAAAAGGAAAATCAAAACCAAATTTAATTTATTATAATAATCACTTTCAGGTTGTACCCAATTTAATCAATATAGTTAAAGATTTTTATTGAATAATTGTTATTTCTCTAGTGAAATAAATATTTAAAAAATGGCACTAAAAAAAAAAAAGAAATCAAAAGTAAAAAAGAAGACTAACAGTTTAGCCAAAATAGCGTCTTTAACTACTTCTTCAATAAGTAGTGCATTATCAAACTATAAAAAAAAGAAAGAGCTTGATAAAATTAAAGAGATTAAATTGCAAAAACTAGAGGAAAGAAATCAGATTACCAAAGACAGAAAAGATTTAAAAATTTGGGAAGAAAGACTTAATAAAGAAAGTAATAAAATCAAATTTAGTGACAATGAACTTAAATTAAAAGAAAAAGAAATTA
>CACOLY010000009.1 GCA_902628195.1 uncultured Pelagibacteraceae bacterium
TATTCATCCAATTAGCGTTATTCTTTGACCTTATTTTTTGAATTTGATTAATTATTTTGTTATAATTGTTTTTCATTTTGAATTTATATAACTTTTAAAAATATTTGTAATTATATATTATGATTAAAATAAACAATAAAATAACTTTTTCATACAATAAACCACCAATAATTATTGCTGAAATTTCAGGCAATCACGGGGGCAATAAACAAAAATTTTTGAAATTAATAAAATACGCATGTTTAAGTGGTGCAGATTTAATTAAAATACAAACCTATGAACCTAAAGATATAACTTTGAATATTAAAAATAGTAATTTTAAAATTAAAAAAGGTTTGTGGAAAAATAAATATTTGTGGGATCTCTATAAAAAGGCTTGTACACCATTTAGCTGGCATAAAGAAGCTTTTAATATTACAAAAAAATATAATAAAATTTTATTTAGTAGTCCATTTAGTATAAGAGCTGTTGATTTCTTAGAGAAATTTGATGTTCCGATATATAAGATAGCATCGTTTGAAATAACAGATCACCAATTAATTAAACACATTGCCTCAAAAAAGAAACCAATAATTATCTCGACAGGAATGTCTTCTTTAGGTGAAATTGATAAAGCAATAAAAATAATTGAAAGATATCATAAAAAAATTATCATTCTTCATTGTGTTTCTAATTATCCCACTCAAATTAAAGATACAAATTTAAACAGAATTAATATTTTGAAAAAAAGGTTTAAAAAATACATGATAGGTGTCTCAGATCACACCAATGATATATTTAGCTCTATTGCCTCAGTATCACTGGGTGTTGTGGCTATTGAAAAACATTTCAATATAAATAAAAATAAATCTCCAGATGCAAAGTTTTCTATAGATAAGATAAAGCTTAAAAATTTAAAAGAAGTATCGACAGACACTTTTTTGAGTGTCAAAAAAACCCTAAATCCAAAGATTGCAAAAAGAAATATTGAGTTGAGAAGGTCTATTTTTGCTAAAAAAGAAATAAAAAAAAATGAAAAAATTTCTTTGGAAAATGTTATCTCTCTTAGACCAGCAATTGGTATACGTTCAAACTATATTTTTAATATAATTGGAAAGCGTGCAAGGAATAAAATAAGTAGATTTAGTCCAATCTTTTATAAAAATTTATTAAAGTGATTAAAGTAAAGTTTTTAAAAAATATTGATGAGGAAACCTCGAAATTTATTTTTAATTTGAGAAACAAATCTTATGTTAGGAAAAATTCTTTAAACATAAGAAAAATCAGTAAAAAAAATCACAAAAATTGGATTAATAAAATTTCAAAAGATAAAAGAATTAACAAAATATATGTTATTAAAAATAATAATTTGTCGATTGGTTATATTCGATTAGAATTTCATAAAAACACTTTTAATACATCTTGGGCTCTAATAAAAAAGTTTCAAGGAAAAGGAATAGCTAAAAAAGGATTAATTTTTGCAACAAAAAATAAAAAAACTAAATATAGCGCTATCGTTAAAAAAGACAATGTTCCATCACTAAAAGTTGCATTAAGTGCAAAATTTAAATTAACCAAACAAAATAAAAATATTCTATATCTAAAAAAAAATTAAAAAATTTTTTTCAGTGCATAAATCAAGCCAATTGAGCTATTAGTACTGGTCAGCTACATGCGTTACCGCACTTCCACACCCAGCCTATCAACGTGGTGGTCTACCACGGCTCTATAGGAAGAACTAGTTTTGAGGTGAGTTTCCCGCTTAGATGCTTTCAGCAGTTATCTCGTCCATACTTAGCTACCCGGCACTGCAGCTGGCGCTACAACCGGTCCACCAGTGGTATGTTCAACCCGGTCCTCTCGTACTAGGGTCAACTCCTCTCAATTCTTCTACACGCATAGCAGATAGGGACCGAACTGTCTCACGACGTTCTGAACCCAGCTCACGTACCACTTTAATTGGCGAACAGCCAAACCCTTGGGACCTGCTCCAGCCCCAGGATGTGATGAGCCGACATCGAGGTGCCAAACACTGCCGTCGATATGAGCTCTTGGGCAGTATCAGCCTGTTATCCCCGGCGTACCTTTTATCCGTTGAGCGATGGCCCTTCCACTCAGAACCACCGGATCACTATGACCGACTTTCGTCTCTGCTCGACTTGTCAGTCTCACAGTCAGGCAGGCTTATGCCATTGCACTCTACGAACGATTTCTGACCGTTCTGAGCCTACCTTCGCACGCCTCCGTTACTATTTGGGAGGCGACCGCCCCAGTCAAACTACCCACCATACAATGTCTTGATGCCGGATGACGGCAATCAGTTAGATATCAAGAAAAACAAAAGAGGTATTTCACTGACGACTCCACAAAAGCTGACGCCTTTGCTTCAATGTCTCCCTCCTATGCTAAATATGTTTTTCCTAACACCAATGTAAAGTTGCAGTAAAGGTGCACGGGGTCTTTCCGTCTAACTACGCGAACTCCGCATCTTCACGGAGAATTCAATTTCACTGAGTTGATGTTGGAGACAGCGGAGAAATCGTTACGCCATTCATGCAGGTCGGAACTTACCCGACAAGGAATTTCGCTACCTTAGGACCGTTATAGTTACGGCCGCCGTTTACTGGGGCTTCAGAAATGAGCTTGCACCCATCGCATTAACCTTCCAGCACCGGGCAGGCGTCAGACCCTATACATCCACTTACGTGTTAGCAGAGCCCTGTGTTTTTGATAAACAGTCGCTTCTCCCTGGCTTGTGCCACCTAATTGTAGTTGCCTATAAAAAGGTCTTCCTTATTCCGAAGTTACGGAAGCATTTTGCCGAGTTCCTTCAACATCATTCTCTCAAGCGCCTAAATATACTCTATTAATCCACCTGTGTCGGTTTAGGGTACGGTCTAATGATGGAGCTATTTCTTGGAACCTTTTCGCGGCAAATTCAATCCATTAAGAATTCACAACTTACAAGATTCGTCACTACCATCTGGTTAAGGAATATTAACCTTATTTCCATCGACTACGGCTTTCGCCCTCGCCTTAGGTGCCGACTAACTCTGCGCGGATTAACCTTGCGCAGAAACCCTTGGATTTTCGGCGAAGAAGTTTTTCACTTCTTTTATCGTTACTTATGTCAGCATTCGCACTTCTGATACCTCCAGGATCCTTCACAGGTATCCCTTCACAGGCTTACAGAACGTTCCGCTACCAGTTATAATTTTCGAAAAAATTATAAATCCACAGATTCGGTATATGATTTTAGCCCCGTTACATCTTCGGCGCAGAAACTCTATTAGACCGGTGAGCTGTTACGCTATCTTTAAAGGATGGCTGCTTCTAAGCCAACCTCCCGGCTGTTAAGGAATTTCCACATCCTTTCACACTTAATCATAATTTGGGGACCTTATCTGGTGGTCTGGGCTCTTTCCCTCTCGACCATGGACCTTAGCACCCACAGTCTGTCTGTTGAAGAACAATGTTTAGCATTCGGAGTTTTATTAGGTTTGGTAAGAATCTCTTCCCCCTAGCCCATTTAGTGCTCTACCTCTAAACATCTATTTATTCAACGCACTACCTAAATAGTTTTCGCGGAAAACCAGCTATCTACGAATTTGGTTGGCCTTTCACCCCTTACCACAAATCATCCAAAGACTTTTCAACGTCAACTGGTTCGGTCCTCCGGTAAGTGTTACCTTACTTTCAACCTGTTCATGGTAAGCTCATTCGTTTTCGGGTCTAATTCATTAAACTTGTCGCCCTATTAAGACTTGCTTTCGCTACGCCTACACCTAGATGGCTTAAGCTTGCTTAACAAATTAAGTCACTGACCCATTATACAAAAGGTACGCCGTCACTCTAAAAAGAGCTTCGACTGATTGTAGGCATGCAGTTTCAGGTTCTATTTCACTCCCCTAATAGGGGTTCTTTTCACCTTTCCCTCACGGTACTAGTTCACTATCGGTCACTGAAGAGTATTTAGGCTTAGAGGGTGGTCCCCCTATATTCGAGCAGGATTTCACGTGTCCCGCTTTACTCAAGAATTTTGTCAAACATTACTCATACGGGACTATCACCCTCTATGGTTAGATTTTCCAAACTATTCAAATTTTTTTAACAAAATTACTGGCCTATTCCATTTTCGCTCGCCACTACTAACGGAATCTCAATTGATTTCTTTTCCTCTGGTTACTTAGATGTTTCAGTTCTCCAGGTTGTCTCTTTAAATCTATGAATTCAATTTAAAGTACCACATAAAGTGGTGGGTTCCCCCATTCGGAAATTTTCGGATCAAAACTTACATACAGCTCCCCGAAACTTATCGCAGTATATCACGTCCTTCATCGTCTTTCAGTGCCAAGGCATCCGCCACACGCCCTTAAACGCTTGATTTATGCACAGAAAAAAATTCTGTGTTGAATCAAATTTTTTATTTTGAACATTAGCTAATAACATTTCTAATGTTCGGATATAGATATTGATATTAATTATTAAATTTATTTACTTTTAACATAACTAAGTGTTTTGGTGGAGGATAGCGGGATCGAACCGCTGACCTCCTGAATGCAAATCAGGCGCTCTCCCAGCTGAGCTAATCCCCCTTAATCAAGATTGGTGGGCCGAGAAAGACTCGAACTTTCGACCCCACCCTTATCAAGGGTGTGCTCTAACCAACTGAGCTACCGGCCCCCATGCAAGAGAAACACTACTTCAAGAAGAGAAATGAGGACGGTCAACATTATCCATGTATATTATTTAGAATAAAAAATTATTTTATTCATCCTTAGAAAGGAGGTAATCCAGCCGCAGGTTCCCCTACGGCTACCTTGTTACGACTTCACCCCAGTCGCTGACTATACCGTGGTCAAGGGTTTTAAGCCTTGCCTTAAGGTAGAACCAACTCCCATGGTGTGACGGGCGGTGTGTACAAGACCCGGGAACGCATTCACCGTGGCACGCTGATCCACGATTACTAGTAATTCCAGCTTCATGCACTCGAGTTGCAGAGTGCAATCCGAACTGAGGTATCTTTTGAGGATTTGCTTGACGTCGCCGTCTTGCTTCCTGTTGTAGATACCATTGTAGCACGTGTGTAGCCCAACACGTAAGGGCCATGAGGACTTGACGTCATCCCCACCTTCCTCCAGCTTATCACTGGCAGTTCTTTCAGAGTGCCCAACTAAATGATGGCAACTAAAAGTGAGGGTTGCGCTCGTTGCGGGACTTAACCCAACATCTCACGACACGAGCTGACGACAGCCATGCAGCACCTGTGTTTCGTCCGGCCGAACCGAAAACTTTAATCTCTTAAAGTCGCGACGAACATGTCAAGTGTTGGTAAGGTTCTGCGCGTATCTTCGAATTAAACCACATGCTCCACTACTTGTGCGGGTCCCCGTCAATTCATTTGAGTTTTAACCTTGCGGTCGTACTCCCCAGGCGGTGTGTTTATTGCTTTCGCTGCGACACTGAAAATAAATTTCCAACGTCTAACACACATCGTTTACGGCATGGACTACGAGGGTATCTAATCCTCTTCGCTACCCATGCTTTCGTTCCTCAGTGTCAGTAATGATCCAGAAAGCTGCCTTCGCAATTGGTATTCTTTCTAATATCTACGAATTTCACCTCTACACTAGAAATTCTGCTTTCCTCTATCAAACTCTAGCTGAAAAGTTTTGATGGCAGTTCCAGAGTTAAGCTCTGGGATTTCACCACCAACTTTTTCAACCACCTACGAACTCTTTAAGCCCAGTAATTCCGAACTACGCTAGGTCCCTTCGTATTACCGCGGCTGCTGGCACGAAGTTAGCCGGACCTTCTTATTCGGGTACAGTCATTTTCTTCCCCGACGAAAGAGCTTTACAACCCAAAGGCCTTCTTCACTCACGCGGCATCGCTGCATCAGAGTTTCCTCCATTGTGCAAGATTCCCTACTGCTGCCTCCCGTAGGAGTTTGGGCCGTGTCTCAGTCCCAATGTGGCTGATCATCCTCTCAAATCAGCTATTGATCAAAGTCTTGGTAGGCCATTACCCCACCAACAAACTAATCAAGTGCAGGCTCATCCATTGGTGCATAAAGCTTTCTCCGTAAAGACTTATCCGGTATTAGCACAAGTTTCCTCGTGTTATTCCAGGCCAAAGGGTAGATACCTACATGTTACTCACCCGTCTGCCACTAAGTATTGCTACTTCGTTCGACTTGCATGTATTAGGCGTGCCGCCAGCGTACGTTCTGAGCCATGATCAAACTCTCAAGTTTAAAAACGGCGCACACTAGCTTCCATATAAATTCTAAGAATAAAATTTATATGATGTTGAAGTGTGTACGACAAATTTTTTGGTAACCTTAACCGTCCACACTTCTCTTCTTAAATTTTTACTTTTAAAATAGCTAATTGGGCTAAAAAGCCCAATAATCCTCATTATTTTTATTGTTAAACAATATTTTTATTGAGAAAGTTCAGTGCTTATAGGCTAAAATTGTGGGAAATCAAGCTTTTAAGAATAAAAAAAATGTTAAAAAGCCTTTATTTTAAAGGGTTTTTTTTGATTTTTTCATATTCCTAAACTATTAATTGCATATTCGAAATATTTTAATGTTAAACAAAATAAAATTAAAACTTAAAAAAAATACTGAAATTTTTGCTCTTTGTGTTCTTGTATTTATAACAGTACTTTCAACATCATATTATAATTTTAATAAAAAAAAAATTCTTACAAATTATAAAAACACACTTAATAACGTATATTTTAAAAAAACTCTTAATGATGTATTTAACAAATTAGAACCTAAGTTTAAAAAAATCAATCACAGTATTTCATCTGGGGAAACATTTGATGGTATTTTGGAAAGTTACTCGGTTAATAAAAAAGAAATTTCAGAAATAAAAAAAAAATTATCCTCTAAACTAAACTTAAATAAACTTACTACTAATCAAAAAATATCATTTACTATCGATCAATCAGATAATTTAATTAAAGAATTTAATATTCAAATTTCAAATACTGAAAAAATTTCTCTAACAAGGAATATAGAACAGAAAAAATTTGATCAAAAAATCTTGGTAACTAAACTTAATAAGAAAATTATATATTCAGAGAGCATCATAATGCAAAGTTTATATAAATCTGCAATGAAACAAAAAATACCTGTAAATACTATAATTGAATTTGCACGTATTTATGGTTTCCAGGTTGATTTTCAAAGAGATGTTAAAAAAAGAGATAGTTTTCAAATTATGTATGAAGCTTTTACAAATGATAAAGACAAAATAGTTGAGACAGGAAATATTATTTTTGCAAATCTTAAATTAAGTGGTGAAAATAATTCATTGTATTTTTTTGATAAGAAAGGATCTGAAGGTCATTATGACAAAAATGGAAAAAGTGTAAAAAAAGCTTTAATGAAAACTCCAATTAATGGTGCAAGACTTTCATCTCCTTTTGGAATGAGAAAACATCCTATAGATGGTTTTAATAAAATGCATAAAGGAACAGATTTTGCTGCACCAATGGGAACTCCTATAATGGCATCAGGAGATGGAATAATAAAAAAAGCTGGATGGTGTGGTGGTGGAGGAAATTGTATTGTCATTAGACATAATTCAACTTATCAAACCGTGTATGCCCATATGTCAAAATTTGCTAGTGGTATGAAAAAAGGAATAAGAGTTAAACAAGGACAGATTATTGGATTTGTTGGCTCTACAGGAAAATCTACTGGTCCTCATTTGCACTATGAAGTTATAGTTAATGGAAAAAAAATAAATTCTCAAACTCTTAAATTACCTTCAGGTAAAATTTTAAAAGGTGAAAATAGAAAAATATTTGAAACAAAAAAAATTAAATTAGACGTTTTAAAATCAGAAAAAATTCTTGGTTTAAACTAGTAAATAAAATTTAACTTGATTCTTTTAAATCTTGAGATTTGTCTAGCTCAATTTCTTTATTACTATCATTGACACTTACTTCAGGCTCATTTTTTGATGATAAATTCTCTGAAATTTTGGACTTATTGTTAATTTCTTTTTCATCTAAAATTCTTGTAAAATGATCTGCATGCTGAAAATAATTTTCAGATAAAATCTTATCACCATTAGAAAGTGCTTCTCTCGCTAAATTATTATATTTTTCAATTAACTTCGAGGCATTATGATTATTTCTTCCTGGAATTCTTCTTTGAAAACTTTCACCATTTGAAAAAGAGTTTTTGAACTTAGACCTATCACCATTGGATTTAAATCCTCTGTCAGTTCTTCTAAAATTATTTCTTCGATTATTATTGTTTCGAAAAGTAACCATAATTATTATTTTTTATATTTTTGTACAGACTATGCATCTATCATTTTTTGAATAATCTTTTAAAATTTTATTTATATAAAATCCTTTATTTTTTAATAATCTTGTAACTTTATTTTTTTGATCAAAAGCTATCTCTAAAAAAAATTTACCATTTTTTTTTATCAGACCAGATGATTTATTAATAACTTTTCTGATAACCGATATCCCATCTAATCCACCATCTAATGCTATTTTCGGCTCAAAACCTATAACATCTTTTTCCAAATATTGTAAATCTAATTTATTAATATATGGAGGATTTGATATTATTAAATCATATTTGCCACAATTAAAATTGTCAATATTAGATTTAAAAAATTTAGTTCTATTAAATATATTGAGATTTAAAGTATTTTTTTTACAAATATTTATACATTTTTGATTTATGTCAATACCCACTCCGTAAAAATTGGTTCTTTCTTTTAGAACAGATAATAATAAACATCCTGATCCAACACCAATATCTAATATATTTAGTTTAGATTTATTTTTTGTAATCTCTAATAGATGTTCCACAATTAACTCACTATCAGGTCTAGGTATTAAAGTATCTTTAGAAACTTCAAATTCATATTTCCAAAAATCCTTTTTTCCAATCAAATATGCAATGGGTTTACCCTTTTCTCTTTGCTTTACCAAATAATTGAAATAGTCTAAATCTTTTTTACTCAAAATTTTATTTAAATTTAGTATTATATAATTTCTATCTTTTTTAATTACATTAGACATGAGAATTTCAGAATCTAGATTGGCAGATTTAATATTTTTCTTTTGTAAACTTAAATTAGCTTTATTAATGGCAGTTTGAATATTCATAAATTTAAAGTTGACTTAAACTTTCTTCTTGAGCTTGTAAAGTTAAAGACTCTATCATTTCATCAAATACTTCCCCCTCTAAAAAATCTTCTAATTTATGAAGTGTAAGATTTATTCTGTGATCTGTTACTCTTCCCTGAGGAAAATTATAAGTTCTTATTCTTTCAGATCTGTCTCCTGTTCCAATTTTACTTTTTCTATCTTGGGATCTTTCTTTATCAATTCTTGATCTTTCTAATTCATATAACCTTGATCTTAAAATTTTCATTCCTTTAGCTTTGTTTTTATGTTGAGATTTTTCATCTTGTTGAGATACAGATAAGCCTGTTGGTATATGAGTTATTCTAACTGCACTATCTGTTGTGTTAACTGATTGACCACCAGGACCACCGGCTCTAAAAACATCAACCCGTAAATCAGAATCATTTATTTTTAAATCTACCTCTTCAGCCTCAGGTAAAACTGCTACTGTAGCTGCTGAAGTATGAACTCGCCCTTGAGTTTCTGTATCAGGTACTCTTTGAACTCTATGAACGCCACTTTCATATTTTAATGTAGAATAAATATTATTACCTTTAATTGATGCAATTACTTCTTTCAATCCACCTGCCTCACTTTTTGAAATAGAAATTATTTCTAAAGACCATTTTTTTTTGTGACTTACTTTTTCATACATCTTAAACAAATCACCAGCAAATAAACTTGCTTCGAGTCCACCTGTCCCAGCTCTAATTTCAATAATTGCATTTTTTTTATCTGCTTCATCTTTGGGTAATAAAAATAATTTTAGTTTTTTTTCGTTTTTCACATGTTGATTTTGTAAATCTTTAAGTTCAATTTCAGCCATTTTTGACAATTCTGTATCATTGTTTTGATCAGCTAATATCTTCTCTAACTCGGATTTATCTTTTTCATAAGTAATATATTTTTTTGCATCATCGATTATTTCATTTAGATCTGAATATTCTTTTGATTTTTCTGCAAAAAGTTTTTTATCTATATCTCCTGTTGATAAATCTTTTTCTAATTTTGAATGTTTAATAATTAGCTCCTCAACTGTTTTTTGTGGTATCATTTTAGTTATTTTCTAACTCGGTAGCTTTTTTTTCAACTTCACTTACAACTTTTTCAATCATTTCTTTTGTAGTAATTTTCTTCGACTGAACTCCTGACAAATACAACATATTGTTTCCCTTTTTACCACCTGTTATACCAACATCAGTCATCGCTGCTTCACCAGGTCCGTTAACAACACATCCTATTACTGAAAGTGTAATTGGTGTTTTTATGTGAGAAAGTTTTTCCTCTAATAATTTAACAGTTTCAATCACTTGAAAACCTTGTCTTGCACAAGATGGACATGAGATTATCCTTACTCCTCTTTCTCTTAGATTTAGAGATTTAAGTATCTCATTTCCAATTTTAACCTCTTTAACTGGGTCATCTGATAAAGAAATTCTAATAGTGTCTCCTATTCCATCTAAAAGCAATGACCCTAGCCCTATTGAAGATTTTACACTACCAGAAATAAAGCCACCGGCCTCTGTAATACCTAAATGGAGTGGATAATCAGAAACCTTTGATAACTGGCGGTAAGCTTCAATAGATAAAAAGACATCTGAAGATTTTACACTTATTTTTAAGTTCTCAAAATCTTCATCTTCTAATATTTTTATATTTCTAAGTGCACTTTCAACTAATGCCTCTGGACAAGGTTCCTTAAACTTTTCTAAAATATCTTTTTCTAGAGATCCTGCATTTACACCAACCCTAATTGAACAATTATTATCTTTTGCAGCCTTTATAACTTCTTTAATCTTTTCTTTACTACCGATATTTCCCGGGTTAATTCTTAAACAGCTTGCTCCACTTTCAGCAGCTTCAATCGCTCTTTTATAGTGAAAATGTATATCTGCAACTATTGGTACATCTACATGTTTGATAATTTCTTTTAAAGACTTAGATGAAGATTCATCTGGACATGAAACTCTTACTATATCAGCTCCTTCACTGTGAATTTCATTTATCTGTTTTATTGTTGCTTTTAAGTCTGTAGTTAGGGTATTAGTCATTGATTGTACTGAAATAGGATTATTTCCACCTACTTTCACTTTACCCACATTGATTTCTTTTGTCTTTCTTCTCTTAATATCTCTAAAAGGTCTAATACTCATTTAACTTTCTAATTTGAACTCTTTGTGTAATGCGATCAATGCTTTTTTTGTATTTTTTTTGTCAATTAAAACTGAAATTTTTATTTCTGATGTTGAAATCACTTGAATATTAATCTTTTTATTTGCCAAAGTTTGGAACATTCTAAAAGTTACACCTGGAGTTGTAATCATCCCAACACCAATTACAGAAATTTTTGAAACATTCCTTTTTAATAATAATTTTCTAAAATTAATATTTCTGTTTGACTCAATAATCTTTTTCGTTTTTTTTAAATCCTCTGTTTTAATCGTAAATGTTAAATCTGTTTCTTTACCATTTGCAGAAATATTTTGAACAACCATATCAACGTTTATTGAATTTCTTGAGAGTGGCTTAAAAATAGCAGCTGCAACCCCGGGTTTATCTTTAACACCAATAAGAGATACTTTTGAGTCATTCTGAGTAGAAGAGATTCCAGTAACAATTTTATTATTAATTATATTAGACCTTTTAGTAATTAATGTTCCTGGTTTTTTGATAAAAGATGATTTTACCTCAATATCTATTCTGTTTAGTCTCGCATCTTGTATTGATACAGGTTGCATAACTTTAGCACCTAATGAAGCCATTTCTAACATTTCTTCATAAGATATCACTTTAATTTTCTTAGCTTTGTTTAATTTATTTGGATCTGTAGTGTAAACACCCTCAACATCAGTATAAATTATACATCTTTTTGCTCTAAAAAATTTTGCTATCATAATTGCACTTGCGTCAGATCCACCACGTCCAATGGTTGTAATTCTATTTTGATCATTAATGCCTTGGAAACCAGAGATAATTGGAATGCCACCTTCTTTTAAAAATTTTATAATTCTGTTTTTATTGATTTGATTAATTCTTGAATTTTTATAAGGACCCTTTGTAATTATTGGAATTTGCCAAGATAACCAAGATCTAGATTTATAACCTTTATGAATTAATCTTCCAGCAAGTAAGGAACAAGCTATTTGCTCTCCAGACGAGACTAGCACATCATACTCTGCCTCAGAAAAATTTCTGCTAATTTTTTCAGATTTATTTATAAGTTCATTTGTCACACCACTCATTGCAGATGAGACGACAATCACTTTGTATCTTTTTTTAAGATATATACAGATTATATCCGCAACATTTTTGATTTTCTCAATTGTTCCGACTGAAGTACCGCCAAACTTTAATACTACAATTTTCATGATAATATTTTTTTTTATAAATTAAAATTTGTTGATAAAATACATCTTAAATATAAAGTCAACTTACTTATGAAAAGTAACACAATTAATAAAGAAGAAATAGAAAAATTTTCTAAAATAGCTGAAGAATGGTGGGATCCACAAGGAAAGTTTAAACCTTTACACAAATTTAATCCGATTAGAATTTCATACATAAAAGATAATATAGTTGAAACTTTAAAACTAAAAAATAAAAAAAAACCTTTAGAAAAAGTTAAAATTTTAGATATTGGATGTGGTGGTGGTCTTTTAACTGAGCCGATGAAAAGATTGGGTGCAAATATTACTGGTATAGATGCCTCAAAAAGAAACATAGAGATTGCAAAACTTCATGCAAAAAAAAATGACCTTAAGATTGATTATAAATGTGCCTCTCCAGAAAACTTAAAAGAATATCATAAATTTGATGTAATACTTAATATGGAAATTGTAGAACATGTAGATAATGTTGAGTTTTTTCTTGCAACATGTTCAAAGCTTTTAAAAAAAAATGGAATTATGTTTGTTGCTACTTTAAATAAAACTTTGAAATCATATTTATTTGCAATAATTGGAGCTGAATATTTTTTACGTTGGCTTCCGATAGGAACTCATGATTGGGAAAAATTTGTAAAACCAGAAGACTTAATTTCTATTTTAGCAAAAAATAATCTCAAAGTTGATGCCTTAGATGGATTAAAATTAAATATTTTAAGTAATGAATGGAAAATTAGTTCAGATAAATCAGTAAATTATATAGGAAAATTTATTAAAGATTAATTTTTTTTATCTTCTACCCATGGTATTGTTGAAGCTTCAATACCCTCTTCTTTAAGTTCCTTTATCTCATCTTTTGAAGCTATACCGTAAATACCTTTTGTTTTTTTTTTATTATCATAGTGAATTGATCTTGCCTCGTAAGCAAAATTTTTTCCAACGTAATCAAAATTTTTTTTTATAAAGTTTTGATATTCTTTTATTTTTTTATTAAATTCTTTATATCTAATAATATCAGTATCAGTTTTTTTCAAAGAAAATGAATTCATTAATTTTGGAGCCATCAAAGTTTTCTGAATTTTTTTTGAATTACATTTATGACAATTTAGAAATCTTTTTTTTTTCAATTTCTCAAATTCTTGAGAAGAAGCGAACCAGCTATCAAAGCAAAATTCACAGTCTTTACAGATTAACTTATATTTGATCATGATTAATATTTAAATATCAATTTTTTTAATTCAAGATTGTTTCTTAGCTTCTATAATCAGCATTAATTTCAATGTATTTTTTTGTAAAGTCCATTGTATAAACTGTAAAATTTTTTGAACCTTTTGATATATCTACATTTATTTCAATAGTATCATGTTTCATATACTCGGATGCATCAAACTCATTATAATTAACGTTTAATTTTCCATTTTGAATAATAATTATATTGCCAAATTTAATTGTTAATTTTTCAAAATTTATTGCTATACCAGCTTTTCCTATCGCCATTATAATTCTTCCCCAGTTTGGGTCTTCTCCAGCTATTGCTGTTTTTACTAATGGAGAATTAGCAATCGATAGAGCAATTTTTTTTCCATCAATCTCTGTTCTGCAATTTAAAACATTTATACAAATAAATTTTGATGCACCCTCCCCATCGGCAACCACTCTTTTTGCTAAATTCAATAAAACTTTATTTAATGCATCATCAAATTCTTTGATTTTTTCATCATTTATATTTCTTACTTTTGCATGTTTTGATTTTCCAGTAGAAAAAATTGTGACCATATCATTAGTACTTGTGTCACCATCACAACTAATTGCATTAAACGTTGTAGAAATATTTTTTTTTAAAAGTTTTTTTAATAAATTATTTGGTAAATCAGCGTCAGTGAAGATATATCCTAAAGTTGTTCCCATATTTGGCTGGATCATTCCAGAACCTTTTGCTAATCCAAAAATTTTAATCTTACTACTTCCAATCTGACATTCTTCCATTGCCATTTTTGGCTGTGTATCAGTTGTCATTATTCCAAGTGCTGCTTTCATCCAAATATACTTATTTTGAGTGTATTTAATTTTAGATACTAATTCAGGTATTTTATTCTTAATTTTTGTTTCTGGAAAAACTTCTCCTATTGTACCGGTACAACCAAAAATAATATCTTTGGTCTTTATTTTTTTAGGAATATCTTCATCATCTTTTTGTTTTTCAGATAATCTTTCAGAGACAACCTCCGCTATTCTTTCTAAACTTTTATAACCTTGCTTACCTGTAAAACAATTGGCATTTCTGGCATTTACGATCAGAGAAAATATCTTTTTATTTTTTTGATTTAAATTCCATTTAATATTTTCAGACACTATTTTTGATTGAGTGTAGACTGATGCATAATTTGCACCCTCTCTAAAGTAAAACATTACTAAATCGTCTCTAGTGTCATTATATAAATTAGCACTTACACTCGAGATTGAAACTCCATCAATATGGTCTAAATCCTGAAAATCACCCATTCTTCTATTGTTTGATTTAGATGATAAAAAATTACTTAAATTTATGCCCATAGTATTTAAAAAAATTATTTAATAATTATATTAAAGGTTATAAGTAAATAATAAATCAAAAAATTTAATGCTAAATCCACTAAACTTTATTACTAAACTGATAAAATCAAAGAATCAGAAAGAGTTAGATAGGATCGCTAAAATTGTTTCAAAAATTAATTCATTAGAAGAAGAAACAAAGAAATTAAAAGACACAGATTTTCCCACAAAAACTGTTGAATTAAAAAAAAAAATAAAAAATGGAAAAACTTTAGATGATGTGATGCCTGAAGCTTTTGCTTTAGTTCGAGAGGCATCAAAAAGAACCAGAAATGAGCGTCATTATGATGTGCAAATAATTGGTGGAATTGTTTTACATGAAGCAAAAATTGCTGAAATGAAAACAGGTGAAGGTAAAACATTAACAATAGTATTGGCAGCTTATTTAAACTCACTTCAAGAAAAGGGTGTACACATAGTTACAGTAAACGATTATTTAGCGAAAAGAGACTCGATTGAGATGGGTGAAATATATAATTTCTTAGGAATAACTTCTGGTTTCATAAATAATGACCAAAATGATTATGAAAGAAGAAAAAATTACAACTGTGATATTACATATGCAACTAATAGTGAACTTGGTTTTGACTATCTAAGAGATAACATGAAATTTTCAAAAGATGAAATGGTTCAAAGAGATCATTTTTTTTCAATTGTTGACGAAATAGATTCTTGTTTGATAGATGAGGCTAGAACTCCATTGGTAATATCTGGTGCATCTGAGGATAAAACTGATCAATATTTAGCAATTGATAAATTGATAAAACAATTGAAAAAAGAGGATTATGAAATTGATGAAAAAGATAAAAATATTCTTTTAACCAATGAGGGAATAAATAATGTTGAAAAAATATTTTCAAATGTTGGTTTGCTTAAAAATAACAATTTTTATGATCCAGAAAATATAAATTTAGTTCATTTCGTCAATCAAGCTTTACGGGCAAATCATTTATTTCAAAAAGGTAAGGATTATATTATAAAAGATAATTCTCTTAAAATCATTGATGAATTAACTGGAAGAATTTTAGAGGGAAGAAGATTTGGAGATGGCCTCCACCAAGCTTTAGAAGCTAAAGAAAAAATTGAAATTCAAGCTGAAAATCAAACATTGGCGTCCATTACATATCAAAATTACTTCAAACTTTATAAAAAAATTTGTGGTTGCACAGGTACTGCTGTAACAGAGTCTGAAGAATTTTTTGAAATATATAACTTGCCTGTTGTAAGTATTCCAACCAACAAAAAAATGGTAAGAAAAGATTACAATGATCAAATTTTTAGAACTGAAATCGAAAAAAATAATGCAATAGTGAATAAAATAGCTGAACTTAATAATTCAGGACAGCCACTATTAATTTTTACATCTAGCGTAAATAAATCAGAAATTTATTCAAAACTATTATCAAAAAAGAATATTAAACATCTGGTCTTAAATGCAAAAAATCATGAAAATGAGGCCGAAATCATTGCTAATGCTGGTAAAGAAAATTCTGTAATTATTACAACAAGTATCTCAGGAAGAGGTGTGGATATTCAACTTGGTGGAAAAAAGGGGTCTATTGATGATGAGACACTCACTCAAAATAAAAATAAAATTAAATCTCTTGGAGGACTTTTTGTATTAGGCACTGAAAGAATGGAGTCTAGAAGAGTGGATAATCAAGCGAGAGGTAGATCTGGAAGACAAGGTGACGAGGGCTCTTCAATATTTTACGTAAGTCTTGAAGATGATTTGATGAGAATTTTTGGATCAGAAACTATGAACAATATGTTAGAAAAACTTGGTTTAAAAGATGGAGAAAGTATAGATCATCCATGGATCAACAAAGCTTTAGAAAGAGCCCAACAAAAAGTTGAAGCAAGAAATTTTGATATTAGAAAAACTTTAATTAAATTTGATAATGTGCTTAACGATCAAAGACATGTAATTTTTTCTCAAAGAAAAGATGCAATGAACAGTGATAAAATTTTTAATTATTCAAACAATTTTTTAGAGGAAATCTTAGATAATATCATTAAAACTAAAAATCAAAACTCATCTAACCTAAATAATAATGAATTTTCCAATAAAGTCAGATCTATTTTGGGTAAATCTGTAGATGATAAAAAATTTTTTGATATTTGTTCATTAGATAATAGTGAATTTAAAAATAAAATTATTGAATTATTCAATTATAACAGAAATGAAAGAATAAAATTTTTAGGTGACGAGCAATCAAAAGAAGTAGAAAAAAGAATTTTTTTACAAACATTAGATTTAAATTGGAAATCACATATCCAATATTTAGAACAACTCAGACAAGTGATTGGTCTTAGATCGTATGGACAAAGAGACCCTCTTATAGAGTATAAAAAAGAAGCTTTTGAATTATTTGAAAATTTATTAGAAAAACTCAAAATAGATTTTATAACTATTTTAATGAATCTTAAAATTGTTGAAAAACCAATTGAAAAAATAAAAGATATTGAAATTGAAAAAAAAAATACTGGAAAAAAAATGAGAAGAAATGAACCATGTTTTTGTGGTTCTGGAAAAAAATATAAATATTGTTGTGGGGCTCTATAATATAAAAAATAATGATATTAAGAATATCAAAGATATTGAGATGATTGAAATAGTAACTTTATTAAGTTTTATAACTTGATTTAAAGTGTTCATTTTTGATTTTGTAGAACTTAAATCTTCTAAGTTGTCGATAAATCCTTTTTTTCTACCAATTTTTAAAAATTTACTTTTTCTATCACTATAAATTTCTTCAGATGACATATTCGCAAATTTTTCTAAATTCTTACTTAGAGTTTCTCTTACGTTAAAAAGCATTTGATCTTTATCTCTATGTGCGCCCCCAATTGGTTCTGGAATTACCTCATCAATTATATCTAAATCTAGTAAATCTTTTGCTGAAAGTTTCATTGCCTTTGCTGCATCAAGCATTTTTTTTGGATCTCTCCATAAAATTGTTGCACATCCTTCTGGTGATATAACTGAATAAATAGCATTCTCAAACATTATTACTTTGCTTGAAGAGGCTAATGCTATCGCACCTCCTGATCCTCCTTCACCAATTATTACTGATAATGTGGGAACTTTCAATTCCATACAACACTCAATTGACCTAGCGATAGCCTCTGCTTGTCCTCTTTCTTCAGCTCCCACACCTGGATAGGCACCAGGAGTATCTATAAATGAAATGATAGGAATGTTAAATTTCTCAGCAAGTTTCATTAAACGTATAGTTTTTCTATATCCTTCAGGCCGCATCATTCCAAAATTTCGTTTAATTCTACTATCTAAATCATCTCCTTTTTCTTGACCTATAACCAAAACAGAATTTCCATTAAATTTTGCAAAACCAGATATAACTGATTTATCTTCACCATAGTGTCTGTCACCCGAAAGGGAAATAAAATCCTCAAATAAACTATCTATAAAAAATTTCGACTTAGGTCTATCTTCATGCCTCGCAACCATTGTAGTCTGCCAAGGATCAAGGTTAGAATAAATGGATTTCAGTTTATCATCTAGTTCATTTTGAATTTTGGCAATTTTTTGTGTATCAACCTCAGAAAGGCCACTTTCATTAAAAGGGTCTTTGAGTTTTTCTAATTCATTCTCAAGATCTTTTATTTCTGTTTCAAAATTTAGATAATTTTTCATTCAATATAACTAACTAACTAATTATGAAAAATGACAACAAAATGTCAATGCTACTATTAATTATTTGACTTCATTTTATTAGAGTTTTAGAAAAGATCAAATGAAAACTAATTATGTAAAAGTTCATAACTTAAAAGTTTCAAATGATTTACTGACATTTGTTAATAAAGAGTTGTTAGAAAATACTGATATATCTCCAGAAAAATTTTGGTTAGGATTTGATAAATCTGTCCATGAACTTGCTCCAAAAAATAAAGAATTGTTAAAAATAAGAGAAAATTTACAAAAAAAAATAAATGACTGGCATATAAAAAATAGAGATAACAAAAATAATTTGAATGAATATAAAAATTTCCTTAAAGAAATTGGATATTTAAGAGATGAAGGTCCTGATTTTAAAATTGAAACAAATAATGTAGATGATGAAATAACAAAAATTGCTGGACCGCAATTAGTTGTTCCAATAATGAATGCGAGATACACTCTAAATGCAGCTAATGCTCGTTGGGTAAGTCTATACGATAGCTTGTATGGGACAGATATAATTGAGTCAGAAGAAGGAGGTAGTGAAAGATATGACCCAAATCGTGGCCAAGAGGTAATAAAATATGTAAGAGAATTTTTTGACAAATATATTCCTATTGATGGAACAAGTTGGAAAAATATAGCAGGATTAAAAATTTTTGAAAAGGATCTAATAATTTTGAAAGATGATTATGAATATAAATTAAAAGATAAAGAAAAATTTATAGGTCATAGAGGAGATGCTAATAAACCTGAGGCAGTAATACTTAAAAATAATAAACTTCATTTTGAAATTATAATTAACCCAAGAGCTTTTAGTGCTGCCCATGATATTGCAGGCATTAGCGACGTGATTGCTGAATCAGCTATTTCAACTATTTGTGATAATGAAGATAGTGTTGCTGCAGTTGATGCTGAAGATAAAGTTACGTGCTATAAAAATTGGCTTGGGTTAATGAAGGGTGATCTTAAAGTACAGTTTGAAAAAAAAGGAAAAATTTTAGAAAGAAAATTAAATCCTGATCGAAGTTATATTTCAAAAGAAGGACAAGGTTTAAAATTGCATGGAAGAAGTTTGCTTTTAATAAGAAATGTTGGACATCTTATGACAAACTCTTCTATTCTTTTAAAAGACGATAGTGAAATACCAGAAGGAATTATGGATGCATTCATTACAAGTGCGGCCGCTCTCCATGATTTAAAAAGAAAAAAAAATTCAAGAAAAGGATCAATTTATATTGTAAAACCTAAAATGCATGGACCCGAAGAAACAGCTTTTACTGATTTAATTTTCACAAAAGTGGAGGAAACATTAAGTTTACCAAAATTTACATGTAAAATTGGTATTATGGATGAAGAAAGAAGAACTTCTGCAAATTTAAAAGAGTGTATTAGAACACTCAAAAATAGAGTTTTTTTTATCAATACTGGCTTTCTAGATCGTACTGGTGATGAAATGCACACCTCAATGGAAGCAGGACCGATGATTAAAAAAGGGGATATGAAATCTTCAAAATGGATTTCTGCGTATGAGAATAATAATGTAGACATAGGTTTAGCTTGTGGTTTTTCAGGTAAAGCACAGATTGGTAAAGGTATGTGGGCTGCTCCTGATATGATGAAACAAATGATGTTAGAAAAAATCGGACATTTAAAATCTGGAGCAAATTGTGCTTGGGTACCTTCACCCACTGCAGCTTCTTTACATTCTTTACACTATCACCAAATAGATATTTTTAATGAACAAGAAAAAATTTTAAATCGAAAAAAAGCAAAATTAGATGATCTTTTAACAATTCCTGTTGCAGATAGACCTAATTGGTCAGTGGAAGATATTAATTCAGAAATTGCTAATTCTGCTCAAACCATTTTAGGCTACGTAGTAAGATGGATAGATCAAGGTGTGGGTTGTTCCAAGGTACCAGATATAAATAATGTTGGACTTATGGAAGATAGAGCTACATTGAGAATATCCTCTCAGCATATTGCAAACTGGATACATCATGGAATTACAACTAAAATTCAAGTTAGGGAAATCATGAAAAAAATGGCAATAGTTGTAGACAAACAAAACGCTGAAGATAAAAATTATGTCAAAATGAGTATTGATTTCGATAATTCTCTAGCATTCAAAGCGGCTTGTGATTTAATTTTTAAAGGAAAAGATCAGCCCTCTGGTTATACAGAACCACTCCTGCACCTTAATAGAATAGAAAAAAAAATTAATCTGAACTAGAGTTTAATTTTGATCTATTTTTAAACGCAGAAATTAAAGTTCCATCATCTAAATTTTCAATTTCTCCACCCACTGGCAAGCCTTGTGCGAGTTTAGTAATTTTTATATTTAAATTTTTTAAACTATCCTGGATATAATATGCAGTGGTTTGACCTTCTACAGTCGCACTAGTTGCTAATATTACTTCTTCAATTTTATCTTTTTTAACTCTTTCAACTAAAGAATTAATCAACAAATCTTCTATTCTTTGACCCGCTGACGAAATTGTTCCCCCTAAAATATGAAAATATCCTTTAAATATATTTGAATTTTCAATTGACCACTGATCAGCAATATCTTCAACAACACAAATTTTATTAAATTTTTCTCTCATATTTTCACAATTTAAACATCCTGTAGAATTTGATTTTAGGGAACCACATGAATTACATCTAGTAACATTTTTGTAAACTTGTGCCAGGGTATTGGCCATAGGTTTTACAAGTTCGTCTCTATTATTTATCAGTTTTAAAACAATACGTTTTGCTGATTTTGGACCAAGACCCGGAAGTTTTGATATTAATTTAATTAGTTCATTAATCTCATTAATATTTTGCATTTTTTATAAAGGCCACTTAAATCCTGGGATTCCAAAACCACCAGCTGCTTTTGAAATTTCTTCTGTAGTTATAGATTTTAATTTAGCTTTTGCATTATTGTGAGCAGCTATAATTAAATCTTCAATAACCATTTTATCTTCTTTTAAAATTTCGTTTGAAATTTCAATTTTTTGCATCTCTCCTTCTCCATCTAAAATTACTTTTACAGAATTAGAACCTGAAACACCTTCAACTCTTATTTGCTTTATCTTTTCATGACTTTCTTTCATTTTTGCCTCAAGCTCTTTTGCTTTATCCAAAATTTTTGAAAAATCAGTCATCTATTCCTCATTATTCGTTTTTGTAACTACATCAATTAAGTTTGCATCTGGAAATTTTTTTAATACTTCTTTGTAAATTCTTAAATTTTTTATATTTTTTATTAATTCAATTTTTTTTTCTTTTTCTTTAGTTTTAATTGACACCTCACCTTTTGTTTTACTAAAAGTAATAATCCATCTTTCATTAGTCCATTCAAAAAGTTTCAAAGATAAATCTTTTACAAAATTTTTATCAAGATTATCATTAAATGAAATTTCAATTCTGTTTTTCTCAAAATTTACAAGATTAACATTATTTTCAAGTTCATATTTTAATTTTATTTCTTTTTTTTCAGAACAAATTTCTAAAAGATTTTTAAATGAGTTGATCTGGTTTTTTCCCTCAATTTTAATTATTGTTTCTAGTTGAGGTTTTGTTTTTTTTTCTTGAGTTATGTTCTTTATTTGATTTATTGCATCTGTTTTGAAATTAAGCGTATCTTCTTTATTATCTGAGTTTTTTTCAACTGGAAATGAAAAATCTTTTTTTTTTAAATCATCATTTTTATCTTTTGAAGATGTTAGATACATTAATCTCATCAAATACATTTCTATAGAAAAACTTTGATTAGATACGATATCCAATTCCTCTAATGTTTTGATCGTAAATTGCCAAAAAAGTATTAGTACTTCATTATCAACATACTTAGATATTTCTTTTATTTTAGAAAATTCCTCATCATTAAGAGAAAAATTTGTACTTTCTAGTGTCAAAGAATTTATATTTTTAAAATAATAAATCAGTTCTAAAAAATCATTTATAAAAACTTTTGGCTCTATACCTTGGTCGTAAATTTTTCTATAAATTTCTATTACCTGTTTTTCTTTACCTTGTAAAATTAATTCAAATATTTCAATTAATTGTGATTTCTCAAAATAACCAAAAATTTTTTTTGCAGAGATTAAATCAAATTCATTATCTTTATCCAATGTTAACAAAGCTCTATCTAATAATGAAAGTGCATCTCTTACAGAGCCTTCTGATAATTTTACAATTAATTTGAGAGCATCATCTGAAACTCTTCCATTTTCTTTTTTTATAATTTTTTTTAAAAATTGGAATAACTCTGAGGATTTAATTCGTGAAAGATCAAATCTTTGACATCTTGAAACAACCGTTACAGGAATCTTTTTAATTTCTGTAGTTGCAAAAATAAATTTTAAATACTGTGGTGGTTCTTCTAATGTTTTTAATAGCGCATTAAATGCTTGCTTACTTAACATATGCACTTCATCAATTATGAATATCTTGTATTTAGATGATGTTGGTCCATATCTAGAAAATTCAATCAAGTCTCTAACATCGTCAACTCCTGTTTTACTGGCTGCATCCATTTCTAAAACATCTATATGGTTAGAATTGGAAATTGACTCACAATTAACACATTTATCTTTGCATTGATTTTCTGTTCCATTTAAACAATTTAACGATTTGGCAACTATTCTTGCTATTGTTGTTTTACCAACACCTCGTATCCCAGTAAATAGGAATGCATTTGGAACTTTATTAGATTTAATAGAGTTAATAATAGTTTCTGCTACTAAATCCTGACCAATAAGCTCTTCAAAATTTGATGGCCTATATTTTAACGCTAGAACTTTTGAATTTTTATTCATTTTTTTTCCTTAGGAGACTAGAACCTGAATAACTGTCTCTACGACTGCTTCCGTTAAGATCTGATCGGGTTTAAGCAGCACCCACCTCTAGCCTCCAAGAACTATTATAGCAGTAATGATTTCTAATCTACAACAAAAGATTAAAATTTATTTTTCTCTTATTTTGTCGGCCTCAAAAACACCTAGAACGTGAAAATCCATACAATGCAATTCTAAAGACTCTAAAGATCTTTGGACTTTACTATCTTCAATATGACCGTCTAAATCACAAAGAAAAAAATATGAATCAAAAGAATTTTTTTCTGGATAGCTTTGTAGTTTAGTTAAATTTACTCCATTAATAGCAAATCCACCTAACGATTGATACAAGGCAGCTGGTTTACTTTTAAGTTTAAATAAAAAAGATGTTATGTAATTTTTATTGCCAAACTCAGGCTGGTATATATCTTTTCCCATTATTAAAAATCTTGTAAGATTACCTTTCTCATTCTCGATATTTTTTTTAATAATTTCCAAACCATAAGTTTCTGCACTTAATGAAGACGCTATTGCAGATTTTTTTTTATCTTTACTTTTTGAGACCATTTCAGCAGATCCGGCTGTATCTGCCCTTACATGCTCGGTTAGATTATTTGATTTAATAAATTTTGAACATTGAGATAAAGCTTGTGAATGTGAATATACATCCTTTATATCAGAAATCTTTGTACCAGGTAATGCTAGAAGATTATGTTCAATTTTTTGAAAATATTCTGAATAAATATTTAGCCTATATTTAAATATCAAATATTCTATTCCTATATTGCCTGTAATTCTGTTCGATTCAGGAATTATAATTTTTGAATTTGAATCCTTTAGAGCTTTTGAAAAACATTCATCAAAAGTTTTACATGGTACAACTTCAGCTTTTGAGTCAACTGATAGGGCTGCAAGATGTGAGTAAGCTCCAAATGTTCCTTGAAAATATATTTTACCCATCACGATTTATATTCCATAATCTTTTTAATAGCTACCAAATCCTCTTCAGTATCAACTCCAATTGAAGGATATTTTGCTTGGGCTACATTTATTTTAATTTTATTATCTAAAGCTCGTAATTGTTCTAATTTATTTTTAATTTCATTAATTGATTGTTTGAAGGAGACAAATTTTTTTAGTGTTTCTATTTTATAACAATAAATACCCAAATGATGATAAATATTCTTATTATGATTGTTAATATTTCTAATAAAATTTAAAGCTTCTGGAAAATTTGATTTTTCTAAAGTTTCTTTTGTAATTACTTTAACTACATTTTGATCTTGATATAACTTTTTATTTGATATTTTTGAGGCTAAAGTTCCTAATTGTGAATTATTTTTCATCATTAAGTTATTTAAATGTTTAATATCTTTAATATCTATCAAAGGTTCATCTCCTTGTAGATTCATTATTAAATCTATATTTGAACTACCAATTATTTGAAGAGCTTCATAAATTCTGTCTGTTCCTGTTTTATGAGATTTTTTAGTCAAAATTGCTTGACCACCATTTTGTTTTACATCATCAAGTATCTCTTGATCTTCTGTAGCAACTAATACTTCACCAATATTTGCTTCTTCTGCTTTCTTAAAAACATGAGAAATTATCGATAAACCATTAATTTTTAACAATGGTTTTCCTGGCAATCTTGTGGCTGACAATCTAGAGGGAATTATTATTAATGTTTTCATTGGTCTTTTCATTTAACTTTTTCATACAACAGAGGCAAAATTGTACATCAAAATATATAAGCAATTTTTTATTTATAATGTTATACGTTCAAAACAAAATTTTATAAAATGGATTCTTTTGAATTAAATAAAATAATAGCTGCAGTATTGTTGGTTGCCCTTCTTATTATTGGTATAGGAAAGCTTTCGAATATAATTTTTCACGTGGAAAAACCTAAAACACCAGGCTATGTCGTTGAAGTAGAGCAAGTAGTTGCATCAAATATTGCTTCAACTGCTGAGACCTCTGAAGAAAAAATTGATATAGCTACTATAATGGCGATGGGAGATATTGCTACAGGAGAAAAAATTTTTAAAAAATGTTCTGCTTGTCATTCAATTGTTAAAGGGGGCAAAAATAATATTGGTCCTGCGCTTTATAATGTTGTTGGTAGAAAAATTGGAGCCATCGATGATTATAAATATTCTAAAGCACTTTCTGAATATGGTAAAGAATGGACATTTGAAGAATTAAATGGTTATTTGATTAAACCTGCTAAGTGGATTAAGGGTACTAAAATGGCTTTTGCTGGATTAAGAAAGGAAAAAGATAGAGCTTCTGTGATTAAGTATTTAAATCAAAACTCTGATAATCCTTTACCACTACCTTAATTTTCCAAAACAATAGAGCAAAATAGATTTTTGTACATGAATTCTATTAAGAGCTTGTTGCCAAACCTTTGAATGTTTACTTAAAAAAACTTTTTCATCTACCTCAGGTCCTCTGGGTAAACAATGTAGAAAAATACAATCTTTCTTAGCAAATCTCATCAATTTTTTGTTAATTCTAAAATTTCTAAAATAATCTAATTTCTTTTTTTTATTAACTTTATCATTCATTGATATTACTTTGTCTGAAAAAATAACATCTGCTCCTTGAACTGCTTTTTTTGGGTCATTGTAAATAGAAATTTTACCTTTATTTTTTTTAATATAGTTCATTATATTCTGATTAGGTTGATATTTTTTTGGACAACCAACTTTTAAGTTAAAAACAAATTTAATTGAGGCAGCAATCAAAGAATTCAAAACATTATTTGAGTCTCCAACCCAAGCGATATTCAATTTAGATATTGGTTTTTTTTTAATTTCTTCAACAGTATAAACATCTGATAAAATTTGTGTAGGATGAGAAGATGGACTTAATCCATTGATAATCGGAATTGATAAATGCTTTTTAAATTCCTCAAACTTTTCATCACTGTCTGTCCTTAACATGAAAGCATCACCAAAATTTGACAATATTTTAGCAGTATCCTTAATGCTCTCGCCTCCATTAGATAAATGTAGTTCATCTCGTCTTAGCGTTAAAGTCTTTCCGCCGAGTTGAGAAATAGCTAAAAAAAAAGATAATCGAGTTCTTAAACTTGATTTTTCAAACATTTGTATTAATAATTTGCCCTTCAAAGGTGCATCTTTATCAAAATCAAGATTATTTAGTTTCTTTCGTTTATTCTTTCGTCTTTTAGCCTCTATTAAAATTTTTCTTAAATCTTTGGCAGGAATATCTTTCAAATTAATAAAATGTTTCATCTTATTTAAAGTTTGTACAAACTTTATCTATAATTTTTAAAGCTTGGTCTAATTCTTTTTTTTTAACATTCAATGGAGGTAGTACTCGAACAACATTTTCGGCAGCACGTATAGTTAATAACTTATTATCCATTAATTTCTTTATAAACTTAGATTGATCTTTATAAATTTGAATTCCAATTAATAAACCTCTGCCTCTAATTTCTTTAATAACTTTTGGATATTTTTCTTTAAGTAAATTTAAATTTGAAAGAAAATATTTTGATAACTTTTTAACATTATTTAAAAACTTCTTACTAGAAACTATATCCATGACTGTATTTCCAACTGCCATAGCTAGTGGATTGCCTCCAAAAGTTGATCCATGAGTACCGGGGGTCATGCCAGATGCAACTTTTTTATTCATTAAAACTGCACCTATTGGAAAACCTCCTCCAATTCCTTTCGCTATAGGCACAATATCCGCAAGGACTTTAGACTGTTCAAATGCAAAAAAATCACCACTCCTACCTATTCCGCATTGAACTTCATCTAAAATTAGTAATATTTTTTTTTGATTACAAATTTTTCTTAAATACTTGAGACATTTATCTGGTATAGGCTTAATACCACCCTCACCCATAATAGTTTCCACCATAATTGCAGCAGTATCTTTTTTAATTTTTTTTCTTAAATTTAAAAATCTTGGCTTTTTATCTCTAAATTCAATATGATCAAATCCTGGAACCTTAGGTCCGAACCCTTCTGTCATTTTATTTGATCCACTTGCAAAAATGGCAGCTATTGTTCTTCCATGAAAAGAATTTTTTATACATAAAACTCTATTTTTGTTAGGTTTTCCAATTGAATAGAAATATCTTCGAGCTACTTTAATTGCAGCTTCTGTAGCTTCAGCACCACTATTTTGAAACATTACATAATCTGCAAAAGTTTTTTGGCATAACTTTTTAGCTAATTTTTCTCCCTCGGGAATTTGAAAAGCGTTAGAGACATGCCAAAGTTTTTTTGACTGATTTTCAATTGCTCTAATTAATTTTGGATGAGCATGACCTAAAGAATTTACTGCTATACCTTGAACAAAATCTAAATATTTTTTATTATTTGTAGAATAAAGATAACTTCCTTTTCCATACTTAAAAGAGATTTTTTTTCTATTATAATTTTTTGCTAAATAACGCATTTCATAAACTTTTTATAATTAATATTTATAGATACAAGTATGGATTGAATACTTTCGATAAATAATTATTCAATGTGCATAACTTGTAAAATTCCTTACCAATTTAACTAAGATACCTTTATATAGTATTTATAAATTAAACTTACACATTATATAGATAATTTATGAGTTGGACTGATGAAAAAGTTAACAAACTTAAAGAATTGTGGGGTAAAGGAAACACAGCAAGCCAAATTGCTGAAATTATAGGTGGTATTAGCAGAAATGCTGTAATTGGGAAAGCACATAGATTAAATTTATCTGCAAAAATAAAAACTAGAACTGCAACAAACAACCAAAATTTTGAGAATTCACAAGATATTAAGAATGAAAGATTAAAAAAAGGTAGAAGAAGTAAGTTTAAATCTTTAATAATTGAAAAAGATTTTGAGCCAGAAAATCCAAAGCAACTAGAAGAATTAGATGAAAGTTCCTGCAAATGGCCTATAGGGCACCCTGATGAAAAAAATTTTTATTTTTGTGGAAGAACATCACTAAAAGATTTTTCTTATTGTAAATTACATCTATTGTATGCATACCAACCTCGGGGTAAAAAAGAGGATATATCTGAAAAAGACGAGATACCTGAAATCATTAAAAAAAAGATACAATCTGCATAATTAATATTATTTATTAATTAATTATATTTTTTAGTAGAATATTGACCTCCTTCTTTCCACATAAAAGAATATTTCTCAACCTCTTGATCGAAGGGTCTTATACTAGGAACTCCTATATCAAAATTAGTTTTATATTGTCCTGATGAAATATTGTCATATTTAAGCAATCTTAGTTGATCTTGAGTTAATAATGGACTTGGCATTAATTCAAAAATTTTTGCTAAAAAATTAGCAAAAAATAAAGGCAAAGGTAATAAAATTCTTTTTTTATTAATTGATTTTAACAATTTCTCTAAAATTTCTTTAAATGTTAAAACTTCTGGACCTACACATTCAATAATATTTAAATCAATATTTTTGGAAACTGTGTAATAAATTACCTCTACTAAATCTGAGCAATGTATTGGCATAAACTTTGTTTTTCCATTATAATAAATTGGAAAAAAAGGAAGATTATTTAATAAAGTCATAAATAGAGTTGTAAAACCATCTGATCTAGAAAAAATTATTGAGGGTCTTAAAATTATAGCACGAGGAAAATTTTTTAAAATTTCTAATTCACCATTAAATTTGCTTTTAGCATAATCAGAGTCTGTAGCCTTATTTACTCCTAATGCAGACAAATGAATAAAATGCTGAAGTTTATATTCTTTACATAGTTTTGCTAGTAAGGATGGAAAGGCTGTATGAATATTTTTAAAAGAATTAGCTCCTTTTTCGAATAAAATACCAATTAAATTTATACATATATCAGCATCACTGAAAAGTTTTCTTATTTTTTTTTCATCAAAAATCTTTGCTTCAACTAAATTTATATAGCCAGCATTGCCCATAATTTTCATTTTGTGGCCTTTTTTATGAATATTTCTTGTAACAACAGTAACTCTATAGTTATTTTTAGTTAACAATCTTACTAGATGAGTACCTACCTGGCCTGTGCCACCAAAAATTAATATTTTTTTCATAATAATTACCAAAAAATAGACATTATTGTTTAGTCTTTATATATATAAATATATGAATAATATCAAAGTTTTTGAAAATGATTTACCTAAAGATTTAGATTTATCAAATGAAAAACTGATTGGACTAGACAATGAGGCTTTAGGACTAGTACTAGGAAGAGATCCATTAACTTTAGTTCAATTAGGTTTAGAGTCAAAAAACTTTTATTTAATAAAATTAAATAGAGAGACTTATCATGCGCCAAATTTGGTAAAAATTCTGTCAAATACAAATACACAATTTATAATGCATTATGCTAGACAAGATTTACTGTGGTTAAAATATCATTTGAAAGTACAACCAAAAAACATTTTTTGTACTAAAGTAGCATCTAAAATTGCAAGGACAGCAAGTTCTTTTCATGGGTATAAAGATCTTGTTAAAGAGTTATGTGGTAAAGATATTTCTAAAAAAGAGCAACAGAGTGATTGGGGTAATCCAAATCTTTCGGAAAAACAAATAAAATATGCTGCCTCAGATACTGAATATCTTTTTGAAATTAGAAAAAAATTAATAGACATGCTAGAGAGGGAAAAAAGAATTGATTTATTTAAAAAATCTATGGATGTAATTCCTGTTTTGGTAGATATGGAAATAGCTGGTTATAAACTTTCTACATTTGAACACTAATTATGAAAAAAAAATATAATAAAATTGGAAAAAAAGTTATTGAACTTCAAATTAAAGCTTTAAAGAAATTAAAAAGTTCAATAGGCAATTCTTTTGATCAGGCGATTGACGTTTTAAGCAAATGTCAATCAAAAATCATATTATGCGGTGTTGGTAAAAGTGGTTTAATTGCATCAAAAATCTCTGCTACATTATCATCAGTTGGAACTCCTTCATTTACAATATCTGCAAGTGATAGTTCACACGGTGACTTAGGATCAATTTCAAAAAGAGATATATTAATTTTGATTAGCTATTCAGGAAACACTGAAGAATTAAAAAATATAATTCAATATGCAAATAGAAATAGAATTAAATTGGTTGGCATTATGTCAAAAAAAAATTCTTTATTATATAAAAGTTCAAATATTAAATTATTAATACCTGAAGTGAAAGAGTCTGGACACGGAATAGTTCCTACATCAAGCACCACTGCACAATTAGCTATAGGTGATGCTATTGCAATAGCATTAATGAATCAGAAAAAATTTAGTAAATTAGATTTTAAAAAATTTCATCCATCTGGAAGCTTAGGAAAAAAGTTAAAAACTGTTGAAGATCTCATGATTGTAAAAAATAAGATTCCTTTTATTGATGAAAATTCAACCCTGAAAAAAACTATTAAAATTATTAATTCGAAAAAGCTAGGTGTGGTAATTATCAGAAATAAAAAGAAAGAAACAAAGGGTATCTTTACAGATGGAGATATTAAGAGAACGATACAAAAAAAGAATATTGAAATTAATGATTTAATAATAAAATCAATAATGACTAAAAACCCTATATCAATTAATAAAAACGAGCTAGCTGTGAAAGCAATAGAAGTTATGAATAGAAAAAAAATTACAAGTTTATGTGTCCATAGTGATAAAAATAGAAAAAAAACTATAGGCATAATACATGTACATGATTTAATTAGCTCTGGTATTCTTTAATTACTTTAATGAAAAAGAAATATTTAATTCAAATAATTTTATTAATATTGCTTATTATTTTATCAATTTTTATTTTCAGTTATTATTACAAGGAAGACTCGACTGTAAAAAAAAATAAAATTATCGAAGAAAGCTTTTCTGATAACAACACAATATCTAACCAAAAAAATTTAATTGAAAATATTAAATATAGAGCAACTAATATAAACGGTGATATTTATGAAATCTTGGCAGACTTTGGGGAGGCTAATTTGGATGATCCAGAATTAATGTTTTTAACTAATGTAAAAAGTAGAATAATTTTTAATAACACAGAAAAAGAAAATATCCACTTAACTTCTAATTTCGCAAACTTTAATACAAAAACTTTTGAAACTACCTTTATCAAGGATGTAGAGATTGTAAGACAAAATGAAATAATTACAGGCGATGAATTATATATGGTTTTAGATGTTGAAAAAGAAAATACTCAAAATGATCTAAGTAAAGAGCAAAACCTACTACGAATGACTAATAATATTTTATTTCAAAAGCCTGGATATGAGATGAAAGCTGATGTATTAGAGATTGATCTAATAACTAAAAATTTAAAAATATATATGCATAATTCAAACAATAAAGTATTGATTAATTCAGAGTTGAAATAGATATGTCAGTTATTAAAAAATTCAGAATTACAAAAATCAAGAATAGTAAACCATTAGTTTCTCTAAAAAAGATTTCTCTTTCATTTAAAAAAAATCATTTAATTCTAGATAATATTTCTTTAGATATTTCTAAAGGTCAAATAATAGGATTATTAGGTCCCAATGGGGCTGGTAAATCATCATTAATGAACTTGATTACCGGTATGCTTAAACCAAATTTTGGTAATATCATTATAAATAACGAGGATATAACTGAATATCCAATATATCAAAGAACAAAAAAATTTAAAATTTCTTTTGTACCTCAAATTGGAGGATACTTTTCTGATTTAACAACAGAAGATAATTTGAATGCTATAGGTGAAATATTAATCAAAGATCAAAAATATAGAAAATTAAAAATAGAAGAGTTAATTTCAAAATTTGAACTTGATGCTGTAAGAAAAGTTGAGGCAAAATTTTTGAGTGGCGGTATGAAAAGACGTTTGGTCATAAGCATGTCTTTATTAGGTGATCCTGAAATATTATTAATGGATGAACCATTGGCAGCATTAGATCCACAGACAATTCAAATGTTACAATCTATTATTATAAGATTACAGTCGGAGTATAATCTTACAATTCTAATCACAGATCATCAAGCAAGAGACCTTCTTGTTGTTTGTGATAAAGCAGTAATACTCTCAAACTCAAAAATTGTGGCTGAAGGAACTCCTAATCAACTTATGAAAAATGAAAATGCTGCAAAATACTATTTTGGTGAGAACTTTAAGTTTAATTAATCTATTAAGTGAAAAACTATATTATAATCAAAAAAAAAATAGGGAATTTTAAAAAAAAATTCATCGAAGTTGAAGGAGACAAATCCTTAAGTATCCGATTTGTTCTATTATCTGCTTTAACAAAAGGAAAATGCTCCGCTACAAATTTACTTAAATCTGAGGATGTTTTAAATGCAATCAATTGTGTAAATAAACTGGGTATTAAAACAATTTTTAAAAAAAAAAAGACTGAAATTTTCGGTAGAGGATTGTTTGGTCTAAAATTTAAAAAAAATCTTACTCTGAATACAGGAAATTCTGGAACTACAGCAAGACTGCTATGTTCATTATTAATTGACTCAAATTATCAAATTAAAATCACTGGCGATCAATCTCTTAAAAAGAGAGATATGAAAAGAATTATAAATCCCTTGAAAAAATTTGGAGCTTTTTTTTTAAGTGAAAAAGGTAAACTTCCTTTACTTATTAAAGGTACTAAATTTCCAAGACCTATTAAATTTACTGAGAATTTAGGTTCAGCTCAATGTAAATCAGCTGTAATGATTGCTGCATTAAAATCTAACGGAGTGACTAAACTAAAATGTTTACCTTCTAGAAACCATACTGAGTTAATGTTTAAAAATATTTTTAAAATCCCAATAAAAATAGTCAAGAAAAAAAAATATGAAATATTTAATATTAACGGACAAAAAGAATTAAAACCATTTAACTATAAATTACCAGGTGATATATCTTCAGCATCATTTTTTATAGTTTTAACTTTATTATCAAAAAATAAAACTTTAAAAATAAAAAATGTAAACCTTAATTCCTCAAGAAGTGGTGTCTTAAAAATCCTTAAAATGATGGGAGGTAAGATAAAAATTTTAAATTTGAGAAATTATAAAGGTGAGAGAATTGGAGACATTATAATAAAATCTACTGATAAATTAAACTCAATTAATCTTAATTCGAAATACAATAGCTCCGCTATAGATGAATTTTTATTGATTTTTTTAGTCGCGTGTAAATGTAAAGGAATAAGTATTTTCAATAATCTAAGCGAATTAAACAAAAAAGAGTCAAAAAGACTGGATTGGGGAATTAAAATTCTTTCTTCAATGGGGGTTAGGGTTAAAAAAATTAAAAATTCCGGAATCAAAATTTGGGGTCAAGAAAATTTTGATCTTAATAAAAAGATAACAATTAAAAACTATTTAAAAGATCATAGAATTTTAATGGTTTGTGTAATTGCAGCTCTCACATTAGGTGGTAATTGGAAGATTTATGATCGAAATTGCTATAAGACTTCTTTTCCATCATTTAAAGAGACACTAAAAAAATTAGGTGCTGAGATAAAATGAAAAATTTAATTCAAGTTGCAATCGACTCTCCTGCAGCTGCTGGAGCAGGAACTCAAGCAAAATTAATAGCAAAATATTACAAACTTTTTCATCTTGATACAGGAAAGATTTATAGGTTCATAGGTAAACTAAAGATAAAGCATAAAAATAAATTTAATTATTTGTTAATTAAAAAAGAAATGAAAAAGTTTAAAATTAAAAATTTAAGTGATAAAAGTTTATTATCGAACAAAGTTGCAATGGAGGCATCTATAGTTGCCAAAGATCCAAAAATAAGAAAGATCGTTCATAATTTTCAAATTAAATGTGCTTATCACCCTCCAATAAAATTTAAAGGAAGTATTCTTGATGGAAGAGATATTACAAGTGTAATTATGAAAGATGCTATGTTTAAATTTTTTATAACAGCTGAGGTTAAAACAAGAGCATTTAGAAGATTTAAAGAGTTAAAATCCCTTAAAAGAAAAATTTCATATAATGACGTACTTAAAAGTATTAAAAAACGTGATAAAAACGACTATAATAGAAAATATTCTCCATTAAAGAAAACTAAAGATTCAATCTTGATTAATACAACAAATTTAACTAAAAAAGCTTGCTTTTTAAAAATAAAAAAAATAATGGACAAAAAACTTAAAATTTAATGGAAATTTATAAAAACTTAACAAGTCAAGCCTCTAAAGAATTCGAAAAACTTCTAAACAGTCAACTCTCAAAAACAAAAATTGAAGAGGGCAAAATAATTGAGGGAAAAATAAATAAAATTACTGAAAAATTTGTTTTTCTTTTTATTGAAGGTTTAAAAAGTGAGCCTGTGCTCGATATCAATGAATTAAAAAGTATGGGTTGGGTTGACAAAATTAAATTAGGTGAAAAAATTCCTGTTCTCTTAGAGCGTATTGAAGATAAAAATGGTGAAGTTTTAGTTTCAGCAAGTAAAGCACAAAAAATTCGTGGTTGGGATAAACTTGTTGAAGCCTATGAAAAAAATGAACCAATTATGGGAAAGATAACTTCGAAGTGTAAAGGTGGTTGTATCGTTGAGCATATAGATACTGGTTCTTTGATGTTTTTACCTGGCTCACAAATAAGTGATAAACCATTAAAAGATATTAGTCATCTAATGAATGAACCGCAGAAATTTGCTCTAATTAAATTGGATAAAGTTAGAGGTAATGCTTGCGTTTCAAGAAAAGAAATTATTTCTTCTTTTAAAAAAGAAGATAAAGCTAAAATTATTGATAAGTATAAAGTTGGAGACATAATTAAAAATGCTGAGGTTAAGGGATATAGTTCTTTTGGTTGTTTTTTTAATGTTAATAATGAACTTGATGTTTTAGTTCATCTTCAAGAAATTTCATATTCTAGAGTAAATCATCCAGATGAGGTATTTAATATTGGAGAAAAACATGATCTTAAAGTAATTTCTGTTGATAAAGAAAAACTACAAGTCGGATGTTCAGTAAAACAATTATCACCTGATCCTTTTGAACACATAGAAAATTATGAGCTTAAAAAAGTTTATAAGGTAAAAGTAATGAAGTTAATGGATTTTGGAGCTTTCTGTGAATTAGAACCTGGATTAACAACTTTACTACATTCAAGTGAACTTAGTTGGACAAAAAAGAATTTATCTCCAAAAAAAATTCTTAAAGTTGGAGATGAAATTAATTGTATCATAACAGAGATAGACAAGGAAAAAAGAAGAGTAGCTATTTCTTATAAATTGGCGCAAGAAAATCCTTTTGAATTATTTGAGAAAAAATATCCTGTTGGTACAATTGTTGAAGGTGAAATTGTGAATAAAAATGAATATTCACTTTTTGTAAAAATTAAAGATTTAGATGTAGATGCTTTTCTACATTGTAATGATCTAACTTATTTAAATAATGGTGAAGAAGAATTAAATAAGTATAAAAAAGGTGAAAAGATAGAAGTAAAAGTTTTAGAAGTTAAAGTTTCAGAGCAAAAAATTAGAGTTGGTTTAAGACAAACTAAACCAGATCCTCTTGATTTTTTTAAAGAGAAAAAAATTAATCAGACAATAACGGTAAAAGTAATTTCAACTGACAATAAAGGGTTAACTGTTAGACCTGAAGGATGTGAGATGGATTTTTTAATTAAAAAATCTCAAATAGCAATAAATGCGTCTGATGCTCGTCCAAACAGATGGACAGGTGGAGAAAAGCTAGATTGTGCCATAGCCGAAATCAATTTGGATAAAAGAAAAGTAAACTTGAGTATAAAACTTCTAGAGGAAATTGAAAAAAAAGAAGCTTTAGAAAAATATGGTTCAGAGGGCTCTGGTAAAAATTTACCATTTTCATCATTATCTGATGAGTTAAAAAAAAAGGATAAAGTTAAAAAATAATAAACTATTAAAAGATCAAAAATTGGCTATTGTAAAATCAAAGCTTATAAAACAACTCTCAAAAAATTTTCCTAATTTTCTAAAAAAAGATATTGAAAAATTTACAGATATTATTTTGAAAGAAATTCAACAATCACTAAAAAGAGGTGAGAGAGTTGAAATTAGAGGCTGGGGTACTCTAAGCACAAAAATTCAAAAATCCTCAATAAGAAGAAATCCAAAAACTGGGGAGAAAATTGCAGTGCCGTCTAAAAAAGTTATTCAGTGGAAAATGAGTAAAGAAATGTTTAAAAAGATCAATAATAATGAAGAAGAATAAAATATTTGTTGCTTGTGACAGTAAAAGTATTTCAAAAATAAAAAAAATAATCAGTGAAACTCAGAATTCAAAAATCAAAGTTGGTTATAAATTTGGATTAGAATTTTTAAATTCTAAAGGCGGGAGAAATTTTATATCAAAATTAAAAAAAAAGATAATTTTTGCTGACCTTAAAATACACGATATTCCAAATACATGTATGTCTACAATTAAAGCCATCAAAGACTTGAAAGTAAATTATTTAACTGTGCATATTAGTTCAGGGTTAAATGCTCTTAAAGCTACAAAAAAAATATCGGGTAAAATTAAGTTAGTAGGAGTAACAATTCTTACTTCTTTAGACAACAGAGCATTAAAAGAAATTGGATTTGATAAAGATGTAAAAAAATTAGTTCTTCATCAAGCTAAATTAGCAAATAAAGCAAAATTAGATGCGATCGTATGTAGCGCACAAGAGGTAAAATTAGTAAGAAAAATATTTAAGAAAGAAATTATAACCCCTGGAATAAGATTTACATCAAAAGCAAATGATCAAAAAAGAATTATGACACCTAAAGAAGCTTATGCGAATGGAGCTGATTGGCTCGTGATAGGTAGAGATTTAACTAAGAACAATATTAAAAAAAATACACAAATATTAATTGATCACTTAAATCAATGATTTTAAAATCAAAAATTTGTGGAGTTTCTGACTCTAAAGTATTAAATTTTATAGTTAATCACAAACACTCACCACAATTTGTAGGCTTTATTGTTAATTATCCAAAATCAAAAAGATATATTGATATTAAAAAATTAAAAGAACTTATGAGAATTGAAAAAAAAAATTCTTTATATGTCGCTGTCCTCGTAAATCCTAATCATAATATTCTAGAGGAAATTAAGCAAATGCCATTCGATTATTATCAACTTTATGATTGTGACCCAAACAAAATAAGATCAATTAAAAAAAAATATAAAAAGAAAATCATTACTGCAATAACTATAAGTGATACTGAAGATTTAAATAATTATGAAAAATTTATTGACACAACAGATATTTATTTATTTGATAGTAAAGGATATGAAAATAGTATGTCATTTGACCACACACTTTTAAAAAAATTGAATCTAAATCAAGAAATTATGATTGCTGGGAATATTCAAATTTATGATGATCTTGAAAATTTAAAAAAAATAGCACATATTGTTGATATATCTGGTGGATTAGAAACCGATGGATTAAAAGATATTTCCAAAATAGATATTTTTTTGAATAAAATAAAAAATTTATAGTATGAAACTAAAAAAAAAGGTCTCCTTAATTGACCAACATGACAAATATGGATTTTGGGGTGGAAAATTTGGTGGAAGCTTTATTCCTGAAACTCTTAAAAAACCAATTGAAGACTTAACAGTAAAATTTGAAAAACTAAGAAAAGATAAAAAATTCATAAAAAAAAGAGATTTTTATTTTCAAAATTACATCGGTTCTCCAACCTCTTTTGTAAAATTAGAAAATCTATCTAGCCATTTAGGAGGAGCACAAATTTGGGCAAAAGTTGTTTCTGAAGCTAATGGTGGAGCTCATAAAATATACAATGCTACCGTTCACGCTTTAATATGTAAATCTATGGGTAAAAAATACATAGTTGGTGATACAGGGGCTGGATATGCTGGCAAAATGTTAAGTATGGCTGCTAAAAAATTTGGTCTCAAATGTAAAATTTTTATGGGTGCAAAAGATATTCGAAGACAAAAACCTAACTGTGATGCAATGAGAAAAAATGGTGCTGAAATTGTGCCTGTTTATTCTGGAAGTCAGACTCTAGTAGATGCTGTAAGTGAATGTATGAGGTATTGGGTATCAAATTGTGATAACACACACATGTGCGTAGGGTCCACTGTTGGACCAAATATCTTTGTTAAAATTTGTGGATGGAGTACAGCGCAAATTTCAAGAGAATTAAAAAATCAATTAATAAAAGAATTTAAAAAAATGCCCAAAAAAATTAAACTTATTAATTGTGTAGGAGGTGGTAGTTCTGCTTATGGTTTTTGGAGTGAATTTATTGATTATAATAAAAAACAGATTGAATTAATTGGGGTTGAAGCAGGTGGTCCAAAAAATTCTAAATTACATGCTGCACCTTTAAGTAGAAATGCTAAAATTGGAATTCTCCACGGCGCAGCTTCTTATGTTTGTCAAAATAATGAGGGCCAAATCCATGAAACAGAGTCAATCAGTGCTGGTCTAGACTATCCTGGAGTAAGTCCAATACATTGTTTTTTAAAAGATACAAAAAGAGCAAGATATACATTTGCAACAGATGAAGAGGCTTTAAATGCATATGAATTAGTAACTAAATTTGAAAAATTAAATCCTAGTTTAGAACCTAGTCACGCTTTTGCAGAAGCGATTAAAATTGCTCCCAAATTAAGTGAAGATACTATTTGTATCGTGAACTCTTGTGGGGATGCAAAAAAAGATAGAGATATATTAAAACAAAGATTAGGAAGAAATTCATGAGTAATTCTTTAATTCATCAAACATTTAAAATTACAAAGAATGAAAATAGACCAGCTCTACTCACATATACTGTTGCTGGAGACAACACAAAAAAAAAATCATTGGAAATTCTCAAATCAATCTCTAATTATGCAGATATTTGTGAGTTGGGTTTTCCTCATAATACTCCAATCGCTGATGGCGGTCAGATCCAAACCAGTGCTTACCGGGCTATAAAAAATGGAATTAAAATAAACGATGTTTTTTCGATTGTAGCTCAATTTAAAAAACTAAAGAAAAACAAACCAATTATTTTGATGGGTTATTATAATATGATTTATCAATATAATGAAAATAAATTCATTAAAAAATGTCAAAAGTCGAAAGTAGATGGTCTCATAGTTGTAGATTTGCCATTTCCTGAAAATAAAACTTTTGCAAAAAAATGTAAAAAAAAAAATATTAATTTTATTCAACTTATTTCACCTACTACATCAAGAACACGTTTAAAACAAATAATCAAAAATTCTCATGATATGATTTATTATATTAGTATGCTATCCACGACCGGAGGAAAATTGAAAGTTTCTCCAAAAAAAATATTAGAGGAATATTCAAAAATAAAAAAACAAAATTCATCTAAAAACGTAGTAATAGGATTTGGAATAACTGAAAAAACCATAAATTCTCTTAAAAAAGCTGACGGATTAGTTGTTGGAAGTGCAATTTGTAAGGAAATAACTAACTCAATTAAAAAAAGACAAAATACTGTCACAAATGTTACTAATGTAGTGAAAAGATTAAAAAATAAAATTTTATGAACTGGATAAAAAAAATAATCAAAGTAGGTGAAAATATTAAATCTGCTATACACAAAAGAGCTACAAAAGAGGATATGGCCAATAGTGATTGGACTTCTTGTTGTAAAGGACCAATTTTAAAAAAAGATTTAGAGGATAACCTTTGGGTTTGTCCTGAACCTGAGTGCAATAAACATCATCGAATAAGTCCGAAACAAAGATTTGATATCTTGTTTGGAAAAAATAATTATGAAGTGTTTAAAACACCAATTCCAAAAGATGATCCTTTAAATTGGACTGACTCAAAATCATATAAAGATAGATTAAAAGCTGCTAGAAAAAAAACTGGACTAGATTGTGGAATGATGGTTGTTAGCGGATCAATCAATGATATTAAAATTACTGCAGTAGCATCAGATTTTGACTTTTTGGGTGCCTCAATGGCTGCTGCTGAGGGAGAAGCTTTCTTATATGGGGTTCAACATGCAATTGAAAACCAAACACCCTTTTTATGTGTGAGTGCTGGAGGTGGAATGAGAATGATGGAGAGTTTAATTTCTTTATCACAGATGACCAGAACAACTTTAGCAATTAATGAGTTAAAAAAAAATAATCTTCCATATTTAGTTTGCATTACAGATCCTACTGCAGGTGGAATTACAGCATCTTATGCAATGTTAGGAGATATTCATATCGCTGAACCCGGCGCTCTAATAGCTTTTGCAGGAGCTCGGGTAATCCAAGGAACTGTTAAAGAAGAACTTCCTGAAGGTTTTCAAAAAAGTGAGTATGTTGAAAAAACAGGATTTGTAGACTTAATTGTTGAAAGAAAAAATTTATCGGAAAAAATTGGAACTTTATTATCAATATTGTTAAAGAAAAATTCTGGTATAAGTTCTGAAGAAAATGAAACTTCAGAAAGTAATCAATCGCTTACAAAAGCTGCATCCTAAAGAAATTGATCTTAGTTTAGATCGTATAAAACTTCTTTGTGAAAAATTGGGAAATCCGCAAGATGAAATAAATTGTATCCAAGTCTGTGGTACTAATGGAAAAGGAAGCACAATTTCTTTTTTAAGATCAATTCTAAAAGAGGCTAATATCAAATGTAATATTTATACTTCGCCTCATGTCAAACGTATTAATGAAAGATTTATATACAATGATGAAATGATAAGTGACGATGATCTTTCAAATTTATTAAATGAAATTGAAGAAACTAATAATGGTCAACCTTTAACATATTTTGAGGCGCTTACAGCTGCATTTTTTCATGGATGTAAAAAGTATAAACAGAATCTAGTTATTGCAGAATTTGGTCTATTTGGAAGGAGTGATGCTGTTAATATTCTAAAAAAAAATCTTTGTAATATAGTGACCTCTTGTAGTGAGGATCACTTAGATTGGTTACCAAAAGAACATAGAACTATTGAAAGAATTATCTTCGAAAAAACTTCATCCTTGCTCAACTCAAATATAATAGTTGCAAAACAAAGCTCTGATGAAATTACAGAATGTATTAAAAAGAATATTTCTAAAAATAGTGCAAATAAATATTACTTTAAAGAAAGTTATAACTTTGTTTTAAAAGAAAATGATTTCTTTTATTATGAGGATAGATATGGAAATTTAAAAATTCCTAGACCAAATTTAAATGGTCAATTTCAAATCGAAAATGCATCTACAGCTATTGCAACATTAAGAATTTTAGAAAATATAAAAATCAAGGACCAACACATAATAAATGGTATTCAAAAAGCATATAATATTGCTAGATTGGAGGAGATTAAATCTGGTAAAATTAAAAATCTAGTTAAAAACAATAGACTAATTCTGGATTCATCGCATAATCCAGGAGGAGCAAAAGTTCTTAATGAATATCTGCAAACTCTAGATTGCAACAAGCATGTGATTATTGGAATGATGGCCAATAAAGACCATGAAAAATATATATCTTATTTCAAAAATATTTCCTCTTTAACAACAATCGATATTCCTAATCAACCAAACGCAATAAGTGGGAAAGAGTTGAAAAATAAATTTAAAGATTTTCCTAATGTTCAGTACAAAAAAAACATCAAAGATGCTATTCAATCAATACCTCTAAAAGAAAATGATTTATTGTTAATTACAGGTTCTTTATATTTGAGCGGAGAATTTTTTAATTTGAATTAAATGTTTTTTTCTAAAAATTCTTTCATATTACCTTCTGGAACTCCACCAACTTTTCTATCAACCTCAACACCTTTTTTGTAGATTATAACTGTTGGCACCCCTCTTATTCCTGCGGCACTTCCTGTATTTATTCCACCATCCTCAATGTCTGCATAATAAAAACCTGCTTTGCCTTTATATTCACCAGCCAGTTTATCCATGATTGGTTTAAGAGCTTTACAGGGACCACACCATGCAGCACTAAATTGAATTACTGAAATATCCTCATTTTTGATTTTACTATCAAAATCTTCATCTTTAAAATCTGTAAGCATATGATCTATCTATAATTATTATCATCAATGTCAACTAGGCTATTTCATATTTTTTTTCAATTGTCATAATAAATTTATTAATTTCATCAAGTTTTTTAAGTTCTTCCTCATCGTCTTTATTATCCGCTTGATTTCTAAGTGTATCGATTTCAGTATACGCCATGCCTATTGTTTGCCATTTCTCTTTATTTTTACTTAATATTCTTCTAGCAATCTCACTTTTAATATTCTTATATAAATCTGGTGGTAAAATTTGAGGAGCTTCTTGATAGATAATTTTTTGACCAAACCAACTACATCTTTTGTCTTGAAATTTATCTAACATTCTTAATTTATCTTCCCATGAGGAGCTATGCCATATTTTAAAAAGAGCTGTATCTTTGTTAGGTATAAATTTTTCATACAAAGTTTCTTCAGGTAATAAATCTTCTTGAGTTTTAGTTTGTTCTTTTTCTTCCTCAATTTCTCTGTAGATTGTTTGGACATTTTGACAAAACTTTTCACTTTCTCTGACCATTCTGGCTCTTTTTTGTATCACATCAGTCCCAAGTTTATTGTAAGGATTTCCCTTAGGATATTTAAATTCCAGTGCACATTTTTTATCTAAAAATACTGGTGCTTTGTTGATTTTCAACACTCTAATTATTTTTGGAGAAGTTTTACTAAAAATAGATCTTAATTGATTAATTGTCAGATTTAATAAGGGCTCAGGATCATTTCTTAAGTCATAGACAAACCTATCATTCGATTTTTTATGAAAAAGATGAGAATTATGATTTGGATGCAAATTACACACAAGATAAGGAAAATCCCTTCCTTGTATAATTTCATTTATTGTGAATATTTCCTCTTTCTTCAAATGGGTTTCACAGCCAGCTTTCGTTGCAGTTATCAAAAATTTTTCCCAATTTTCTTCATGTTTGTTTTTTACAATTCTAAGAATCTTACAACTTGTATAAGCATCATGAAAACCAGTATGTTGTTGTGTAGTATCAAACCCTTGAGCTGTTGCAAGTGACTCCAAAGCAAATGAAGGATTGCCCTTTTCTGTTAATCCTGTTTTTAAAGTTTCGGGATTTAAAAGTTGGGCAGCTCTAGCTATGTGTATACCGTCATGTTCGCTATTGGGTGAAGAGTGAGTAATGTAAGGATATCGATTTCCTTTAAAAAAATTATGCTGAGTCATGAATCTGTCAAAATTTGTATTATTCCAACCTATAAACATGCATGGTCCAGCTTTTAAAAAGAAATTTTCAAGAGCTCCTAAAAAATCATAATGAGAATAATTACCCTTTGTTAAAAGATCAATACTTGTTGAGTTAACAAGTAATGCTTTCGCACTTGGAACTTCTCCCTCAGGCATTCTGCCTCTAATATTCAATTTACCAATTTCTTTTAAATTTTTATCAACTACAACTGCACCAACTTCAATTATTGATCCCCAATTAGTACTATTTGTTGTTTCATAATCGTATATTACTATTTTATCCATTGTCATTTATATAAGTACTTAATTCAAATTTGAAAACTCATGAAATTTTTTTAATCTTCCTAAAAATAAATTTTGATACGTTATTAATTCTGGGCCTTTAATTTTAAATTCTTGAAATAAATTATCTACAGTGCAAACTAAAATTACACAAGCATCAATATTCGAATTATACACGATATTATGTGCAAGAGAATACGCTGCAGTCTGTAACAACCAAGAGTCTATATACTCAACTTTTTTTGGTTTATTACTTTGTTTAAAATCAATTATTGTCTCTTTACCATCATAAACTCCTACACAATCTGCGGTACCAGCATATTTTTCAGGATAATAAAGAGTACATTCAGTTCCCCATATTTCCTCTAATCTATTTGTTAATCCTTTATCAATTATCTCTTTAGCCAT
>CACOLY010000010.1 GCA_902628195.1 uncultured Pelagibacteraceae bacterium
TTTTGAGGATTGTTACTATTAGCAGGCATAGGCATCAACTCATTTTCACCTAAAATTCTTGCTACTCTTGTTGTTGGTTGTGCACCTTGACCTAACCAATATTTAATTCTCTCTGCCTCCAAACCTATTCTTTCTTTTTTTTCTTTTGGCAATAATGGATTAAAGTATCCTACTTTCTCAATAAATCTTCCATCTCTTGCAAATCGACTATCAGCTACCACAACTTTGTAAACTGGTCTCTTCTTTGTTCCTCCTCTAGATAATCTTAATTTTAACATTTATTCTCCTTTTTTTTATTTTAATTGATTAAATAATTCTGGAGGTATTCCTTTATCAGACATACCTTTCAGATTTCCTTTCGACATCTTTTTCATCATTTCAGACATCATCTTAAATTGTTTTAACAATTTATTGATAGTGGCTGGATCAGTGCCAGAACCATTAGCAATTCTTTTTTTTCTTGAACCATCAATAATTTTTGGGTTCTCTCTTTCTTTTTTTGTCATTGATAAAATTATAGCTTCATTCTTTGTGATAACACTTTCATCTATTCCAGCAGCATCCATTTGTGATTTAACTTTTGAAACACCTGGCATAAAAGACATGATACCTTCGATTCCACCCATTTTTTTCATTTGTCTAAGTTGTGTCAAGTAATCCTGCATTGAGAATTGTCCTTTTTTTAAATTTTCTTCTGTTTTTTTTATATTCTCCTCACCTAAATCTTGAGCTGCTTTCTCAACAAGAGATACGATATCTCCCATCCCAAGAATTCTATTTGCAATCCTATCTGGATGGAAAACTTCAAGATTTTCAATTTTTTCTCCAATACCTAAAAATTTTATCGGAACCTCCGAAATGAATTTCATACTAACAGCTGCACCTCCCCTTGCATCACCGTCTGCTCTTGTTAAAATTATTCCTGAGAGATCAACAGTATTTTTAAACTCTTTTGCAACTGATGCTGCAACTTGTCCTGTTAAAGAGTCAGCAACTAGAAAAGTTTCTGCAGGCTTAATTGTATTTTCGATTTGCTTAATCTCACTCATCATTTGTAAATCTATTTGTGTTCTTCCAGCTGTATCAAATAAAATAACATCAGCACCATTTAAGTTAGCGGCACTAATTGCTCTTTGACAAATATCAGTTGGTTGTTGTCCCTCAATTATTGGGAGGGTTAAAATATTATTTTGTTCACCTAAAGATTTTAATTGCTCTTGTGCAGCCGGCCTATAAATATCTAAGCTAACCATCATTACTTTCTTTTTTTTTGTATTTTCTAGATATCTTGCAAGTTTAGCGGTGGTGGTAGTTTTACCAGAACCTTGTAGTCCAACCAACATCATAGGCACCGGCGGTACTGCATTAAGATTCACATCATTATTTTTTTCACCTAATAAATTAACTAATTCATCATAAACAATTTTAACTACCATATCTCCAGGAGATGTTGATCTGATTATTTCTTGACCTAGAGCTTTTGGTTTAACTTTTTCAATAAAATCTTTTGCAACCTCAAGAGATACATCTGCCTCTAATAAAGCCTGTCTTATAACTCTTAACCCATCATCAACTTGATTTTCATCAAGTGACGGTGCTTTTTTTAAGGAGGAAAAAACTTCCTCGAATTTATTTGTCAAATTTTCAAACATATTTATTACACGCATTAGTAATCGCACTAGTGGGCGAACCCTCGCTGACTAGTGTCGATCTCTTTGTTTCCAAAGACACCGCAAATTTAATGTTTTTGCGGAAACTGGCACAAAATATAATAGAGGTTCAAAAAGTCAATAAATAAGTTAAATAACTATATATGGACATTAATGCATTTAAAATGGATGGATTAGGTAATGATTTTGTTATTATTGATAATAGACAGAAAATTACCAATTTAACTAAAGAGCAAATAATTAAAATTTGTGATAGAAATTTTATAGGTTGTGATCAATTAATATTAATTGAAAAACATAAAACTTCTGACGCTTACTTAAAATTTTATAATTCTGATGGTGGAGAGTCAGGAGCATGTGGTAATGGGACTAGATGTGTTGCAGACCTCATCTCAAAAGAACTAGATACCAAAGTTGTAAACTTAAAAACTTTGTCTGGGAATTTAAAATCTGAAATACTGGGAAATAACATTGTTACAACGGAAATTGGCAAAGCAAAAACTGAGTGGAATGAAATACCTTTATCAGAAAAATTAAATACAAAAAATTTAAATATTAAAATTAATGATAAAGATAATAAGGAATATTTTGGTGGTATAGCAGTCAATGTTGGCAATCCACATGTGATTTTTTTTGTTAATGATATAGGTAATTTTGATATTGAAAAAATTGGTCCCTTTATTGAAAATCATAAAATTTTTCCAGAAAAAAGTAATGTTACAATCGCCCAAATTATTAATAAGAACCTAATTAAAGTAAAGGTATGGGAGAGAGGAGCTGGTTTAACTAAAGCATGTGGTACTGCTGCATGTGCAACAGTTTTTGCTAGCAAATCAAATAATCTAACTGATAATAAAACTGATGTAGAATTCGAAAATGGGAAATTAACAATTTCAATTGATGAAAAAGATTCTATTCATATGAAGGGTCCTGTTTCAGATATAAAAGAAATTAAGATAAAGTTATAATGGGAATTTTTGATAAATTTAAAATTGGTTTTAAAAAAAGTGCCTCAGCACTTTCTTCAGGAATAAAAGAAATAATTATAAAAAAAGAAATAGATGATAAAAACTTAGATAAAATAGAAGAATTTTTAATCCAGTCAGATGTAGGTATAGAAGCAGCATCTGAAATAAAAGAAATTATTTCAACTAAAAAAATTGATCCAAAAAAAGATTTAACAACCGAAATAAATCTTATTTTAAAAGAATATATTATTTCTTTAATGAAGCCTTTAGAAAATAATTATTTTTTCGAAAAAAAAGATAAGCTTAGCGCGACTTTAATTTCAGGCGTAAACGGTGTTGGTAAAACGACCACTATAGGAAAAATTGGTAAAATTTTAAAAACTAATGGAAATAAGGTAATGTTTGCAGCTTCCGATACTTTTCGAGCTGCTGCAATTGAACAATTAGAAAACTGGGCTAAAAAAATTGATATTAAAATAATTAAATCATCACAAGGATCCGATCCAGCATCTGTTGCATATAAAGCTGTTGAGGAGGCTTTAAGAAATAACTTTAATCAAGTTTTAATTGATACAGCTGGAAGACTCCAAAATAAAAAAAATTTAATGGAAGAATATAAAAAAATTGCAAATGTCACAAAAAAAATAGACCCTGATGCACCACACAATGTAATTTTAGTTTTAGATGCAACCTCAGGACAAAATGTAATCAATCAAGTTGAAGAATTTAATAAAATAATTCCTATAACAGGTATGATCATGACTAAATTAGATGGAACAGCAAAAGGTGGTATTCTTCTAGCTCTAGCAAAGAAATACAAGATCCCTCTTATCGCGTTAGGTTTGGGTGAAAAAGAAGATGATCTACAGATATTTGACGCAGAAAAATTTGCTGAAGCTTTTACACAAATTAATTAATTAAATTACTAGAAATCAAAGGTTTATAAATATTACACTTGTAATTATCTTTAAATTTATAATATCCACAATCTTTAGAGAATGATGAGATAATAAAATCAAATTTACCAGTTGTTGGGTAAAGCTCCAGTTTTTTATTTTTTATATCATATTTGAAATTCGCATTTAAACTTTTAACCGCACTTATCATTACTAATGTTTTATTATCTTTTAACAAATAATAAGCAAAATCATCAGGAAATACTGGAAAGTCATATTCCTGTAAAAAATATTTAGCTTGAGAAGGGAACCAATCATAAGAAATCAGAGGGGAAGATGATTCTGTTGAATGATTATATATGTAAAGATCTTTTGGGTAGTCATTTATATAATTGCTTTCTTCACCTCTTGCTAAAATAGATTTTTCTCTGCCCTTAAAATATAAAGTAAATTCTTTATTATGTGAATCCATATGATCAATATGAAAAAGATCATCAGGTTGAAAAAACTTGTCTTGAGAATAGACAAAATTTGTCAAAAAAAAGTACGAAATAAAAAATAAAAAAATATTTTTCATTCTGTTAACCTAAAAAAAAAATTGGAATTATCTTTGTTTAGATTGTGGCTTAATTTAAACTTTTAAAAAAAGAATTTAGGGCTTTTAAAAGATTTTCATCATATTCCATCATATGATTGTCATGTTTTGTAAAATAAGAATATTTTGGTTCATTTGCAATTTCATACATTTTTTTTCCCATGAAAAAAGGTACTATTTGATCGGCTTCACCATGCATTATTAAAACTGGAGAATTAATATTTTTAATTTTACTTTTATTATCAAACTTATCTTTTAGTAATAAACCAACTGGAATATATGGATAAAAATTTTTGGCAGCATCAATCATTGATGTAAAAGGAGTTTCTAATATGATGCCAGCAAAATTTTTATTTTGAGCCAAATGAGTTGCAACTCCCGTTCCCAGCGACTCACCATAAATAATAATATTTTCCTCATCTATACCTTTATTAAGCAACCATTTAATTGCACTTCTACCGTCTTCATAAAGACCTTTTTCAGATGGATTACCTTTGTTGCCACTAAAACCTCTCCATGCGATTATCAAAAAATTTATGTCCATTTGACGGAAATGATTTAACTTATGAATCCTATTTTCAAGAGAACCAGCATTACCATGGAAAAACAAAAGGGTCTTGTTTTTTTTTAAATCTTTTTCATGATACCAACCTAGTAACTCGATATTATCATCTGTATTAATTTTTACCTTTTCAATATAAACAGATAATTTGTCATCAAAATAATTATTTTCATTGGGATGGTACATAAGATTTCTTTGATAAAAATAAAGGAAAATTAAAATTACAAAATAAATTAGAATAATAATTTGAAAAAATAACAGCAAATTGTTCCTAAATTTTTTTAACATTAATTTTTTTTGCTAAGTATATGCCAAAAAATACTAAAATAGTTCCTACTAAATGATAAATTTCAAATTTTTCATCAAATAAAAAATATCCATAAATTGCTCCATAAACTGTAAAAACATAAAGCGTGAAACCTGTCAAAGATGCACCTAACTTTTTTTGAGCCATGGTATAAAGTGTAAAAGCAATTATCCCTGGTGAGATAGCTGCAAATATTACCCATGAATAAAATTCAGGAATAAAAACCGTCTGCTTATAAAAAATTTCTTCCCCAATATAAAAAGGTAATAAGCTTAAGGCACCAAAAAATGATATAAGAGTAAATCTTTCAAAAATTTTTAATTTAGAATTCCAATAAAATAAATAAATAGAATATAGTGCCCAACCAATTGCTGCTGCTAACATCCAAAGATCACCAATAGTAAATTGTAAATTTACTAATAAATCTACATCACCTTTTATTATAATTATAAACACTCCTATTAAACAAGTAATCAACCCAATTATTTTAATTAAATTAATTTTTTCGTTAAAAAAAAAATATGAAATCAAAATTATAAATACAGGGGAAGATGTATAAATAATTCCCATATTAATTACTGTGGTAGTTTCACCGGCCAAAAAAGGGAAGGCTCCGCACACACCACATCCCATTGATCCTAAAAAAAACAATTTTTTATATTCTTTTTTGATTATATTAAAATTTTTTTTTAAACTTAAATATGTAAAGGGTAGTAGAATTAAAAAAACAACTGTCCACCTCCAAAAAGCAAGTGAGATTGGAGGAACAAACTCTACACCTCCTCTTGCTACTACTAAATTACTAGCCATAAAAATTGGCTGGATAAATAATAGTGATAATGGAAAAATATTAATTTTGAAATTTTTCAATTTTAAAAGATCTAACTTTTATCAAAGAAAGCCTCATATACCATCATTATGATAGCTGCGCCCATTAATAAATAGACTGGAATAACATCTAAAAAACCAATCATCATGGATCTTGTTAAAGTAGTTGCTAATCCAATTAAAAAGAACACAGCGAATGATAAACCAATGATAGTTGTAATTTTATTCATTTAATTTATTCCTCACATTCTTTTTCTAACCATCTGGCAACACCTAAAAATCTATGGTCATCATATTTATTACCAATTAATTGAACTCCTAATGGTAAATTATTTTCACCTTCAAGTAAAGGGAGCGAAATACACGGTGTTCCTAGATAAGACCAAACTTTATTAAACTCTGCTGTACCCGTGCTTTTCAAACCTTTTGGTGCTACCCCTGGACTAGAAGGAGATAAGACTCCATGATAATCTTCAAATACTTCTTCGTAAGATTCGTAGCTTCTTTTCATAAAATCTATTGCTTCAGCATATTCTTTTGCTGAATGATTATTTCCTTTTGTAATTGCATCTTGCATATATTTAGAAAGTTTTTTTTTGAATTTTTTAAAATACACTGAAAAATTATTTGCTAAATCTGTTTCATGAATTATTTGATGATATTTATGAATGTCTTTAAAATATGAGGGAGTATCAAAAATCTCAATATTTTTTTTAAATGACTTAATAAAATATTCAAATGACTCTCTAGATTTTTTATCAATTATTTTCCAATAATCAGTTTTATAGAAAATAAATTTAGGTTCAAACAAAGGTCCCTTTTTTGTTTCTGTTAACATATTTTCAGTTGAATAATGAATTGTTGCAGGATCAAATTTATCTTTTTTAATTAATACTTTTGCCAACATGGCTACATCTTCTACTTTTCTACCAAATACGCCCATGTGATCTAAGCTGTATGAAGTTCTCAAAACACCATTTCTTGAGATTAGTCCATAAGTAGGTTTATATCCCACTACTCCACAATAAGATGCTGGTCTTATTATTGACCCTCCGGTCTGAGAGCCGATTGAGGCTGGTGCCATAAAAGAAGCAACAGACGCTGCAGATCCACTTGAAGATCCTCCAGGTGTTCTAGTTTTATCATGAGGGTTTGTTGTAGATGGTGGTCCTAGATAAGCAAGTTCCGAAGTAGCTGTTTTACCCATAACAATTGCTCCAGAGGAATGGAGTAAATCAACTATCTCTGCGTTTTGAGAATATGATTTTCCTTTTCTTATAACCGTTCCACATTCTGTTGGCATATCAACAGTCCCAATTATATCTTTAACTGCTATAGGTACTCCATGAAGTGGTCCAACAGGTTTTCCTGACTTTCTATAGTCATCCGCCTCAGTTGCTTTTTCTAATAAAACTTTTTTATCAAAATGTGCCCAAGCTTTAATATCTTTTTCAAATTTATCTATTCTTTCAATATATTTTTCACAAACTTCAACAGAAGAAAGCTGGGCATCTTTTATTTTCGATGCTAGTTCCTCAAGACTTAAAGAAAATATATCTGTCATTCAAAATTAATTTGCAAATAATGTCTCTGGTAACCAAAGTGCTATTCCGGGGAATAAATACATTAAAACCATTGCTAAAATTACAATAGCTAAAAAAGGCATTATTCCACTAAAAATCTGCATTAGCTCAACATTCTTTGATTGAACTCCTTTTAAATAATAAGCTGACATCGCCATGGGTGGTGTCAAAAATGAGGTTTGTAGATTTAAAGCAATTAACATAGCAAAAAAATATGGATTGACTCCAAAAAATTCTACAAGTGGTAAAAAGATGGGAACAAAAATAATTAAAATCTCCGTCCATTCCAAAGGCCAACCTAATAAAAAGATAATTAATTGAGTAATAACCAAGAATTGCCATGGTTGTAAATTTAAAGATTTAAAAAAATGTTCAAAAACTTCATGACCACCTAGATAAGAAAATACTGAAGCAAATGTCCATGAACCAATAAATAACCACATAATCATAGCAGTTGTTTTTGCAGTAAGAAACACTGACTCTTTAAAATTTTTCCACTTTAATGTTTTATAAAAATAAGAAAGCACTAATGATCCAAAAGCACCTACCGCAGCAGCCTCAGCTGGTGTAGCAATACCAGCGAGAATCGTACCTAAAACTAAAATTATTAGAGAAAACAAAGGTAAGAAAGAAACAAGAACTTCTTTCATAATAACTCCCGTTGGAGGAATTTCTTCTGCAGCAGGTTTTGGAGCAATTGATGGATTTAGCCAAGCTCTAAATATTGCATATCCTATATAAAGTCCTGCTAACATCAATCCTGGAAAAATTGCAGCAGCAAATAACCTTAATGGTGATAATTGAGCAATTACAGAATATACAATCAACATAATACTTGGTGGAATTAAGATACCCAAACATCCACCAGAACAAATTATTCCAGAAGCAAACTTCTTATCATAACCCGCCTTAATCATTGCCGGCCATGCAAGTAAACCCATTAAAGTAACTACTGCACCAATAATACCTGTGGCCGTTGAAAATAATGCACAGGTAATCAAAGCAGCTACAGCCATTGAAGCCGGAAGTTTATGAGAAGCTAACCTAATTGCAAAAAATAATTTTGCTACAATGCCAGCTCTTTCGACTAAATATCCCATGAATAAAAAGAGTGGGACCGCGGTTAATACATTATTATCCATAACGGTATAAGTATTTTGAACAAAAAGTTGGAATATCCTATTATCAAAAAGATGTTCCATTTTGGTTGGATCAAAATAAGCATAATATCCAAAACCTAATCCCATGGCCATCAAAGTAAATGCTATTGGGAAACCTAATAATACAGCGAATAAAAATATTCCCATCATCATAATCGCGACTTCAGGATTTGTTAGACTAAATAACATCTTCTTTATTTCCTTGTTGTGAAGTTCTCATTAACACCTTCTCCGTTTCCTCAGCATCACGCTCTGTACCTCTTTCAGGCCAACTCCCAGTTTGTATACAAATTATACATCTAAATACTTCTCCAATACCTTGAAGAGTTAAAAGACTACCAGATAATGGTATTAAGGATTTTGCCATGTAAATTTGAATTTGAGCTGGGCTATTCCAACTAGTTTCTTTTATTTTCCAAGCTAGTGCTGCATATTCGTAACCATAAAAGGCTAATGCAAGAACACCAGGAAAAAAGAAAATAAAATATAAAATTACATCTATCCAAGCTTGTGTTCTTTGAGAAAATAATCTGTAAATTACATCTCCTCTTACATGTGCTTCAGTACATAAAGTATATGCTCCAGCCATCATAAAGATCGCACCATACATCTGAAGACTAAAATCAAAATTCCATAAAGTAGGTGCATTCAAAGCGTATGCCATAAAAACTTCATAGCAAGTTCCACCCATTAAAATTACAATACACCATGAAAAAGCTTTACCCATTGAGACACTTAAACGATCAGCAAATTTAATGTAAGATCTCATCATAGATATAAACTTTTATTGAATTGTTCTTAAATAATCAAATAAAAAGGGGGCCGAGGCCCCCTTTAAAAAATGTATCAAAAGTTAATTATAACTTAACTTTTGCAATTGGTCCAAACTCATTTTCATATGCAAGTTTGTAATTAGGCTGATTCATCAGCAAGTATTTCATTACTCTCTTCGCATATGCTTTCTGAGAATCAACAATTTTCTTAAAGAAAGGATCTTTCTTATTAAAATCACCGATTACTTTATCCCAACCTTTTAATTGTTGAGCTAAAATTTCATCAGAAGTTTGATACACATTTACTTTATGCTCATTCATCAACTTAGCTAAGTCAGCTGAGTATCTTACTAAAGCTTTAAAGTAGTTATCACTGTTTGCAGCATAAGCAGCATTTTTCAATATTGCTTGGTGTGCTGGTGATAAACTATTAAATGTTTTTTTGTTAACTGGTATTTCAAACATCTCCTGAGATTGGTGGAAACTTCCTAAGTGATAATGCTTAGAAACGTCTTGCATACCAAATTGAGAGTCTGAAGTTGGGTTGTTAAACTCAGCAGCTTCAATCAAACCAGTTTTCATAGCTGGCTGAATTTCACCACCTGGTAATTGTCTAACTACCATTCCCATTGCAGTTAAAACGTTAGTCGCTAGACCAACCGTTCTGTACTTCATACCTTTAACATCAGATACTTTAGTTACGTTCTTTTTGAACCAACCAAAAGGCTGAGCTGGCATAGGCATATGGAAAAATCCAACATAATCAAAACCTACTTTTGCAAGAGTTTCGTCATATAATTTTCTTCCTCCGCCATACTCCATCCATCCCATAACTTCTTGAGATGACATACCATATGAAGGACCAGTTCCAAATAATGATGCAGCAGGATTTTTACCATACCAATATGCTGTCACCCAGTGACCCATATCTACTACACCAGAACTTACTGCTTGTCCGATTTCTGAAGTCTTTACAACTGCACCAACCGGTTGAAGATCGATCTGAAGAGAACCTCCAGACATTTCTTTAACCATGTTGCAATAGTCTCCAGCCATTTCAAAAAAGATGTTTGCTCCACTTGGCCATGCAGCTTGCATCTTTAATGTTGTTGCAGCATTTGCCTTAACATATGGCATTGCAACAGCGGCTGCAGCTAAAGCACCAGTCTTAGCAGCAGTTTTAAAGAACTTACGTCTTGAAGATGTCTTCACCTTCAATGATTTATTTTCTTTAGTCATTATTACTCCTATTAAAGTTAATTAACTAAAAGAATTAAAGCATAGATTCAAATTAGAGTCTTTCTAAAAAAAAACTCATATGTCGCAGAAATATAATTTTTTGCAATCTGGAGTAGAATTAATTTACTTTATTTTTACAGTTTCCATTTTTAAAGAACTCATCAATATTATCAATTGCTAAATTGGCCATCGCAATTCTGGTATCTTTAGTTGCACTTCCTAGATGAGGTAAAATGAAAGCAGACTTAATTTTAAAATATCCTGGATTTAAATTTGGTTCATTTTTATAAACATCTAAACCGACCGCATAAATCTTTCTTCTATTTAATGCATCTATTAACGCTTCATCATCAACAATATCACCTCTAGCAATATTTGTTATTACTGCACCTTTTGGAAAATATTCAACTGTTTCTTTATTAATCATATTTTCTGTTTCTTTTGTTGCTGGACAACAAATAGATAAAACGTCGGAAACTGAAAAAAGACTTTTTACATCTTTGTGGTAAATAGCTCCAAGTTCTTTTTCATCACTTAATTTTGATCTATTATGATAGTGAATTATCATCCCAAGTGACCTTGCTATTTTTGCAATTTTTTGACCTATTCTTCCCATTCCTAAAATTCCCAATCTAGTTCCGGTTAATTGTTTTCCAATTAAATAATCTGCTGACCATTTCCAACCACCCTCTCTAGCAGATTCAATTCCTTCGGCTGCTCTTCTACATGCGCCTAAAATTAATAATACTCCAATTTCAGCTGTTGCATCTGATAAAACTTCAGGAGTATTCGTTACAACGATACCTCTTTTTTTTGCAGCTTCTAAATCAATATTTCCAAAACCCACTGCAAAATTAGAAATTATTTTTACAGTATCTGGAAGCTTATTAATTGTATCTTGATCTATTTTCTCTGTAAGTGATGACAAAATTCCATCACAACCTTTAGACATTTCAATTACTTTTGATTGCGAGTATAATTCATCATTTGAATTAAAAATTGGATTAAAAGTTTTTGAGGCTTTGTCCTCACTTTCTTTAATTAATTTTCTCGTAATCAAAATCTTTTTCATAATTTTTTATTAATTTAGATCAAAAATCTTTCCAGGATTCATTATATTATTTTGATCAATACTTCTTTTGATCATCTTCATAACTGGGATATTGTCACCATGCTCCTCTAATAAATATTCTTTTTTATGAAGACCTACTCCATGTTCACCAGTAATAGTACCATTCAATTCAAGCGCTTTTTTAATTAACAAATCGTTAAATTCTCTAATTTTTTTATACATTTCTTTTTTTGCTGGATCAAAAGGTAAAAGCACATGAAAATTTCCATCTCCCAGATGACCAACCATCGGCGCTATAAGCCCAAATTTTTTTGCTTGTTCTTCTGCGTAATTTACACACTCAGTAATATTTGAAATGGGTAAACACACATCTGTAGAGTAAACTCTTCCATTGTTAATTAAAGCTTTTACTGAATAATAAACATCCCATCTTGCTTTCCAAAGTTTATTTCTTTCCTCTTGATCTTTAGCCCACTTAAAAGAACTTCCGTTATTATCTTTTGAAATTTCCTCTACAATTTTAATATTTTCATTATTGGATGACTCTGATCCATGGAATTCAAAAAATAGAGTGGGAACTTCTTCAATATCTTTTAATTTTGAATATTTTATACTTATTCCCATTTGGTCTTTATTAAGCATCTCAATTCTTGCAATTGGTATGCCGTATTGAATTACCTGTTGTGCAGTTTGTACTGCATTTTCCAAAGTTGGAAAATGACATACTGCAGCCATGATACTTTCAGGTATTGGCGATAATCTTAACTGAATTTCAGTTATAATGCCTAATGTACCTTCAGAGCCAATAAATAAATTTGTCAAATTATAGCCTGCAGAGGTTTTTTTAGTTCTGCTACCAGTATTTATAATATCACCGTTAGGTAAAACTACTGTAAGACCTGAAATTACAGTTTTCATAGTTCCATATTTTACTGCCATAGTTCCTGAAGCAGAGGTTGAAGCCATTCCACCTATTGCAGCATTAGCACCAGGATCAATTGGAAAAAAAACTCCATCCTCACGTAAATATTCATTTAATTGTTCTTTCGTAACACAAGCTTGAACCCTACAATCGAAATCTTCAGCATTAACACTTAAAATTTTATTCATTTTTTCTAAACAAATTGTTATCCCTTTTTCATTTCCTACAACATTTCCCTCTAAAGACGTTCCAGTTCCAAATGGAACCACTGGAATTTTATGTTCGTTACACAATCTAAGAATTTTTGAAACTTCTTCATTTGTTTCAGGAAAAACTACTGCTTTAGATAGTACGGGATCGTATGTATCCTCTCCTCTAGCATAATTTGTTCTTGTTGATACAGAGGTTGAGTATCTTCCATTGAAAATTTTTTTTAATTCTGCTTCTACTTGATCATACATAATTGAGTAATATTAGTAAAAATTAGTTTAAAAATACAGCTTATTTAGTAAGCATTTTCTTTATGTTTTCTAGTGCTTGTGAAATATTATCTCTAGATGCTGCAAAACTAAATCTAACATAATCTTTACAAGTTTTACCGAAAGCAGTACCAGGAACTATAGCAACTCCTGCATCATGCATAGCTTTTTTACAAAACTCAGATCCAGTCATGCCTGTTCCGCTAACATTTGGAAAAGCATAAAAAGCTCCACCAGGAAGACTACATTCCACACCTGGTAAGTCATTTAAACCTTGGTGAATTAAATTTCTTCTAGCTGTAAATTTTTCCATCATTTCATGAATAGAATCATCTGGACCATCTAAAGCTGCAATACCAGCGAATTGAGCAGCAGCATTTACACAAGATACACTATTTATTAATAATTTATTAACATGTGGCACTAATTCTTTAGGCCAAAAACTCCAGCCCAATCTCCATCCAGTCATTGAATATGCTTTACTCCATCCTTCCAACACAATCAATCTCTCTCTTAATTCCGGATAATTAAAAAAAGAGGGCATCTCTTTATTGTCGAAGATTTGTCTACTATAAATTTCATCACTTAAGATAGTTAGATGTGGATGTTTTTTCAATCCTTCAGCTAGTACATCTATATCAGATTTTTCTACAAAACTTCCTGTAGGATTATTTGGATTTATTAATATTAATAGTCTAGTCTTATCAGTGATTAACGACAATATTTTTTCAGGATTAAATTTTAAATCTTTATCTTCTGTTAAATCATAAGGTACAGAAGTTGAGCCTGTATAATTAATCATCGACTCGTAGATGGGAAAAGCAGGTGTTGGATGAATTATCTCCGCGCCCGGCTCTCCAAAACATTGAATTGCATAACTCATTGTAGGTTTACCGCCTGGCATGATTAAAATTCTCTCAGCATCTACATCAGCATTATATCTTTTTTTTATCCATCTTGTTACAGCTTGCCTGCACTCTAAAATTCCATTTGATAAAACATACCCATGATGACCATCATCTAAAGCCTTTTTTGCAGCTTCTACAACATGTTTAGGTGTTTTAAAATCTGGTTGACCCAAACCTAAATGTATCATTGGATTTCCCTTAGCTTCTAATGCTTTTGCCTCAGCTAAAACTGAGAAAGCTGTTTCAGTACCTAAGTTGTTTAAATTTTTTGCAAGCTTCATAATTTTATATTTTAAAATCCATTTCTATAAATTAATTTTGAATTATTCAACTCTTTTAAATTCTTACACCCCATTAAAACCATATTTCTATTGATCTCATCGCGCATATTATTTAGTAAATGTTCAACACCTTTTTGACCTCCCGCGGCTAAAGAGAACAAAAAAATTTTACCAAAACTACAAGCTTTAGCACCAGCCGCGATGGCTTTTAATACGTGAGTCCCTCTTCTTATACCTCCATCTAAAATAATCTCTAATTTATCCCCTACAGCGTCAGAAATTGCTTTTACTTGATCAAATGGCGATCTTGATCCATCAAGTTGTCTTCCTCCATGATTTGAAATCATTATCGCTGTGCAACCAATGTCTATGGCTTTTTTTGCATCTTCAACGCTCATGACCCCTTTTAATGCAAATGGTCCATTCCACTTTTTTACACAATACTCAGCATCTTTCCAATTCATAGCTGGATCATACTGCTCATTGATATAATCAATGACTGACTTTGCTATATTTGTACCCTTATCTGTTTTTGTAGCAACGTTTGCTAGTTTAAATTTCCCATGTGTTAAATAATTAAAAACCCAACTTGGATGAAATGCAAAACTCATTAAACTATTTAGAGTTAATTTTGGAGGTGTTGTAAATCCTGTTCGATGGTCTCTTTCTCTGTTACCAGCAACTAATGTATCTACAGTCAAACACATTCCATCAAAACCTGATCTTCTACATCGATCAATTAAATCATCAGTAATAGATTTATCTTTGTGTACATAGAGTTGAAATAATTTTGGTCCACCAGAAATATTTGAAATTTCCTCGATAGTGTTGTTTGCCATTGTAGACATACTGTAAAATGTTCCAAAATTATCTGCTGCTCTTGCAGAGGCCTTATCGCCATCGTGATGATAAAGTCTTTGCATAGCACACGGAGATAAAAAAATTGGCATATCAATTTTTTTTCCAAAAATTGTTGTTGATAGATCAGGTTTTCCAACACTTGCAAGTATATTGGGAACTAAATCACAATCATCAAATGACTTTGTATTTCTCTTAAGTGTAATTTCATCATCAGCGCCACCATCAATATAATGGAAAATTGGTGATGGCAGTTTTTTTTTTGCTAAATTTCTAAAATCTTCAAAATTATAACAATCTTTTAATTTCACTATTTTCTGAATCTTAAATTGTCTCTATTTAAATCTGATATTTTTGTGCAACCCATTAGCTTCATATCTCTAACAAGTTCCGTCTTATATAATTCCAAAGCTCTTTCTACACCAGCTTGTCCAGCTGCAGCTAAAGCATATAGGTAAAGTCTTCCACCTGCACAAGCTTTTGCGCCTAGTGATAATGCTTTGAGCATGTGAGTGCCTCTTTGAAAACCTCCTTCACATATAACATCTAACTTATCCCCAACAGCATCTACTATCTCTGCTAGTTGATCAAAGGGAGATCTGGAACCGTCAAGTTGTCTTCCTCCATGATTTGAAACCATTATACCTGTACATCCAATATCAACTGCTTTTTTTGCGTCTTCAACACTCATAACTCCTTTTAGAGCAAAATGACCTCCCCATTGAGAACAAAGTTTTTCAGCATCTTTCCAATTCATTGATTGATCCAACATTGTTGAAAAATAATTTCCAATTGATGTGTTAGTACTTGTGCCTTCTTTCACATAATCTTGAAGGTGAGGTAGTTCAAACTTTCCTTTAGTAAGATAATTTATCCCCCACATAGGTTTTACTGCAAAACTAAATAAACTTGATAATGTAAGTTTTGGTGGTGAGGTAAAGCCTGTTCTCAAGTCTCTCTCTCGATTTCCTCCAGTGATGGTATCAACTGTTAAAGCCATTACGTCAAATTTTGCTGCTTTTGCTCTTTCCAAACATGAGTCATTCAAGCCTCTATCTTTATGAAAATAAAACTGAAACATTTTTGGAGTATCGATCATCGAAGATATTTCTTCAACGCTTACAGTAGCTAAGGCTGAAACACCAAACATAGTATTAAATTTTTGTGCAGCTTTACCGACGGCCCTTTCTCCATCGTAGTGAAAAAGTCTTTGTAATGCTGTAGGTGAACAATAAAAAGGTAAATCTAATTTCTTTCCAAAAATTGTGGTTGATAAATCTACATTTTCAACTCCTCTTAATACATTTGGAACCAAATCAACATCATTAAATGCACTCGTATTCCTATTATAAGTTATTTCATCATCGGCAGCACCGTCAATGTAATGAAAAATTGGAGAAGGCAATTTTTTTTCTGCCAATTTTCTGAAATCATTAAAATTATGACAATCTTTTAAATTCACAACTTTATTTTAAAATTTTTTGAGAAAATTAAACATATAACTATTTGCCCCAGGATTTTTATCTCCCAAACTAGCGTTAGATATATGATTATATGAAAAACCGAATTGACTTTCCTTAGGAAGTTCTAATGATAATTGAACTTCACTTTTAAATTCTAAAGCATGGCCAAGGTCTTTTCCATCTCCTTCATGATAATAACCAGGAGTAAAACTTGGAGTGAGATTTAAAGAACCAATCTTATAATGAGCTTGAATTCCAGTATAGAAATAACTTGCATTATCTGAGGTTATCAATGCACCAGTAATTGGTGATAAATTTCCCAAAAAAGTATTTCGATTTAAATCTTCATTTTGATGTTGTACACCGAATAAAGATGACCTTTTTCCATCATCACTAAAATCAAACATACCAGTGTAGAAATTAAATTCTGTATTCTTATTATTTAATTTTGTTGCATCTGCCATAACTGACTGGCTTAGATAAAAAAATATCAAAGCTAATAAATTTATAAATTTCATAGATCGAAATATACTCAGTTTTTTTTAATAATAAATATTTTAAGTATTATTGCACCACCAATTATAAACATCAACAGAGGTAATAACCAAAGAAAATAGGTATTTTTATTGAATCCTGGATCATATAAGATCCATTCACCATACTTCTCTTTTAATAAAATGTAGATTTGATCTTCACTTAAGCCATCATTTAATTTTTTTGAGACTAAAATTTTTATACTATTAGCAAATTCAGAGTCTGAGTCATGAATAGACTGTCCTTGACAAATTAAACAACGTAAATTTTTAGTTATCTTGCTGTGTGAATTATTTTCATTTGCATTAGACAAATTTAAATTAAACAAAAATATAATTATCAAAATATATTTTAAAAACTTCATTCTATAAACTTTTTTATTTCAATTATTGAATTTAGGTTCAACGGGCCAACATATCTTTTTATAATCCTTTTATTATAAATTAAAAAAGTCTCTGGAACTCCGTAGGCACCCCATTCTATTGAAATTATTCCATTTTCATCTGATAGAGTTAATCTATATGGACTATTCAATTCTTTAAGAAATTTTTTTGCATTTATAATATTGTCTTTGTAATTCAATCCTATGATTTCTAAATTAACTTGATCTTTTAATTCTAATAAAATTGGATGTTCATCTCTACAAGGAGCACACCATGACGCCCAAATGTTCAAAAGATAAAATTTTTCTTTTTGAAAAATTTCATTAGAATTTTTAACTATATCGCTATCAAATAGTTTTGCCTCAAAATATGGAATATCTTTTTTAATATCAACTTGAGGTGTATAAATATTTGTATTTTGTAAACCTTTAAAAAGTACAAAAAAAATAATTAAGAATGAAATTATCACTACAGAAAAAAAAATTTTATTTTTCATATTTTTTTTCTAAACAAACTTATTAATCCTCCAGAACATATTAATAATACAGATAACCAAATCCAGATCATAAAAGGTTTGATTTGATATCTTATATTAAAGTAATCTTGGTTTTGGACTAAATTCATCGTTATAAATTTGTCTGAAAATAGATTTGTCTTAATATCAGCTTCACTAGTCACAATATTTGGTTGATTATAAATTCTTAGCTCTGGTTCTAATGTTTGATTTAAACCTTTTGGATCATTTATGTTAATTTTTCCGATAATTGAACTATAATTATTTATTTTCTTTTTTTCTATACTTTCAAAAGTAATATGAATTTTCTCTGACTTAAATGTTTCACCTATCTTTAAATTAGTTATTACTTCTGTAGAAAAAAAATTGTTAAATAAAATACTTAAAATCAAAAGACTAAAACCAAAATGAGCTAAATTTTGAGCCAAATTGTTTATCCCCTTAATTAAAAATTCCTTTGATGTGACTAAAAACAAATATAGAGCCGAAGTGACTAAAATTGTATTTACTAAAAAATTTACCTTTAAGTTCTTAATTATCAATATTGATAAAATAAATGAAATAATTAAAAATATTGATAAATTTATTTTATTTTGAATATCTGATTTAATCCATTTTAACTTTGGACCAATAGCCATTGCAAATAAAAAAGGAATTAAAAAGGGTGTAATTAATTTGATGTAAAATGGTGGACCAACAGAAATTTTTTCTGAGTTTATGACTTCTAAAAAAATTGGATAAATAGTTCCAATCAAAATAACAACAAGAAAATACATCATAAACCAATTATTTACCAGGATTGATGATTCTTTACTTAACCAAAAAAAATCATATTTTTGTTTGTCATCTGTTTTATGATAAAAAAAGAAAATAAAGAGAGATAAAAATATCAAACAAAATAAAAAAATTAAAATATATAATCCTCTTTCTGGATCATTTGCAAACGTATGAACAGAATTCAAAATACCTGATCTGACTAAAAAAGTACCACACATACTTAAAGTAAAAGTTGATATTGATAAAATTATTACCCATGATGTAAGTATTTTTCTTCTTTCTAAAATTAAAATGCAATGAAGTAGTGTTGTTAAAGCGATCCAAGGCATAAGTGAAACATTTTCAACTGGATCCCAAAACCAAAAACCTCCCCAACCTAACTCATAATAGGCCCATATAGACCCTAATAAAATTCCTAATGTCAAAAAAATCCATGACCAAAGTACCCAAGTTTTAATATGTTTTGCCCAATTTTTAGATATATAATTTAAAGATGTTGCAGCTAGTGTTGCAGAAAAAATTACTGAAGATCCAACATAGCCTAAGTATAAAATTGGTGGATGTATAGCTAGAGCTGGATCTTGTAAAATTGGATTTAAACCCAATCCTTCAGTTGGTATTGGAAAAATATAATTAAAAGGATTGGATGTTTTTATTATAAATATAAAAAAACCAATAATTATAACTTGCTGAAATAATAAAGTTAAAATTCTATAATTCTTATCTTGTTCTTTTGATTTTAACAAAAATAAAAATATGAATAAATTTAACACCAATAACCAAAGCAATAAACTTCCTTCATGGTTTCCCCAAGTACCTGAAATTTTGTAAAAAAGAGGTTTAGTTGTATGTGAATGATTAAACACTGTTTCATTACTAAAATCCGAATTTATGAATGAAATTATTAACCCAAGAAAACTTGTTATTACAAAAAAAAGTTGCAAAGATGTCAAAGATAGAATTTTTTTATCAAAGACAAGAGAATTTCTAAAATTTTTAATTGAAAAAAGAACGACTATAAAAGACAAACAAAGTCCAAAAATTAAAGAATAAAATCCAATTAAACTTGCCAAAACTATTTCTCCTCTAACGCTGCTTTTACTTCTGGAGGCATATAATTTTCATCATGTTTAGCTAAAATTTTTGTAGCTAAAAATAAACTTTTATCCTTCAAAAATCCCTCAGCAACAACCCCTTTACCTTCCGCAAAAAGATTAGGGATAAGACCAGAATAAATTACATTTATTTCATTTTTAAAATCTGTAACAACAAATTTAACTTCTTTTTCTTTTATTAAAATTGACTTTTTTTTTACCATACCACCAATCCTAATCTTTTTTTTATCTATTTCAGCTAAAGCTTTTACATCTGTTGGTGATTGAAAATAAATTACATTTTCCTCTAGAGATTTTAAAGTAAGAAATATAGTAAGTGACAATATTAAGAAAATTATGAAAATATAAAAAAATCTTAATTTAACTTTACGACCATACATCTTTTAAAAGTTAAATACTTGGAGTGTTAGATAAAATTTCTCTATTAATACTTTGAGATTTTGCAAAAATTGCTCTTTCAGGGTTTAGATTTCCAAACTTCGTAATAAATTTTTCTCTCTCTCTAATATATTGAATTCTTATGACAACATATAGAGAGGCAAAACTTAAAAAAGTAAATACAAAAGCTGACCAAACATAAGTTCCATATCCATTCATAAAAAATAATTCATTTATCATAATCTATCTAAGCCTTTATTTTTAATTTTTATCAGTTCTGTATTATATTTCATTAAAAAAATTAGTAGAGAAAATAGAGCAAATGACGCAGTCATAATCAGTAATGGATACAACATTGATATATGGATTGATGATTTTGATAGAATGTTAATTGAAGCTGGTTGATGTAATGTATTCCACCATTCTACGGAATATTTAATTATTGGAACATTGATAATTCCTAAAATGGTTATAACTGTAGTCACTTTAAATACTTTATCTTTATTATCATAAATTCTCCAAGCAACTAAATATAAGATATAAAATAATAATAAAATTAACATAGATGTAATTCTTGCATCCCATGCCCACCAGGTTCCCCAAGTTGGTTTACCCCAGATTGATCCTGTGACTAAAGAGATAATATTAAAAACAAAGCCGGAAGGCGCTAAACTTTTTGAAATTAAAAAAAAATTCCTTATTTTAAAGATATATCCGATCACTGATAAAAATGTTATTGAAGAAAAAATTCCAAGACAAATCCAAGAAGCTGGAACATGGACATACATAATTCTAACTGAATGACTTTGTTTATAGTCCTCTGGCGAAAGTATTAATGCCTCAGTTAAACCAATGGAAAAAATAATAATGAATAACAATAAAACATATTTAGGTGCTCTAGATGTTATAGAAAAGATTTTATTTGGCTCAAAATATTTAAACATATTGAAATTATTTTAATTCATTTTAGGGATTTTATTAGGAAATTATTGTCTGATCAAGAATGTCAGAGGGAGATAATAACGAAGGGTAAATATTTAACATCCTTGACCAGAATAGTAAGTATTTAACAAACCGCTGTGTCAAAGTTTTGAGTTAAATGTGTTAAAAAAATGTTTTTTTAATTAGATGGCTTAAAATAACTAGATCCTTTTTTGCCTGAAAAAATCTCCTCAATCAAAGGATGCTTAATTGGTTCATCTGAGTCGTCTGTAAGTAAATTTTGCTCTGAAACATATGCTTCATATGTAATTTCATCATTTTCTGCTAACAAATGATAAAAGGGTTGATCTTTTCTTGGCCTTACATTTTTTGGTATTGATTGATACCACTCTTCAGAATTATTAAATTCAAAATCAACATCATAAATCACACCTCTAAACTCAAAGTGTTTATGTTTTACTATGTCTCCTATTGAGAATTTTGCTTTTTGAATTGGCATTATAATTAGTATGGGTATTTAAATATAAAAATCAATAAGAAAAATTTTAAATTTTTGAATAAATATTATTTATGTTAATATCTTTTCAGTGAACAAATCATTTTTAAAGTTTCTCACAGATTTTGGACCATTAGTAATTTTTTTTTACTACTACTACGATAGTGGAAAAGATTTAAAGGTTGCTATTCCACCCTTTATAATTGCGACAATAATAGCATTGGGAGTAATGTGGTTTTTAGAAAAAAAAATTCCTAAAGTTCCGTTGATAAGTGGAATATTAATTACTTTTTTTGGGGGATTAACAATTTATTTTAATAATCCAATTTTCATTTATATTAAACCAACAATAATAAATATTTTATTTGGATTTGCTTTAGTATTTGGAAGAAATTTTACTAATGAGCCTGTTCTTAAAAAATTAATGGGAAAATCTATTTCGTTAACTAATGAGGGTTGGGAGATACTTAATAAAAGGTGGATATATTTTTTCTTTGGACTTGCTCTCTTAAATGAATTAGTTTGGAGAACTCAATCTGAGGAGTTTTGGGTAAATTTCAAAGTTTGGGGTCTTTTACCAATAACTTTTATTTTTACAGCTTTTCAAGTTGGATTAATAAATAAATATAAAATAAATGAATAATAATCTTAAATTAGTAATCAATAACGTTAATAATAAAAATATCGATGAAAAATATTTTTTTGAAAAAGATGAATTAAAGATAATTTTAGATTTATATGCTATAATGGTCTCTGAGGGATCTTGGAAAGATTACGGTTTAAGTATATCAAGCAGGCAAGTTGGATTTAGTGTATTTAAAAATGCAGCTGAAAACGCTCTTTATAAAATCTGTAAAAACTTTAAACCAAAGAGCAAAAATCTCAAATATCTTATTACAGATACAAATGGTAAAATTTTAAAAAACTCTGATAACCTAAATTCTTTACTCAGAAATACTAATTGGAAAAAACTTTAAAAAATTATCTTCTCTGACCAAAAAGTCTTAGAAGCATAATAAATAAATTAATAAAGTCTAAGTATAATGTTAATGCTCCCATTACAGCTTTTTTGCCCATTAATTCACCACTATCAGAAGCAGTATACATATTCTTTATCTTTTGTGTATCGTAAGCGGTTAAGCCTACAAATATTAAAACTCCTAAAATTGAGATCACAAAATACATCATAGAAGACTTCATAAATATATTGACTATTGAAGCTATTATAATTCCAATTAATCCCATCATTAAAAAAGACCCAAATTTCGTAAGGTCTCTTTTAGTAGTGTATCCATAAATACTCATTGCCCCAAATGTTGCAGAAGTAATAAAAAAAACTCTTGTTACACTCATTCCAGTGTAAACTAGTAAAATTGAAGATAAAGATAATCCCATTAGAGCTGCAAAAACCCAAAAAGTAGTTTGTGCTTTAGATGCGCTCATTTTATTTATTCCAAAACTCATATAAAAAACAATTCCCAATGGGGCTAACATTACAAGCCATTTCAAACCTGATAAGTAAATGGCATTACCTATTTGAGTAAGAGCAACGATTGATCCTGAAGCATCTGTAACAACTGACATTTTAAATGTTATTAACGCAATTATCCCAGTGAGTAATACTCCGGTAGCCATGTAATTATAAACTTTTAACATGTAGGCTCTTAAGCCTTCGTCCATTACAGCTGTCGACTCTCGTGCCGCTACTTTTGCTCTTCCAAGAATTCCTTTTTTGTCAAATTCCATAATGATTGAAATATATAGTCTTTTACTAATTATTCAAGATGCCTTAAAAGATTAATAAATAAAATAAATACAAAAAACCCAAATGAATTACAAAAAATTAGGTAATACTGATCTGGATGTAAGTACAATTTGTCTCGGCACCATGACTTGGGGTGAACAAAATACCCAACAAGAGGGTTTTAAACAAATGGATTATGCCTTAGACCAAGGAGTAAATTTTTGGGATACTGCTGAAATCTATTCTATTCCAATGAGAGAAGAAACATACGGAGAAACAGAGAAAATAATAGGAAATTGGTTTGAAAAAACAAAGAGAAGAGACAAAGTAATTATTGCAACTAAAGTATGTGGAAATACCTCAAATAAATACATTAGAGGTGGTGGAAATAATTTTGGAAAAAATAAAATTTCTCAAGCTTTAGAAGAAAGTTTAAAAAGGTTAAAAACTGATTATATAGATTTATATCAACTGCACTGGCCAGAAAGAAATACTAATTTTTTCGGAAAACATGGATATGAACATGATGAGAACGATAAGGGATGGACTCCATTTGAAGAAATACTCGAGAGTCTTGAAAAATTTATTAATCAAGGAAAAATTAGATATATTGGATTATCTAATGAAACAGCATGGGGTTTATCAAAATTTCTTGAATTATCGAAATTAAAAGATTTGCCAAGAATGATGTCTGTGCAAAATCCATATAATCTTCTTAATAGAACTTATGAAGTTGGTTTAGCAGAAATTTCGGTGAGAGAGAAAAGTGGATTATTAGCTTATTCTCCTCTAGCATTTGGATATCTAACTGGAAAATATAGAAATAATAATTTACCGGAAAAATCCAGAATGAAGTTATTCAAAGACTTTACTAGATATAAAAATGAAAATGGTCAAAAAGCTATTGATGAATATTACAATATATCCAAAAAATTTAATGTTGATTTTACTCATATGTCTCTAAAATTTTGTGAAATACAGCCTTTTGTAACAAGTGTAATTATTGGTGCAACGACAATGGAACAGTTGAAAACGAATATAGAAAGTGTAAATGTAACTTTGACAGATGAGATAATTAATGAGATCAATAAAATTCAAAAAAAATATCCTAATCCATGCCCATAAATAAAAAATTTTTACTCTACTTCTGTATTTTTGTTATTTTTTTAATACCTAAAACTTTTGCTGGAGAATTAAAAAAAATAGGTAAATATAAAGATTGGGAAGTTATGGTAATATCAGAAGCATCTGGCAAAGTATGCTTTGCTCAATCAATTCCTGTTTTACAGGCTCCAAAAAAAAATAAGAGAGATGCAAGATTATTTGTAACATTTAGACCAAGTGAAAAAGTTTCAAATGAAATAAGTACAACAAGTGGTTATGAATTTAACAAAAATAATTCTGTTTTAGCTACTTCAGGAAATAACAAATTTAAATTTGATATTAAGCAACAAGGATTTGCATGGATGACGAGTAATAAAAAAGAAAAAATAATGGTTAAAGTTATGAAAAAAGGATCAAGAATAATGGTTAGTGGCTATAATGAAAAAGGATCACAAACTATTGATCATTATTCGCTATTAGGATTTACAAAAGCATATAATATTGCAAAAAAAGCTTGCAGTTAATTAATGAAATCTAAGAAGAGAATTGTTTTAGCTTATTCAGGCGGTTTAGACACATCTATAATACTTAAATGGTTACAAGAAAATTATGATGCTGAGGTAATCTGTTACACTGCCGACATAGGTCAAGAAATAAATCGAAAAAAAATAATATCTAACGCAAAAAAATTTGGGGTTAAAAAAATAATTATTAATGATCTAAAAGATATTTTTGTTAAAGATTATGTTTTTCCAATGATCCGTGGTCATGCAGTATATGAGGGTGTGTATTTATTAGGTACTTCTATTGCAAGACCGTTAATTGCAAAAGATCAAATTAAGATTGCAAAAAAATATAAAGCATATGCCGTATCACATGGAGCTACCGGAAAGGGAAATGATCAAATTAGATTCGAGCTTGGTTATCATTATTTTGATCCAAAAATAAAAATTATTTCACCTTGGAGAATTTGGGAGTTAAAATCTAGAACAGATTTAATTAAATACGCAAAAAAATTTAACATTCCCATTCCAAAAGATAAAAAAGGCGCACCTCCTTTTTCAGTAGATGACAATTTGTTTCATACTTCAACAGAGGGAAAGATATTAGAAAATCCAAAAAATTCTGCTCCAGAATATATTTTTCAAAGAACTATTTCACCTGAGAAAGCTCCCAGCAAAGCAACTTTCGTAACTGTAAATTTTAAAAATGGAGATCCAACTGGAGTTAACGGAAAAAAATTACGACCTTCAAAATTACTTGATAAGTTAAATCAATTAGCTAGTAAAAATGGTATTGGAAGAGTTGATTTAGTTGAAAATAGATTTCTTGGTTTAAAATCAAGAGGTGTTTATGAAACTCCAGGTGGAACACTTTTATTACATGCACACAGAGCAATAGAGTCTGTAACACTAGATAAAGAGACTATGCATAAAAAAGACTCGATTATGTCAAAATATGCTGAATTAATTTATAATGGTTATTGGTATTCAAAAGAGAGATTTAAAATTCAAAAGATTGTTGATTTAAAAAAAAATAAAATTAATGGATCAGTTAAATTAAAGCTCTACAAAGGTAATATTACAATCGAGTCTAGAATTACAAAAAGTAACGCTTACTCAATTAAAAAAGTTTCTTTTGAAGAGAATAAATCATTTAATAAATCAAATATTGAGAAATTTATAAATTTTCATAAAAAAAAGTTAAGAAACTAGCTGATTATTTGCGGACAATTTGGGGATTGTTTATTTTTTAAAAAAAACATAATTTAATTTTATGGACAGCTTTAAAAATTGGATGAAAGATACTGCTAACATACTGTTTGACGACAGTAAAAATGATCTTCGTTCTCTTCCCAAAACCGTTAGGTTACAAATTCTACTAGTATTAAGTTTTATTTGGACAACAGTTTTTAGTTTGTATGTATTCTCATATACTACTTTTGTGTTTGGATGGACTGGGCTTTTTTTAGCTCATATTGGATTAATTTTTGCTGTTTATATGACATTTAAACATTTTCATAGAGCCGAAGAAAATTCTTCTAGTGTTTTTAAAACAAAAAATTTTGACCCTTTCAAAATTATGGTTCTTGTTTTTGTAATTGTATTTATATTTGTTTTTTCTAAGGGTATTGAAGTATTAACAAGCCCAAACCCATATTCTTACTCAATTCCATACGAAGGCTCCTCAAAATCAGTATTTGAAAAATGGCTACCATTTAGTAAAGATAAGTAATGCAGAATATAGCAAAAAATTTACAGCTAGTTTTAATGTGTATTATTTTAGTGAGTACAGTGATTGCTGTTGGAATAGAAATTAAAAAAATGTTTTTAAATCAATTAGTAACTTTAGCGGATTTACTATTAATGTTTCTATACCTTGAGGTATTAGCAATGGTTAGAGTTTTTTGGGATCAGCAATCAATCAGTATCACTCTGCCTCTATTAATAGCGATCACAGCTTTAGCACGATTTATTATTCTTCAAGGAAAAGAAATGGATCCAGCAGCGCTAGTTTATGAAGCAGTTGCTATAGTATTAATTGCTGGAGCGATAGTTATTTTAAGATTAAGACACAGTGATAAACTAGGTCTAAAGAAAAAAAAATCAAAATAGTTTAATATGAATTTTGAAGCTTCAAGGGCTAAGGCCTTAGACAAATTAGATTATTTTGTTGAAAATAATCTTTCAGAATATTCAAAACTCAGAAACTTTGATTATGGTCCAGAAAATAGATCTAATATTTCATGTCTATCTCCATATATTACTCATGGGATCATTAGTGAGAAAGAAGTAATTAAAAAATCACTAAGTAAATTTTCTTTTTCAAAAAATGAAAAATTTATTCAAGAAGTTCTTTGGCGTACATATTGGAAAGGATGGTTAGAATTAAGACCGGATGTTTGGTCTGACTATTTAATAGAATTAAATAATATTAAAGACAAATTTAAAAATAATCAGAACTATCTTAGTGCAATTGAAGGAAAAACAAACGTAGAATGCTTTAACGTATGGATTAATGAGCTAAAAGAAAACAATTATTTGCATAATCATACAAGAATGTGGTTTGCTAGTATTTGGATCTTTACTTTAGATCTACCTTGGCAATTAGGAGCAGAATTTTTTATGCAACATCTTTATGATGGAGATGCTGCATCTAATACTCTTGGTTGGAGATGGGTCGCAGGAGTTCAAACACAAGGAAAACACTACTTGGCAAGTGAGTGGAATATCAAGAAATTCACAAATAATAGATTCAATAATATAAAATTAGTTGAAAACGCTCCTCCTAAAGTTTCTGATAAAACTTACTCAATCATCAAACAAGATTTTGTTAATTCACAAAATATTGAAAATAAAAATTTACTTATTTTTGAAAATAATCTCTCCTTTGAAACCACTGATTTTCAAAACAGTAAATTTAAAAAGATTTATTTAATTTCAAATAAAAATGAAAATAGATCAATTAAACTTGATAAAAAAGTATTAAGATTTAAGTCTCTACTTATTAATGATCAAGAACAAAGACTAAAAAATAATTCTATCGATTGTGAAGTTATCGATATAAGTGAAATACAAAATATTAATGAGAATATTATCGCATTATATCCATCGGTTGGAGAAAACTTAGATTATTTAAATTCTATTAATTTAAAGTTAAATTTTTTATATAGAAAACTTGATCAGTATTCTTGGCAATATTGTAATAAGGGTTTTTTTAATTTTAAGAATTATATTCCTAAAATAATTTCAACTTTTAATTAAAACCACCTAAACATCCCAATTATTCCTGCTGTAGCATAAAAAAATTGTAAAAATAATATTCCTCTATGACCACCTCTATAAGCCCAAATTCCTATTAAAATTGCAGATATTAATAATAAGCAAAAACCAAAAAACTCTATGCCAATATTCATAGCTACAAATAAAGAGTACATTATTGCAGTAATAACACCTGCCCATTCAAAAATTTTATTACTCATAAAAGTTTTTTAAAATTATTGTAAAGAACCTTAGAATAGTTATTCATATCTGTCATATTTTCTTTTGCGGATTCATCAAACTTTTCTAGCGCACCATCGCCTAATTGATTTTCTAATGCTTTTTTATACTCTGGCACACATCCCCAATCATTAACCGTGGTATCTTTAATTTCAATATGAAACTGGATTCCATAAGCATAATTTTGATATTTAAAAATTTGAAATTTAGTAACAGGAGATGAGGCTAATAAAGTAACATCTTTATTGTTTTCTATTCCTTGAACCTCATATGAATGCCATTGCAAACTTTTAATTTTATCAGGAAATTTAGAAAACAAATTATCTTGATTTTTTTCTTTAGTAAAATTTATATCCATCATACCGATCTCGGCTGGACTCGATTTTACAACTTTACCACCAATAACTTCACCTAATAACTGACAACCTAAACAAAAACCTAAATAAGGTTTTTTTAAATCAACAACAAACTCTTTAATTCTTTTTTTCTCTTCAATTAACCAAGGATATTCTTTTTCCATATAAGTATCCATTGGACCCCCCATGCAGAACATTCCATCAAATTTATTTAAATCTTCAGGAATTTTCTCACCTTCATCTAATTCAACTGTGGTAAGGTTTAATCCATCAGCTAACATAAGGTCTTTTATGTAACCTGGATCTTCAATTCTAATGTGCTGTAAAATTATAATATTCAATGTTTAATATTTATATTAGAATAAATCGTTTAACAATATTTAACTATTTACATATCTAATTTTAAATTCTCAAAAATTTTATCTTGCGAGCTTTATAAAGATATCACCCATTCCAGCATCCAAATTTTCCATGGGAGTATTGTTTCTTAATTCACAATACCTACCAGTTACCTGGTGACTTTTGATATAATCAATCTCATCTTTATTACAACTTCTTCCGTCATGTAGTAATCCTATTACAATTCTGTCATTAAGATTGTAAACTTGCTTATCATTAATTTTTTTTCCGTCACAGAAATAGTCTTTATTCACTCTATTAGGAAAATCATTTTTATTACAAGGGTTTTTTATCGTAAAAACAAAAAACTCTTTAAGACCGTCATCAAATTCATATTTCATTTTTTGGACCTTCGAGTACTTCATAATATCACATGAACAAGGAATACAACATTTATAATAATTTCCACAAATTTTTGTGTTAGTATCACTTTCATTAACAAATAAAAAATCTGGTTCACTATCAGGGTCAATTAATGATCCTGAAACTGCACAATATAATTTATTAAACTCAATGAAATCTTTATACGTAATTTTTTTATCTATAATATATTTGAAAAATTTAGGACCTGCTGCATTTCTATTTTGATCAGGAAATATTCTAGACCAATCAGTGATTAACTCTTTGTGATAATTTTTTTCTTCAGCAAATGAATTAAAATTAAATATTATTAATATTATAAATACTAGTACGTTAGAAATTTTTTTCATTTTTGCCTTATAGTAATTGTTTTATTTAGGCCACTTATATTAATTAATTCTTTTTTTCCATTAGTCCACTTAACTTCTAATTTAAAACTTTTTTCATTTTTTCTAATTCCATAATGTGCCACTGGCTCCATTTGACATAAATAACCTGACCCAGCATCAATAGTTTTTGAATGTTTTCTTTGATCAGTTATCAATGTTACTGTAGCTCCTCTTGCTGGTGCACCATATTTATTTAAAGGTTTTATTCTTAAATATTTACTATCTTTTTTAACTTTTGCTTTATAAAGAGTTAATGGTTGCTCTTTACTTTCGCCCCGAGAAACTAGTAATTCTAAAATACCATCTCCATCAATGTCAGCAACTGCAGCTCCCGTGCCAAACCCATCTGGTTCAAGGCCGGTTTCCAGTATTATTTCCTCAAAAATTCCATTCTCTTTTATTCTAAATAACTTATTAGGCTCAGCTATGTTATTCATAAAGACTTCATCATAACCGTCATTATCAAAATCAGCAGATATAATAGTTCTTATTCTAGAAGGTTTGTCAAATTTAATATTACCGATGTCTTTAAATTTATTATCTCTTAACACATAAGCTCTATGATAACCCTGCCAGTTACCACTTATTATATCTAACCTTCCTCTATAAAGTATATCTGATAATGTTGTTCCTCTGCCGTTCTGTATTACATCATCTACATGATAATCAAACGCTACGTCATCAAAAAATCCATTATTATTTTTTAAAAGAAAATTTGCACCTCTTTCATTTGCTGCAAAAATATCAGATCTATCAGTTAAAATATGTCCTGAAACAACCGCTCTTCCACCTGTGACCTTATCTAAATTTAAATCAACTGATTTGTCTTTAATCTTATCACCTTCAATCTCATAAAACCTTGTTGGTCCCCCATAGTTTGATACATACAGACCATATTCGCCATTACCTTCTCTGTCCACACAAGCAACTGATCTTCCTGCTGTTAAATTTAATTCCTCTTTATTTTTTTCAATTTCAAACATATCCAAAAACTTATTTCTTTCTAAATCTATTAATCTATCAGAATATTTTTTTGTTCCACTGTAAGTATCCGTGTTTAGAAAATATATTTCCTCATATCCATCTTTATCAACATCACACGCAGCAACTCCAATAGTTTTTCTAAATTCATCAGAAAATATTTTTTGACTGGCAACATTAATTAATTTTCCTTTGTCATAAGATAAAGCCAAATTAGGATAGCCAAATCCTGTAACTATAAATTCATATTTTTCATTTTGGTCTATATCGGCAACAGAAATGCCATAACTAAGTCTTTTTGGATTATTAACAATTTTATTGGATATATCCTCAAAAAAATCAGCATTAACAATGTTGGGTGTTATTAAAATTGAAAGAAGAATTATCTTTTTTAAAAAATTCGTATACTTACTTTTCATTTTTTCTTACTCTTATATTTTTTCATCCAGTCATCAAATACTTTTATCGCACCCCCCATATCTTTAGTTTTATTTGGATGATTTTTAGCTCTACCTAACATAGTCGAAACTACATTAACTTGATATTTGATAGGTCTATTTTTAATTGTATTAATAGTAAATAAAGCTTTTTCTTTATTTTTAAAACCTAATCCATGTGTGGTGGTTTTAGGATTATAATCTGAATATAAGGATAGATTAATTGGTTTAATTTTTTTATTTAATGGCATCGGCATTTCGTCAATAATTTGAAAAACAAGTTTATAGTTTAAATCATTCATCACTTTTTTTAATTTACCATCGAACCCAATAAGATTTACCGAAAAAATTTTGTTTTTATTTGATTTACATATTAATTTTACGTTTCTTTTATGGAATTCCTTAATCCTACTTTGATATATTTTTTTTGCTTTTTGATATGATTTATCAAAAAAATTTGGAGTAATTACTAATAAAACTCTACTCTTCCATTTATATTTTTTTAAATTCATCTTTAAATTTTTTTATTAGAACATCTTTTTGAACAGTATTTGACTCGGTGCCAATTTAACCTCCATTTCTTGCGCCAAACAAAAAATCTTTTACAGACAGGACAAATTTTTGAAGGAAGATTTTGTTTTTTCACTAAATAGTATTTTGCTTAATAAATTTATCTGCTGCAGATAAAATTAATTTTTTTCTCTTGGTTTTCATTTTATCAAAAATTCTTACCATCATTGAAAGTCTTGGATTTTTCAAAAAAAATTTTCTGTTACGATCAATAAATCTCCAGTACAGTCCATCCATTGTGTTACACCACTCGCCTTTTTTAAAATCCATCATTTTCATAAAATAACTTGATCCACATATATAAGGTTTAGTAGCAAATATTCCTCCATCGCTAAATAATCCCATACCATAAACATTTGGTACCATTACCCAATCTGAAGAGTCTACAAACATCTCCATAAACCATTTGTAAACAATAGTTGGTTTAATTTCACAAAGATTCATAATGTTAGATAAAATCATTAATCTTTCAATGTGATGAGACCATCCATAGTTTAAAGCATTCTGAATTGCATAATCAAGAGGAGGTAATCCAGTTGTGCCTTCATACCAAGATTTTTTCATTTTTCTATTTTGTTTAAAGAAATTTCCATTTTCCATTTCGTTTGAATAACCTTGATAAATTCCTCTCATAAATTCTCGCCAACCGATTACCTGTCGTATGTAACCTTCTAACGAATTTAATCTTATCTTTTTACTTTTATGAAATTCTAAAACTTTTTTGATAATAAATTCTGGAGTAATCAAACCCAAGTTAATGTATGGACTTAATGCACTATGAAATAAAATGTTATCTTTTTGATCAACAGCATCTTCATAATCACCAAATAAATTTGATTTTTCCTTTATAAAAAAATTTAAAAGCTTGATGACATCACTATATTCAGTAGCGAACCAAAAATTTTCAGTTTTTCCCGGATGATCTTTGAATAATTTTTCGATAACTAGTTTTAGTTTTTTAGTATGATTTGTTTCATTTATTTTTGGAAACTTTGGAATTGAAATATTTTTTGGTAATTTATTTCTATTATCTTCATCAAAACTCCATTTTCCTCCTATTGGATTTCCATCTGAACCCATCAATATCCCTGATTTTTTTCTGACATCTTTGTAAAAAGTAGCCATGAAAGGTTTTTTTGATTTAGATAGATATTGTTTAAACTCATCTCTGGAATTTAAAAACATTGGAGTTTGTATAACATTCCATTTTATTTTTTCTTTTTTAAGAAATTGATTTATTTTTTTTTCAAAAAATTTATCTTCAATTTCAAAACTTGAAATTTCTTTTATTTTTTTTGAATTAATTATTTTTTTTAATTTTTTTAAATAATCGTCCTTAAATTCTTTATCCTCAATTTTAATATACTCTAATTTAAATTTATCTCTTTTAAGACTATCTGCATGTGAACGCATTGATGATAAGAAAAGAAGTATTTTTTGTTTATGGTGTTTTTCATAAGTGCATAATTGGTAATCTTCAGCCATAAAAAATAGGTGATCCTTTTTGAAGCGGTCCAAGTATTTTGATGGAAATAATTGATTACCCAGTATAAAAAATAACTTCATATTTAAATATAACGGATATAATTTTTTATGTCAGAAAAATATCTTATTTTTGGTGCGACAGGTTCGATAGGATCTAGCTTAGCTGAACAATTGGTAAACTCAGGAAATTCTATTCATCTAGTTGGAAGAAATGAAAATGAAACAAAAAGAATTTCAGAAAAACTTGGTTGTACTTTTACCATTGCTGATGTTTTAGAAGATGGATTTATTGAAAAGGTTAAAAATGACATTTCAGATATAAAAGGTGTTGCTTATTGTGTTGGTTCAATAGATTTAAAACCTTTAAGAATGGTTAATGAAAGTGATTTTAATAAATGTATGAAATTAAATCTCTATTCTGCAGTTGAAGTTATTAAAGGTTATCAAGAAAGTCTAAAAAAAAATAAAGGTTCAGTAGTTTTATTCTCTACAGTAGCAGCACAAAGAGGATTTACTAATCATGCAATAATTGCTTCGGCCAAAGCCGCTGTTGAGGGATTAACTGTTTCATTAGCAGCTGAATTTGCTCCAAATATTAGGGTTAATTGTATTGCACCAAGTTTAACTAATTCAAAGATTGCGGAACCAATGTTGAAAAATAAAGCATTAGCAGATGGAATAGCAAAAGCTCATCCTTTAAAAAGATTAGGTGAAGGAAAAGACTCGGCTTCACTTGCAAAATTTCTTATTACTGATGATAGTTCATGGGTTACTGGTCAGATTATAGCCGTTGATGGTGGTAGATCAAAACTTTCTTAAAGTGAGTAAATTTTTTATTTCCATATTCTTATTTTTTATTTCGATAAATGTTTCATTTGCAGAAAATCTTATTTTTAAAAAAATTGTAGATTTAAATAACCCATGGGGCTCTACATTCATCAATAATAATAAACTATTGATTACAGAAAAAAGTGGGAAAATTAAGTTGATTAGTCTTAACTCTAAAAAAATCTCTGAACTTAATCATAATCTTAATTATCTAGAACATGGTCAGGGAGGTTTGTTGGACATTCTTTTTAAAGATAATTTTGTTTATATTTCATATACTGAAAATAGAGGTAATCAAAAAACTAGCACTTCAATTGCTAAAACTAATTTTAATGAAAAGAATTTAATATTTAAAAATATTTTTCAAGCAAATCCACCAATCGACTCTGGATATCATTTTGGATCAAGATTAGCGATTAAAGATAATTATCTTTTTGCTTCAGCTGGAGAAAGGGGCCAAGGTATGATTGCACAAGATCCAACAAAACATCCTGGAAGTATTATTAGAATTAATATTGATGGAAGCATTCCAAAAGATAATCCAAAATACCAAGGAAAATCTGATTGGCTTCCAGAAATTTATCAAATAGGAATTAGAAATCCTCAAGGTCTTACTTTGTCTCCATTTGATAATAAAATTTATATGAGTAACCATGGAGCAAGGGGTGGTGATTGGTTTGGGGAGGCTAAAAAAGGTGAAAATTATGGTTGGAAAATTTTAGGATGGGGTGGAACAAATTATTCAGGGTTTCCTATAGGTCCCAAATGGAAGCCTGGTTTTACAAAAGCAATTCATTATTGGGTTCCATCGATTGCTACAAGCGCAATAGCTATTTATAAAGGTAAAGAATTTAATGAGTGGAATGGGCATGCCTTAATTACTTCACTTAAAGATCAATCATTAAGAAAGCTAATTTTTAAAGATTTATCAATTGTTAAAGAAGATATTATTTTTAAAAATAAGATCGGAAGAATAAGAGATATACAAATACATCCAAAAAATGGAAAAATTTATTTTCTAACGGGAGATAGTTTGTGGTTAATGGAAAAAAGTTAATTCATATTTCATTAATTTTAATTGGAATTTTTTTTTATAATTGTTTAAGTATTGCTATGGAAAAACCTTATCATCATTTACCAGATGGAAGTTTCAGAAACCCAGAAGGTTCACCACAAAGAGATCCTAATGTTAAATGGTCCTATAAAATATTTAATCTGGAAAAAAAGAAACTTGATATGACAGTGCCTAAAGAACATGTAGTAGAAAAAGAAAAAGTTTTATCAGATTTAAAAAAATATCAAGAAGATGATTATGTTGCTTGGATAGGCCATGCCACTTTTTTAATAAAATTGGGTGAGACTACAATAATTACTGATCCTGTATTTTCCAAAAATGCTGGGCCTTTAATATTCGGTCCAAAGAGATTCACTGAACCCGCTTTAAAACTTAATGAAATTCCAAAAATAGATTTATTTTTACTCACTCATAATCATTATGACCATCAGGATATGTCTACTATCAGAAAATTCCCTTATAAAGATGCAAAAGTTCTACTGCCCTTAAAACTGGGTAAATATTTTTTAAGATATAAAGATGTAAATGAAATGGATTGGTATGATGAAATAAAAATAAACAACAATTTAAAAGTTACGTTTCTTCCTGCAGTCCACTGGTCTAAAAGAAGTCTTACAGATACAAACAAAACTTTATGGGGAAACTTTTTAATCGAATATAATGGAAAAAAAATTTTATTTGCGTGTGATACTGGAATTGGAAATATTTATAAAGATATAGGTAATAGGTATGGTCCAATTGATCTAACATTTATAAATATAGGAGCCTACAATTTTTACCCAATAATGCCTTATAAAGATAAATCAGTTTATCATACTAACCCAGAGGAAGCTTTGGATATTGCTAAAAATTTAAAAAGTAAAAAAGTAATCGGAATGCATTGGGGAACTTTCGTTCTTTCTTTGGAGCCAATCATGGAACCACCTTTAAGATTTAAAGCTAGTGCAGAAAAATATGGATTCAATAAAGAAGATGCTATTATTTATAAAATTGGTGAGTTTGGATCGTTAAAAAAATTACTTAATTACAACTAATCATCTAATAATTTTTTTTTAGCTTTTTCGAATTCTTCCTGAGTTAAAATACCATCTTTTAAAAGATTATTTAATTTGTCAATTTCCTCGCTTAAATTTTTTTTGTTATCAAAATAGTTTTCGTTCTCATCATTTTTTAAGTTTGCTTCCTCCTTAAGTGCACTTTTAGCCTCTGACCCTTTCATTATTGCACTAACACCTAAATAAAGTACAAAAGCAAAAATTGGGATAACTAAACCAAAAAAAATTATTTTTTCCATAAATTAATCCTCGTCCTCTTCTCTCCAGTTTTTTTCATACATCAACCATGCAGCTAATATAACTGAAAATGTACCAATAATCATACCATAATCAAATCCAGTTTGTTGATCATATAGATACCAACCTAATTGAGTTGCACCAATAGGGGGAATTGTAAGTATGCCCATTATGATAACAATTCTAAATGGATATTTTGGTTTTTTCATAACCTAATCTAACAAATATTTAAAATTGATTTAATTATTAAATTTGCGATCTTTTGAAACAGTCAATTGTATTTTTAAGTAAACAAGCAATCGTCATTGGGCCAACCCCACCAGGAACGGGAGTCAACGCCTTTGCATTTTTTGAAACTTCATCAAAAGCTACATCTCCAACAATACCCTTGTCTGTTTTATTTATACCTACATCAATTACAATAGTATCTTTTTTAACCCAATCACCTTTGACAAGTTCGGGTATTCCAACAGCTGCAATAATAATATCAGCTTCAAGACATTCAGCTTTTAAATCTTTAGTTCTTGAATGTGTAATTGTTACAGTACAATTTTCTTTTAAGAGAAGCTGAGTCATTGGCTTTCCATTTAAATTTGATCTACCAACTACAACTGCTTTCTTTCCACTCAGATTTGGTTCTATCTTTTTAATTAATAGATAACACCCTAGTGGTGTACATGGTACCGAACTTTCATAACCTGATGAAAGATTTCCAACATTCATAGGATGAAAACCATCTACATCTTTTGAGGGATCAATAGCTTCAATTACTTTTTGTTTGTCTATATGTTTTGGGAGAGGCAACTGAACTAAAATACCGGATACTGATACATCTTTATTTAATTCCTCTATTTTTTCTAAAACAACTTTTTCTTCTACTGAGTCAGGATATTTTATAATATCAGATTTAAGCCCAACTTCATTCGCAGATTTTTCTTTATTTCGAACATAAATTTGACTTGGAGTTAAATCACCTATTAAAATTACTGTTAATCCTGGCACCTTGTTATATTTTGCTTTTAATTCCGAAACTTCTTTTTTTAGCTCCTCTCTTAAAAGTGCTGCTTCTTTTTTACCATCAATCAAAATCATAAATTTTTAAAATATCATTGGTGCAATGTAGAGCTTCATACACATTTCTATGAACCAAATCAATAGAAGTAAAATTATCGGTGATATATCCAGAGCACCTAAATTCGGAAGAAATCTTCTTATTCTATTTAAAAAAGGCTCTGTTAGTCTGTAAGTAAAATCTAAGATTACATAAACAAATCTATTTTGTGTATTTAAAATATTAAAAGCAATTAACCAGCTAATTATAACATTTGCAATAACTACATAAGAATAAAGTTTTAATAATTGTAAAACTAAATAGAAGATAGCAATCATTTTTTTTCTACATAAATAGACTGGCTTGGAAATGCGAAGGATGCTTTATTGTTCTCAACTATTTGTTTAATTTTTAAAGCTAAGCGTTCTTTTACAGATAGCCATTCGTTCCAACTATCTGTTTTTGTAAAACAACGAACATACATATCAATTGAGCTGTCAGAAAATTTATCAACTCTAACTGCTACACCAACACTCGTATTAAAATCCTCACTTTTATTAATGTGATTTTCTATTTGATCTCTTATTGTTTTTAATTGCTCAACTGTAGTTTCGTATTGAAGAGTTATAATCCAACTTATCAACCAATTTGAGGTTTCACTAATATTTATAACTGCATTTTCTGCAAATTGAAAATTTGGGATAATTGCTAAAGATTTATCAAATTTTCTGATAGTGGTAGATCGAAAGCCTATTTTTTCAACTATACCCTCAATTATACCGTCAACTAAAATCCAATCACCTATCCTAAACCTTTTTTCAACAAGAACTAAAATTCCTGAAATTAAATTTTTAAATAAATCTTGAGCACCTAAAGCAACAGCAACTCCAAATAAACCAAGACCAGCAATAATTGGTCCTATTTTAATTCCCCACAATTCTAAAACAGCTGCAAGACCTAATATAAATATTAAAACTTTTAAAGATTTAATTATCCAGCCAATTAATTCTCTTGTTAAAAGTTTATCGAGACCACTCAATATATATGAAACAGGTTCGATAATTTGATGGATAACCCAAAAAATTAAAATTGTGATTAATGTTCTATTTATCGTATCAACTACTTCTCTACCATCGCTAGAAAAAGTCATATAATAACTTGCAATAAAAAAACCTAAAACAATTGGTAGAAATCTTGCTGGCCCAATTAAAGAATTTACAAATGTAT
>CACOLY010000011.1 GCA_902628195.1 uncultured Pelagibacteraceae bacterium
ATTAAATTATTGCCTAATATACAAACTTTCATAATAAATTTTAATTTTAACAATAAAAATTAGATGATACAAAGTGGTAAATTTGATTCATCAAATATGAATATAAAAAAAATAGCAAATTTAACGTTAAATTTTCTTATAAATAGATTGATCGAAATTTTTGGGATTTTAATTTCAATATTTGGAATAACACTTTTTATTGCATTGACATCTTACTCGCCTGGTGATCCTAATTTTATATTTCCTGAAAAAACAGATATCAAAAATTTATTAGGATTTCACGGAAGTTATACAGCTGATTTTTTTTTTCAATCCTTTGGTTTTATATCCTACTTAATACCGATGACTTATTTTTTTACGGGATTAAATATTTTTAGAAAAAAAGAGATATTTATAATTATTTCAAGTACATTTTTTATTATTCCTTATATAATAATTGGATCAATTTTTTTTGATTTTTTTTATACCGATGCGTTTAAACTTTATATAAATGGAAATGGTGGATTTGTTGGAAATTATTTTAACAATTCTTTTGTAAAGACTATTATAAACACAAATGAAAATATCTTTTACTATGTTCTAATCATTTTAATAATTTTTCTTTTTCTAATAAGTATTAATTTTAATTTAAAAAACTTTATTTTGTTTTCAAATAAAATTTTTAATTTTACTTTTAAAAAAAACCAAAAAAATTATACAGATAAAAATGAGATTATTAATGAATATATACCCCAGGAAGAAATCAAAAATTTAATCCAAGAAGATTTACCATTTATCAAAGCAGAACAAAGTGAACAAATTAAAAAATTAAAATTTGAACTTCCATCTATTGATTTACTTAAAACTCCTTCTAAGAAAGAAAGAGAAAATAAAGATGAAAATACAAAAAATAATTCTGAATTTCTTGAAAAAATTCTTTTAGATTTTGGTGTAAATGGAAACATAAAAAAAGTCAGTCATGGCCCTGTTGTAACTCTGAATGAGTTTGAACCTGCGGCAGGTGTAAAAGTATCAAAAATTATTAATCTTTCTGATGACATTGCTCGAAATACAAGTTCAGAATCTGCTCGTATTGCAACTATTCCAGGAAGCAACACGGTAGGTATCGAACTTCCTAACCAATTTAGAGAAAATGTTTACCTAAGTGAAATATTAAAACACACAGACTTTAAAAAAAAAGATATAAAGTTGCCAATTGCTCTAGGAAAAAATATCTCAGGATCACCTATTGTTAGTGATTTAACATCGATGCCTCATCTATTAATAGCTGGCACAACAGGCTCTGGGAAATCTGTTTGTATAAATACAATTATTTTGTCCCTTCTTTTTCGACATACTCCGGAAAAATGTAAATTTATTTTAATTGACCCAAAGATGCTAGAACTTTCTACTTATGAAGGCGTACCTCATTTACTTTGTCCTGTAATCACAGAAGCAAAAAAAGCTGCATCTGTTTTAGGTTGGGTTGTTAAGGAAATGGAGAGTAGGTATAGACTTATGACAAAAGAAGGTGTTAGAAATATAGATAGTTATAACCTTAAACACAAACTGCCAATGCCTTACATCGTTGTAGTAGTTGATGAAATGTCAGATCTGATGCTAGTCGCAGGTAAAGAAATTGAAAATTATATTCAAAAGTTATCTCAAATGGCCAGAGCCGCTGGAATTCATATTATAATGGCCACTCAAAGACCAAGTGTAGATGTAATCACTGGTACTATAAAAGCAAACTTTCCAACAAGAATATCATTTCAAGTAACTTCAAAAATTGACAGTAGAACAATTTTAGGCGAACAGGGTGCAGAACAATTATTAGGCAAAGGTGATATGCTTTATATGTCTTCCGCAAATAGAATTGTTAGAATTCACGCTCCATTTGTAGCTGATAACGAAATAGAAAAAATAAATAATTTTTTAAGATCCCAAGAAGAACCAGACTATGTAGATGAAATACTAAGTTTTGCCGATGAAAAAGAATTTAATGAAAGTTCAAAAAGCCAAGGCGATAAAGATGAACTTTATCAAGAAGCAGTAAATATAATTAAAACTGAAGGTAAAGCCTCAACATCTTTTTTACAAAGAAAACTACAGATTGGCTATAATAGAGCAGCTAGAATTATTGACATGATGGAAGAAGAAGGAATAGTTAGTAAAGCAAATCATGTTGGAAAACGTGATGTTCTATAATGAAAATTTTCATAATCCTACTTCTCTTAATTTGTAGTGCTTTTAAAACACTTGCATCAACAAAACAAAATATAATTCAAAATTTAAACGATACTCAAAACTTGTCATTCACTTTTGAGCAAAACATAAACGGTAAAATTGAGAAAGGTAATTGTAAAATAAAATATCCAAAGAAAATATATTGTAAATATGATTTATATAATAAAAAAATTTTAGTATCTAATGGTAAATCATTAGTAATAAAAACTACTACTAGTTATTTTATTTATCCACTTGAGAAGACAAATTTGGATTTAATTTTAAATAAAAAATTTTTGATTGAAAAGATTTATGATATGAATGAAAAAAAAATTAGCAAAGAACTTATTAATTTAAATTTTAATGAAAATAATAATGAAATTAATATTTTTTTTGATAATAAAACCTATAACCTAATAGGCTGGCAAACTTTAGATATTTACCAAAATTTAAGTACTACTTTAATTTCATCAATGGTGAAAAATCAAAAGATAGATGAAAATTTATTTAATTTGCCTTCTCAAGATTAAATAATTACAGATTCTTTTTTAAATATCTTCATTCCTCTTGAAATATAATTTCTTAATGCATTTTCATGATCTAATGAACAAGTATGAAGCCAAACTCTTTTAGGCTTTTTTAAAAAAGATTTTTTAATAGCAAGTGATAGCAAGTATGATCCTAATTTTTTATTATGAAACTCTTCTAACAAACCAAAATAGGCAATTTCTATTTCATTTAAATCATCATGAAATAATAATTCAAAATAACCAACTAAATCCTCTTTTTTTTTTAAAACATAAGTTTTAATATTTTTGTTTGTAGTATAATCAATCCATTGTTTCTCATTCCACGTTAACCTATCAATCCAACGATGTTTTTTTCCAACATTTTTATAAAAAAACTTATTCAGTTGAAAATTAGGAGGGTCAATCAGTTCTATTTTAAATTCAGTAGAGGGGCTATCTGACTCGATTAAATCGCCAAGTGAATATATTTCTAAGTAATTTCTTTCAATTTTTTTTTTCACTCAACCATTTTACCAACTCTTTCACCTCCAAATAAATGAAAGTGCAAATGTGGTACCTCTTGGCCCCCATGCTCACTTATATTTGCTAAAGCTCTGTACCCTTTACCTGTATCAACTGATATACCCAATTTTTTTGCAACAAAATTAATTCCTTTTAACAATCCAACCATTTCATCTGCTGATGCTTTTTCACTAAAATCATCAAGATCAATATATTTGCCTTTTGGAATCACCAGGGCATGTATTTTTTTTTGAGGATTAATATCATGAAATGATAACACATAATCATCCTCGTAAATTTTTTTACAGGGAATTTCACCTCTTAAAATTTTAGCAAAGATATTATTATTATCATAACTCATGAAAATATTTTATTAGCTAAAAAATAACACTATTTCTCTTCGAGTCCAAACTTTATATATCTATACCATGCTCTTTCATGAAAATAATATAAAAACATTTTGGTTATAACTTCCATTCCAGCTATAGCTCCAGCCCAATTCCATTCACCTGTAATAAACCAAGCAATTAAAAATGTATCTGTTGTGGCAAGAACTCGCCAAGTCAAAGTTTTAGCTATGTGCCTTTTTTTGGTTACATGTTTCATGCGTCATCCTTTCTATTTTCTCCTTTTTTTAAGTTCATCCATTACATCTTCAATTTTGATATCGTTCGCTTCAAGGTAAACGATGAGATGATAAAGGACGTCCGCACTCTCATGTATCTTATTGTTATCTTTTTCTACAGATTCAATAAGTTCATTTATTTCTTCTAATACTTTAGCTTTACTTAAAGATTTATCATTTAATAATCTATTTGTGTATGAGCCCTCAATAGGTTTTTCTTTTCTTTCTCTAACAAGTTTTATTAAATCATTTAAAACATTCATAACTACTCATCTTTCAACAGCATCTTCTCAAGTTTTTCTTCGGTTTTTGCCATTGCCATATAGTCTGTAAATACCATCATTCCTTCGGCTTCGTGCTTATGATGAGCCTTCAAATTTGCATTAGTATACAATCCAAATTTAAAATAACATTTGTTTCTGTGTTTTCCTTTGTGTTTTTTTTCCCCCCAATTTGTAGGACCTTCATAATCATAAGCAAGTTTTTCATCAATCCAAACTTTTAATTTACCATCTGGATTTTTTGAATTTTTGAAATTTAATCTGACTGCTGTCCATTTATCAGTTCCATGATTTTCATTTACTTCGAATTTTTTAAGAACTCTTCTTTTTTCCATACTACTTGGTTTCCATTCATCATTGTTTTTAAAACTTGTAAATTCGTGTTTTAAAATTAATTTTCCTCCTATAATACTCATCATCCAAGTAATCTTGTGACCATCTGGGTGACATTGGCCTACGTGAAATTGTCTAATTCCATTTTTTGGAAATAATATATTTCGAGCAGGCATAAATGCATAATTTATCCATTTCTCTGTTCCCTCCGTAAATGTCCAGTCAGACTTTGATGTTAACTCTGTACGAACACTGCCATAATGATGTGTACAATCATTTTGTTTTCCTTTTTTTTTACATTTAGAATAATCAGCAGTAAATGAATAAAAAGAATTTCCATGATAAGCAAAATTTTCAGCACCTTTGACTTTAGCCATAGCACCACTACTTACATTTACATTCATCGATAAACTGTTCTTCCAACCTGGAAACGAGATTTTCCCTGGTACTAATTCAACATCTTTGCCGATTATAGCTTTATGAATTTTTGTATATCTCTCTTTATCACTTACTTTATGGTAAGTTTTAGCCCATTCCTTATGAAGTTTTGCAGCAGTCTTATACCAACTTTCTTCTGCCAATAGTGGGTTAAAAATAAAAAAAGTTATTAATAAGTATAACAATTTGAATTTGGTATTAATCATAGTTAAAACCTAAATCCTAACAGGTATTCCTTTTGAGTCCAAATATTCTTTAGCTTCTTTTAATGAATGTTTTCCGTAATGAAATATAGATGCAGCTAAAACAGCACTTGCATTGCCTAATTTAATTCCATCTACAAGGTGATCCAAATTGCCCACACCTCCTGATGCAATAACTGGAATATTAACTTTGGATGAAATTTTTGACATTAAATCAATATCATAACCAACTTGTGTTCCATCTCTATCCATTGAGGTTACTAATAATTCCCCAGCCCCATTTTCTTCCATTTGTTTTGCATACTCCAATGCATCAATGCCACTATTATTTCTTCCTCCGTGAGTAAATACTTCCCACTTATCTCCACTTTTTTTTGCATCGATTGCAACTACAATACATTGAGATCCAAATTTTTTTGAACCATCCACAACTACTTTTGAATTTTCAACTGCAGCAGTATTAATTGAAACTTTATCTGCACCACAATTTAGCAATTTACTTATATCTTCTACACTTCTAATTCCACCGCCTACAGTTAAAGGAACAAAACATTTTTTTGATGTTTTCTTAACAACATCATAAATAGTATCTCTATTTTCATTTGAAGCAGTAATATCTAAAAAACAAATTTCATCTGCTCCACCATCACTATAAATTTTGGCTTGTTCTACTGGGTCTCCTGCATCTTTTAGATTAACAAAGTTAATACCTTTGACGACTCTACCTTTCTTGACGTCTAAGCAAGGAATTATTCTGTTTTTAAGCATCTTCTTTCACCAATTCTTCTAATTGAATATCACCATCATAAATAGCTTTACCAACTATTATACCCTCAACATTTTTTAAATTCTTTGCCTTTTTAATGTCGTCTATTGATGAAACTCCACCGGATATAATCACAGGACAATTTGATATGTCAGCAATTTTTATTGTTTCATCAAAATTTGGACTTTGTTTCATACCATCTCTGTTAATATCAGTATAAATTAATCTACTAACACCATAATCGTTAACTTCCTTTAGATAATCTAAAGTCAATTGATTAGATCTTTCTTTCCATCCAGATACTGATAAATAACCATCCTTAGCATCTAAACCTAATGCAATTTTTTTTGGGAATTTTTCACATGCTATTTTTAAAAAATTTTTATCTTTTATTGCAGCACTTCCTAATATCACTTTTTCAACACCGGCATCAAAATATTTTTGAATACTATCGGAATTTCTAATACCACCACCTACTTCAACCTTAAAATTGAATTTACCAACTATCTCCTGAATAATATCTAAATTTACTGTTTCACCAGTTAAAGCCCCATCTAAGTCAACAATATGTAAATTTTTAAATCCATGATCTTTGTATTTCCCAGCTTGTTCAACTGGGGACATTTCATACTCGGTTTTGTTGTCAAAATCTCCTTTAACTAACCTTACACACTTTTTGTCTTTAATATCTATCGCCGGAAATATTTTCATTTATAAACTTATAAAATTATTAATGATTTTAAGTCCCATCTTATCACTCTTTTCAGGGTGAAATTGAGTTCCAAAGATATTTTCTTTTTCAACAGAACAAACAATATTTGATGAATAAACTGTTGTAGCTGAAATTACATTTTTATCAATTGGTATAAATTCATAACTATGTACAAAATACATGTGAGAGTTATTTTCTATATTTTGAAAAATTCTACTTTCTTTAACAATATTAATTTGGTTCCAACCAATATGGGGAAGTTTAAATTTTCCGTTTTGGTTATCAATTTTCGAGACCTTTCCTGAAATCCAGCCTAAACCTTTTGTTTCAGTTTCTTCATAACCAATATCAGCAAACATCTGTAAACCAACACAAATTCCAAGAATAGGTTTTTTATTAGTTATCACAAATTCATTTAAACTGTCTGTAAGACCATTAATTTTGTTTAAAGCATCTACACAACTTTTAAATGAACCCTGCCCTGGTAAAACTACTTTATCGCTTAATTTTATCTTATTTAGATCTGAAGTTACTTCGATATTTACTTTATCTTTAGCAACTTCTTTAAAAGAATTTATTACCGAGCTAATATTACCCGAATTATAATCAACAATTGTAACGTTCATTAAACTTATAAAGAACCTTTTGTAGAAGGAATTGTTTTTTTGTTCCTAGGATCTATTTCTAATGCAGTTCTTAAAGATCTTGCTAATCCTTTAAAACAAGACTCAATAATGTGGTGACTGTTATCACCATAAATATTTTCAACATGCAAGGTAATTCCTGCAGCTTGCGAAAATGCTTGAAACCATTCTTTAAATAATTCTGTATCCATTTCACCAAGTTTTTCTACCTTAAGCTTAACCTTCCAAATTAAGTAAGGTCTGTTAGATATATCAATTGCAACACGTGATAAAGTTTCATCCATAGGTATCATTGCGTGTGCATATCTTCTAATGCCAATAGATTTTTTTAAGGCTTTTTTTAATGCCTCTCCTATTGCAATTCCGGTATCTTCAGTCGTATGATGAAGATCAATATGAGTATCTCCTTTTGCTTTAATATTCATATCAATCGATGAATGCTTAGATAATTGTTCAAGCATATGATTAAGGAAACCTATCCCTGTATCGATTTTATATTTACCTTTTCCATCAATATTTAAATCAACACTGATGCTTGTCTCTTTAGTTTTTCTACTAATTTTACCTTTACGTTTCATAATTTAAAAGAGGTATACATATATTATCCAATTATGGCAATAATACTAAACCTGGGCTTGAACTATTGAAATTAGTATCCATTTAATAACTATGACAACAATAGTATTGGTAAGAAAAAATAATGAAGTAGTCGTAGCTGGAGATGGCCAAGTAAGTATGGGGAATACCGTTGTAAAAAGCACTGCTTCAAAAGTCAGAAAAATTGATAAGAGAGGAGTTGTTGCAGGATTTGCTGGATCAACAGCTGATGCATTAACTTTGTTTGAAAGATTGGAAGCAAAATTAGAAAAACATGCAGGTAATTTATCAAGAGCTGCAGTAGAATTAGCCAAAGATTGGAGAACTGATAAATATTTAAGACGATTGGAAGCTCTAATGGCTGTTGGAGATAAAAATAATAGTTATATTATTTCCGGTACAGGAGACGTTTTAGAACCTGAAGGCGATGTAATTGGTATTGGTTCAGGTGGAAATTATGCACTTGCTGCTGGGAAAGTCTTGATGGGAACTGATATAAATGCAGAAGAATTGGCAAAAAAAGCAATAGAGGTTGCAGCTGAAATTTGTGTTTTTACTAACAGCAATGTTAAAATAGAAAAAATATAATGGATAAATCAAACGTAACAAAACTACAGCCAAAAGAAAAAGACCAAAAATCAGAGTCCGCAGTTGGTAGCTCTCTTTCTCCAAGAGAAATTGTTTCGGAACTCGATAGATTTGTAGTTGGTCAAAATAAAGCCAAAAGAGCTGTAGCAGTTGCTTTAAGAAATAGATGGAGAAGACAAGCTTTAAAGGGTGAAATGAAAAATGAGGTCTTGCCAAAAAATATTTTAATGATTGGACCTACAGGAGTTGGAAAAACAGAAATATCAAGAAGATTATCAAAGTTGGCAGAAGCACCTTTTGTTAAAGTTGAGGCAACACGATTTACTGAAGTTGGATATGTAGGAAGAGATGTAGAACAAATTATAAGAGATTTAATTGAAATAGCAATTGCAATGGAAAAAGTAAAAAAGAGAAAAGAAGTGTTTGCTAAAGCTCAAAAACTTGCTGAAGAAAAAGTTTTAGATGCGCTTGTAGGAAAAAAAGCAAGTTTAGCAACAAGAGAAAGTTTTAGAAAAAGATTAAGAAATGGCGATCTTGACGATAATGAAATTGAAATAGCTGTTAGTGATACAGGTGGAAACAGCACGTCATTTGAAATTCCAGGTATGCCAGGGGCGAATGTAGGCATGATAAATATCGGTGAAATGCTTGGTAAATCAATGAGTGCAAAAGAAAAAAAGAAAAAGATGACTGTGAAAGAGTCTCATGAAATTTTAATTAATGATGAGTCAGACAAACTAATTGAACAAGATAAAATTGTAAAAGCTGCTAAAACATCTACAGAAAATAATGGGATAGTCTTTTTAGACGAGATAGATAAAATTTCAGGAAGAACTGATAGGGTTGGTGGTGATGTATCTAGAGAAGGTGTGCAAAGAGATTTGTTACCTTTAATTGAAGGAACAACTGTTAATACAAAATATGGTCCAATTAAAACAGATCATATTCTTTTTATTGCCTCTGGTGCTTTCCAGCTTGCTAAGCCATCAGACTTATTGCCAGAACTTCAAGGAAGATTACCAATCAGAGTGGAATTAGAAGCTCTTACAAGCGATGATTTTAAAAGAATTTTAAAAGAACCTGATTACAGTTTAATTAAACAATATGTTGCATTATTAAAAACAGAAAATGTCGATTTAGAATTTTCAGAAGATGGTATTAATACAATTGCAAATATAGCTTCAGAAGTTAACTCAACGGTAGAAAATATAGGTGCGAGAAGATTACATACAATTATCGAGAAGATATTGGATGAAATAAGCTTTACAGCAACCGACCGTGCTGGAGAAAAAATAATTATTAACAAAGAATATATTACAAAAAATTTAGATAACTTGGTAAAAGATACAGATCTTTCAAAGTTTATTTTATAATTTTTTTTTCAAGTTTATACAAAAAGCACCTGCCCCTCCATCTTTAATCGCTGCATTACTTAAACTTATAATTTTGGTCATTAATTCTTTATTATTTCTAATGTAATCGCGAACAGAGTGCTTAAGTATCGCAAAATCTTTTGATACATAGGGATTTTTTTCATTTTCTGAGTGTAAGCCTTTGCCAGTGATTATTAATAACTTTCTAATACCCATTTCGTAAGATTGATTAATTAGATTTTCTACTTTCTTATTTGCTTGGGTAAGAGAAAAGCCATGTAAATCTAGAATTATACTATTTTTTTTTTGAATTTTTTTATAATGCTTATCTTTATCAGGTAAACTCTCTTTGTTAGATAAAAATGTCTCCCAGTCTTTTTTATCTTTATCTGAAATTTTACTATTCAATTAAGTTAAAATATCTACTAATTGCCAATTAGGATTGCTTGACCTTATATCTCTAGAAAAAACCCAAGTATCATAAATTTTTTTAATTTTTTCAGGGTCTCCAGATACAATCTTTTTATTTTTATCTCTAATACAGGTTATGACCTCACCTACAAAATCTACTGTTACTTTAAGTATACTATTTTCTTTTTTATGATTTTTAATATTAGCTGAATTTACTCCAATAAAAGTAATCTCAGCAAAATGACCTCTGTTATTTCTTTCCTTGAGGGCTTCATTAAACTGATCGTAAACTTTTTTACTTAATAATGGCTTACTTTGAACAAGCTTATTATCATCATCGCTAAAATCTGTAATTATAGTTTCATAAGCAATTTTTGCTCCTTTTAAGAACTCCTTTTGAGCATTTTCATCAAAAATCAAATTTTCCTTTGTTTTAACTTTAGGATCAATTTTTTTTAATACTTCTTGAAATTGAGGAGCTGTTTTACCTTCATATCCTGTTCTCTTTCCAAGAATACCCCTTAACCTTAGGAAAATAAACCCGGCTATCATAGCCAATAGGATAATATCTATGTATTCAAAACTATAATTCATGAACTCAATTTAATTACTCTGTTGAATAATTTCAACTAACAATTACATTAAAGACAAATGAACACAGCACTTTTAACGATAATTTTAGTTCCAATAGTTGAAATTTATCTATTTATAAAGATAGGTAACCAAATTGGAGCGTTTAATACAATTTCATTAATTTTCATTACGGCCATAATAGGAGTCATATATGCTAGATATGAAGGTTTAAATACTCTTAAATCTGGATTTTCACAACTAATAAAAAATGAGCTTCCTGCATATGAAATAATTTCAGGTGCTGCGATTGCTTTTGCAGCTTTGCTTTTAATAATACCTGGTTTTGCCACTGATCTAATCGGTTTTTTAATTATATTCCCACTTACCAGAAAATTACTTTTTGGAAAATTTTTGAAAAATTATAAAAATAAAAAAACTTCTAATAAACCATATATAGATGGGGAATTTGAAGATATAAAAGACGAAGATGAAAGAAAATTATAAAATTTTAGGAAAATTTATAAAAGATATGTCTAGTGAAACACCTGATATTGAAACCTTTTTATTTGTTAAAGATAATATTTCAAAATATCATTTAAATATTGATATTAGCTCGAAGGCTCTAAAAGATAAATTAGTTGAAGTTAATACTACTCTTAGATTTGAAGATAGAAGTGATAATGTAAAAAAATCTTTGTTTGAAATTATTTTTGCAACAATAGTAAAGATTGGAGAAGAAATAAAAGAAAAAAAAGATTTACAAAAAATTCTTCTTTGTGATGTACAAAAAGAAATTTATCCGAACCTAGAAACATCTTTTATAAATTTACTTCACGACTCAGGTTATCCTGGAATAAAATTTGAGAAAAAAATTGATTTTGAAAAACTTTATAACGAAAAATTTAATTAAAAAAATTTTTCTTTAATTCTGTTTTTAGATACTTCGAATGATTTTGCTTTTCTTTATCTGTCGGTTTTACAATTTTTCTAAAATACAAGACTTTTTTATCTAAAAATTCAATTTTATCTTTAGATTCATTATTAAAATTAAGAGTGGGTTCTTTTTGATCTATCAAATTAATATAAACTTTTGATAGTAAATCACAGTCGATAAGAGCTGTATGTTTTTTTCTTTTAGAATTATCAATTCTATATCGTTTACAAAGAGCATCTAAACTTGTTGAAGAACCGGGGTATTTATCTCTTGCTAAAATAAGTGTATCAACTATTTCATTATTAATTTTCTTTTTACCAATAATTTGTAATTCATTATTTAAATGTGATAAATCAAACTCTGCATTATGAATAATCAACCTCTTATCATTAATAAAATTTAAAAAATCATCAACAACTTCCTTAAACTTTTTTTTTGATGACAAAAATTCATCTGTATAACCATGAACTTTTAAAGCTTTCTCTGAGACTTTTCTTTCAGGGTTTAAATAACAATGAAAAGTTCTTTTAGTTGGAATTAAATTGTCTAGCTCGATACAGCCTATTTCTACTATTCTATGACCATCTTTAACTAAAAGACCAGTCGTTTCTGTATCTAATATTATTTCTTTCATTTTTTAAATTTTTTGTAAAATATTTTTAACATACTTTTTTACAGTTTTTTTATTAAAATCATTGTTAACCACAAAGTGAGATTTTTTTTTTTTGATATCGAGTGGCAGTTGAATATTTTGAAATTTTTTAATTAATCTATAGTTATAATTTTTTCTTTTTCTTAGTCTTTTTAACACTTCACTTTTTTTACTTTTAACAAAAACCAGAATATCACTTTTTTTATTAATTCTATTTTCCAATAAAAGAGGGATGTCTAAAATTACGATTTTTTTACTTTTGTTTTTTTTTAAAAAAAGATTTAACTTTTTTTTAATTTCTAAATGTACAATTTTAATAATTTTTTTTAGATTTTGATGTTTGTCCAGTATAGCTATTGTGATATTCTCTTTATTGATTAAGGGTGTATCAAAGTATTCTGGTAAAACTTTTCTTAATTTTAATAAAATTTTTTTATCTTTTTTATATAAATTAGCAACCTCCTGGTCTGCATTAAACACGGGATGACCAAAACATCTTGCTACAAAAGTTTTACCTGATCCAATATCTCCTAAAATTCCAATTCTTTTCATTAATCTAAAATTTTATCTACCCCTTCATCAATATTTGGATAAATTTTATGCCAAATTTTGAAGGAAGCAGCGGCTTGATAAATAAACATTTTTTTTCCATTTTCAGTCTTATTTCCCTTTGCTTTAGCTTTTCTTAAAAAATTCGTTTCTTTTGGATTATATATTAAATCATAATAAAGTTTACCTTTCTCAATCTTTGAAAAATCTAAATTTATCTCATCTTTATTATCTAAACCTATGCTGGTTGCATTAATCACCATGTCAAAATTAGGCACTTCACCCCAATTAATTATCGATAAATCATTAAAAATATTCTTTAAACTTTCTGCTTTAGTTTTGGTTCTATTTGATATTAAAATTCTTGATGCTTTCATCTTTTTTAGAGAAAATATAATAGAAGGCACCACTCCACCTGCACCCAGAATGAAAATTGTCTTCCCTCTAACATCAAATTTTAAGTTTAATAAAGAAAGTTCAAACCCATCCACATCTGTATTGTGTCCTTTTACTTTATTTTTATCCAGATAAATTGTATTAACTGATTGTGTATTTTTGGCTTCTAAACTTAATTCGTCTAAATATGCAATAATTTCTTTTTTAAATGGAACTGTTACATTTATCCCGAAGATTTCATTATTTTTAACCCTCAATATTAATTTTTCAAGATCATTACTATCTAATTTTTCTTTATCATAAGTTCCATTAATATTATTTTTTTTGAACCAATAATTGTGTAGCTCAGGTGATAGTGAGTGATTTATAGGATTTCCAATTACTAAAAATTTTTTCATCTTTATTTAAAATTTTTCAAATATTCTTTAATTGTTTTAATAGGAAGTCCCATTATAGTATTTTCATCTCCCTCAATATGTGCAAATAATTCTCTACCCTTACCTTCAATTTGATAAACATTATATGCATATAATGCATGATCTGATATTTTAGTTAGATATTTTTTCAACTCTTCATTACTAAATTCTTTCATTTCTAGAGTAGCTTTATCTGTATAATTCCAAATCATTTTTCCATTCTTAGATATACATACTGAGCTAACAAGATTATGTTTTTTTCCATTCAATTTTTTTAGAATATCTAATGCTTCCTCTCTATTTCTGGGTTTAGATATAAGTTCACCATCTAAATCTATTACACTGTCTGCTCCTAATACAAGTAAATCAAAGTTTTTTAAACTTACTTTGTTGGCTTTCAATTCAGCTAAATTTTTTGATATAATTGTTGGTGTAGCTCTTTCTTTTAATAAACTTGCTTTAACAAGATCCTCATCAACATTTGAAGGCTCGACTCGACACAATATATTATTTTTATCAAATATTTCTTTTCTTACTTTACTTTTAGAAGCAAGGATTATTTCAACCATTTTTTTTATATATTTCGTGTATTTTTATTATTGAAGCAGCTGTTTCTTCTACAGATTTTCTTGTTACATCGATCATGGGCCATTTATATTTCTTAAAAGTATTTTTAGCTTCTTCAACTTCTTTTTTTATTTTATCTAGGTCTGTATAAGATTTATTTTCTATTTCTTTTAATGAATTCATTCTATTTTTTCTTATTTCGCTTAATCTTTCTGCTTCCGTACTTAAGCCCACAACGCATAAACACTTAGGATCTTTTTTTAAAGATATCGGTATTGAATTTTCATTAACAAGAGGAATATTTGAAGTTTTAAATCCTTTGTTTGCTAAATAAATTGAGGTTGGTGTTTTGCTGGTTCTGCTGACACCCAATAATATTATGTCAGATTTTTCAATTTCGTTAACAAGATTTCCATCATCATGATTCATTGTAAATTGAATTGCTTCAATTCTTTTATAATATTCTTCATTTAACACATGCTGACCGCTCGGTTGGTGAGATGCTTTTTGATTTAATAACTTTGAAAAACTTAAAATTAAATCTCCTAAAACTCCAAAGCAAGGTATCTCTTTGTCACTACTTGTGTTCGCTAAATATTTCGCTAAATTGCTATCCACAATTGAGTATAAAATTATAGAATTTGTATTTTTTTCTGCATCTGACAAAATTTTTAAAATTTGATTTTCTGTTCGAGTAAAAGAAAATGTATGTACATTATATTCAATATTCTGAAATTGAGCTTTAATAGCAAGAAATATTCTGTCTAAAGTTTCGCCTGTGGAGTCTGAGATTAAATATATCTGGTAAGTATTAGTCATGTATTAATTGTTAATAACTTTGTATTATTTAAATCATATTTAGCATTTTTAAAGTTTTTAAATTTATATTGTAAAACTGGGTTTTTATTAACATTATAAAACATGTGGATATAGTTTTTCACATTTTAAACAATTCATGCATTGGCTCAATTTTACCTATTTATTTGACTGTTTTTTGATACTAAATGTTAATAATTAGTTTAAAAAATGTTAATTAAATTTAGTCTACATAATTCACAAGCTATACTACAAATACTATTAATTATATTTAATTATTATTATGTCTCCTATTCAAGAAGTAATTATTAATAAAAAAACAAGTATAAATCCCATATGGATAATGAGACAAGCTGGAAGGTACTTACCTGAATTTCGTGAGATAAGAGCAAACAATCCTGATTTTATTAAACTTTGTTTAAACCATAAACTTTCATCTGAAATCACGCTTCAACCACTTAAGAGATATAATTTGGATGCTGCAATAATTTTTTCAGATATTTTAATGGTTCCATATGGAATAAATCAAAAAGTTGAATTCAAAAAAAATTTTGGACCTTTATTAGGAGATTTAAATTTAGATAAAATTTTATCAATACAAGAAGATAGTTTTATTGAAAGACTTAAACCTGTTTATAAAGCCTTGGAAACAATAAGTAATAATGATTTAACATTAAATAAAAGCACAATAGGTTTTGTTGGTGCGCCTTGGACTTTAATGGTTTATATGATAAACAAACAATCTCCAAAGATAAAATTAAAAAGTAATTTCTTTAATGATCAATTATTAATTAAAAAAATTCTCTTTATTTTAGAAAAATTTTTAAAAATTCACATCAAAAATCAAGTTGATAGTGGTGCTCAAATTATTCAAATTTTTGATAGTTGGGCAGGACTACTAGAAGATAAAGATTTACCATATTATATATATAACCCAACGTTCAACTTAGTTAAATTTATTCAATCTTTAGGTATACCTGTTATATGTTTTCCAAGAAATATTAAGGATTATAAAAAATATTGTGACTATATAAAACCTGACGCGATTTGTATTGATTATGAAATTGATCCACTAATAATTAGAAAAGACATAAAAATACCTGTTCAAGGAGGATTGGACCCAAAGGTTTTATTAACTGATAAAGAAAATATTAAAAAAGAGGCAAAAAGATACCTGGATATATTTAAAGATCATCCTTATATTTTTAACTTAGGGCATGGAGTTTTACCAGAGACAGACCCCAATATGATGGAATATTTAGTAAAAACAGTAAAAGATTATTAATATGATTTACACACACCCAAAAAGAAAAACAAAAGTTGTATTTGTACAACTGGGCTCACCTTCTGAACCAACTACTAGAGCTTTAAGAAAATATCTTCGAAAATTTTTAGGAGATCCTAGAGTTGTTGACATAAATCCTTGGCTTTGGAAAATAATTTTAAACTGTTTTGTACTACCCTTTAGACCACAAAAATCAGCTAAGCTTTATGCAAGAATTTGGGATGGCAAAAGTTTTCCACTAATTACTAATACTAGAGACTTTACAAAAAATGTTAGTGAAGAATTAAAAAAAATAGATCCTGAAGGATTTGTCGAGGTCAATCATGCTTTCTTACTTTCTCCTCCGTATGTAAATGAAGTTTATGATAGTTGGGAAGAGGATTTGAAAAAAGGAGTTGGCGCAACAAAACTTCTTGTAATACCAATGTTTCCGCAATACTCCGAAAGCACAATAGCTTCAGGTATAGACGCTTTAGCAAAGGAATTATCTAAAAGAGTAAAAATACCAACATTTGAGGTGATAACAAATTTTCATAGAACACACGCATTTATAGATAATTCAGTCAACCAAGTTGACTTAAAATTAAATGAATTAACAAAACAAGGAAAAAAAATTGATAGTTTAATAATAACTTTTCATGGAATGCAAAAGAGAAGAGTTGTCAATAAGGGAGATGACTATTATCGTCATTGTTATGAAACGTTCTGCCTTATTACAAAAAATCTTAAAAATATAAAACCAGAACAGTGCTTGATGAGCTTCCAAAGTCGTTTCGGATCTGAAGAATGGATAACACCTTATACTGAAGATGTAGTTAAAAAACTAATATTAGAGGGAAAAAAGGAAATAGCAATATATTCACCTAGCTTTGTTGCCGATTGTTTAGAGACAACGGATGAATTAGGTCATGAGTTGGTGAATGAGGCAAAAGAATTAGGTGGTAACATATACCCAGTAGAATGTTTAAATACTAATAAAAATTGGTGTAAAGACTTCGCAAAATATACTTTTACTCAAGCTGAGGGTTCTGCGCAGGATAAAGAGGATATAGAATATAAACTTGATAAAAAATATTATGAAGAGATGCCAAAACTAGAGATGAAGAAATCATAGCACTCTAATATGAATAGCACTTTAATAATTTATTCCAGTACGGATGGTCATACAGAAACTATTTGTAAGCGAATATCAAATTTTTTAGATAACAAGAATGAGATTAAGATCATGTCTTTGGATGATGCTATAAAGCTTGATCTATCAATTTTTAATAAAATTATTATAGGAGCTAGTATTAGATATGGAAAACATTCTAAAAAACTTTATAGATTTATTACATTAAATAAAAAAATATTAGATCAAAAACACAGTATTTTTTTTTCAGTAAACGTAGTCGCTAGAAAATTAGAAAAAAATACTCCTGAAACAAATCCCTATATTCAAAAATTTTTAAAAATTTCTAATTGGAGACCAAAAAAAATTGGGGTATTTGCAGGCAGAGTAGATTATCCAAATTATAGTTTTTTTGATAAATATGTTATTAAATTTATTATGTTTTTAACAAATGGTCCAACGGACACGTCTCAAACTTATGAATTTACAGATTGGTCAAAAGTGGATGAATTTGCAAAAGAATTAAGTTAAAAAACACTGAAAAGCCTTAAAAGGCCAGTGTTTTAATGTGTTTTAAAAATACAGGAACACTCTTGTAAAAGTTGTAATAGTATATATATTAGAAATATTATTAAGTCCTTAATAATCTAATCATGAATATTCAAGAATTAAAACTAAAATCCTCCGAACAGCTTATTACCCAAGCCGAAGAACTTGGTATTGAAAATGCTAGCACTTTAAGAAAACAAGAAATTCTTTTCGCAATATTAAAAAAAGTAGCTGAAAAAGAAGAAATTACTGGAGCAGGTGTATTACAGCTCCTTCAGGATGGATTTGGTTTCTTGAGAGCCATGGAGTCAAATTATTTACCTGGTCCAGATGATATTTACGTTAGTCCAACTCAAATAAGAAAATTTGGGCTAAGAACCGGAGATACAGTAGAAGGACCAGTGAGAGCACCAAAAGCTGGAGAAAGATATTTTGCTCTACTTCAAGTAAGCAAGATAAATTTTGAAGAACCAGAAAAATCTCGACACAAGATTGCATTTGATAACTTAACGCCCCTATACCCTGACAAGCAATTAATCATGGAAATAGAGTCTTCTAAACCTGATAAAAAACAAGATTTAACCCCAAGATTGATTGATTTAGTTAGCCCAATAGGTAAAGGTCAAAGATCGATTATAATTTCACCTCCCAAAGCGGGAAAAACAATGATTCTTCAGAGTATTGCAAACTCTATAGCCAAAAATTATCCTGAGTGTTATTTGATAGTTTTACTAATTGATGAAAGACCTGAAGAGGTTACAGATATGCAAAGAACTGTAAAAGGTGAAGTTATAAGCTCAACTTTTGATGAACCAGCTCAGAGACATGTTGCAGTCGCTGAAATGGTGATAGAAAAAGCAAAAAGATTAACAGAACACAAAAAAGATGTAGTCATACTTCTAGATTCTATCACTAGACTTGGAAGGGCTTACAATGCTGTAATTCCTAGTTCTGGAAAAGTTTTAACCGGTGGTGTAGATGCAAATGCTTTACAAAGACCAAAAAGATTTTTTGGTGCAGCTAGAAATATTGAAGAGGGAGGTTCATTAACAATAATTTCTACAGCGTTGATTGATACTGGAAGTAGGATGGATGAGGTGATTTTTGAGGAATTTAAAGGAACTGGTAATAGTGAAACAGTTTTAGATAGAAAAATAGCTGATAAAAGAATTTATCCTGCTATTGATATTACAAAATCAGGCACTAGGCGGGAAGAACTCTTATTTGATAAGAATGATCTTCAAAAAATGAATGTTCTAAGAAGAATTATTGCTCCTATGGGGACTATGGATGCTATTGAATTTATAAGCTCAAAATTGAAAGATACTAAAAACAATGCTGAATTTTTTAATTCTATGAATAAGCCTGCTTAAATTTTAGATGATCTTATCAACAGATCAAAAAATTAAATTAAAACAACTTTTTGAAAATAAAAAATTTTCAGAGATAGAATATTTCATCGAGAGTTTGGGTGATGTTAAAAAACTCCCCAGTAATATATTGAACTTATATGCCACCTCTAAAGCTTTAAATGAACATTCAAAAATTGATGATTATAAACTTTCAGCCTATTATTTTGAGAAAATTTATTTAGAAAATAATTCTAACCGTGATGCTTTTTATAATCTCATAATAGTAAGTGTAAAAGCCACTTTTTTTGAACATTTAGAAAAACATATAATCAAAGAATATAACCTTAATAATAAAGATCCAAAAATTTTGGAAGGTTTAGCAAAGATGCATTTTTTTTACAATAATATGGAGAAAGCCTCTTTTTTTTATGAAAAACTTTTAGAAATAAATCCAAATTTTAAAAATATTTGGTCAAGTTTTTTGGCTAGCTTAAATTATCACAGTAAATATGATCAAAAAAAATATTTAGAATTTTGTAATAAATTTGATGAATTCTTAAAATTAGAAATAGATGAATTTACACCAAATATAAAAAAAAATGAAAAGATTAAGATTGGTTTTTTCTCAGCCGATTTTAAATATCACTCAGTTTCTTTATTTTTAATTGACTTAATTAAAAAATTAAACAAAGAAGAATTTGAATTGTTTGCCATAAGCAATTTAGAAAAAAGCAGCCATGATGAAATGACAAATGATTTACAGGATAATTTTGACGAGTGGTATGATGTAAATAACATGAGTGATATTGAGTCTATTAAACTCATTAGATCACTAAACTTAGATATATTAATAGATCTTGCGGGACATACGTACAAAAATAGAGTTAGCGTGATTAGAGCAAGGTGTGCACCAAAACAAATATTATGGCTTGGTTACAACAACTCTTTAGGAGTTAAAAATATAGATTACATTATTGCAGATCCTAATTTAGTAAAAAAAGAGGAATATAAGTTTTATAAAGAAAAAATTATTTTTATGCCGAAAATTTGGAATGCATTATCTAAACCTATTAATTTACCTGAAATAAATTTTTATCCAGATAAAGATAAATGCTTTACATATGGATCTTTTAACAATTTTCAGAAAATTTCCTCAGAAACAATTAAAACTTGGTCAAAAATATTAAAAGATGGTGATGCAAAATTAATATTGAAAAGTTCTACAAGTTTTGATGAAAAAAATTTAAATAAATCCTTAATTAATAAATTTAAAAAAGAAAATATTGAAGAAGATAAAATTGAGATATTAAGTAGAAAAAAGACTTATTTGGAACATCTTGAAAGTTACAATAAAATAGATTTATCCTTGGATACATTTCCATACCCAGGTGTCACGACAAGCTTTGAGTCAGTTTCTATGGGAACTCCTGTTTTGACAATGAAAGGTTTTAATTTTAACTCAAGATGTGGTGAAAGTATCAATAAAAATTTAAATTTAGAAAATTTTATAGCGAACAATAAAGATGATTATATTGATAAAGCTTTGTCGATCAAAAAAGAAAATAAAATAGACCAAAAATATAAACATAATTTAAGATCAAATGCTCTTGAATCTTGTCTCTTTGATACAGAAAAGTTTGCAAAAGACTTTGGAAGCCTGTTAAAGTCTCTTTGATGACAATTTATGCTCTTTCGTCAGGCCCAGGCGTGTCTGGAGTCGCCATAATAAGAATTTCTGGCCCAGAGGCTTCTGAGATTATAAAATTATTAACAGGGAAAGAGATTCCAAGTCCAAGAATCGCAACTCTTCGAAAAATAAACAATATCAACACTTCTGAGCTAATTGATGAAGGGATAATATTATGGTTTCCTGGTCCAGAGAGCTATACAGGTGAAGATATGGCCGAAATTCACATACATGGTGGTAAAGCAGTCATTCAAGCTCTGTTAAATACTATTTCTAAGGTTAAAAACTGTAGATTAGCTGAACCTGGTGAGTTTACCAAACTAGCTTTTCAAAATGGAAAATTAAATTTACTCAAAGCTGAAAGTATAGCTGACTTAATTTCAGCTGAAACTGAAATTCAAAGATTACAGGCAATTAAAATTATGAAAGGTAAATCTTCAGAGAAATTTAATGAACTAAGAGAGCAATTATTAAAGATTTTGTCCTTTGTTGAAGCTAAAATAGATTTTCCCGAAGAAGATTTGCCAGAAGAAAATTTAAGAAAGATAAAAGAGGACTCAACGAATGTCTTAAATGAGATTAACAAAATTTTAAATGATCAAAAAGTTGGTGAGATAATTCGTGAAGGTTTTAAAATTGCAATTGTAGGTCCAACCAATGCCGGTAAGTCTAGTCTATTGAATAATTTATCGAACAGGGAAGTTGCTATAGTTTCTGAAATTGCTGGTACCACAAGAGACGTTGTTGAAACACATTTAAACATAGATGGTTATCCAGTTATAATTTCAGATACAGCGGGCATAAGAGACTCCAAGGATGAAATTGAAAAAAAAGGAATAAAATTATCATTAAAAAGAGCTGAAAACGCTGATCTAAAGCTAGTAGTGGTGGATGCCAAAAGTATTGATTTTAGTGGGTTTTTGAGTGATTTACTAAAAAAAGATGCAATTTTAGTTATTAACAAATCTGATCTTTTAAAAGATAAATTAGATTCTGAAGTTTCTAAATTTAATCATGTTTTAATTTCACTTAAAGATAATTTGAATATTGATAAATTAATTTTCAAAATAAAAAACAATCTTGAAAATAAATTTATATCGGAGGAAGATATTTTAATTACAAGAGAAAGGCACAGACAACATTTGCTTCAATGCGCTGAACATTTGAAAAATTTTTTAGATAAAAATGATAAAAAAGATTTTGATAAAGGAGCTGAGGATTTAAGGTTAGCTACAAGACAGTTAGGTATGATTGTCGGTAAAGTCGATGTAGAAGAGATATTAGGCAGTATTTTCAACGATTTTTGTATCGGAAAGTAATAGCTATTTTACTTGGTTTTTTTGAGGGTTTTTACTGATTTTCGTTGATAAATAACACTTTTTTCAGAAAAAAAACAGAAATCTTGTAAATATTCTAATCGAATATAAATTTAACCCATGAAAAAAGATTTGCAATTTGATGTAGTTGTTATCGGTGGTGGTCATGCTGGTTGTGAAGCTGCAGCAGCTTCAGCAAGGCTTGGTGTAAATACCGCTTTGTTTACACATAACAAAAATACAATTGGGGAAATGTCATGCAATCCAGCTATAGGTGGTCTAGGTAAAGGTCACTTGGTTAGAGAAATTGACGCTTTAGATGGTGTTATGGGAGAGGTAGCAGACAAGTCTGGAATACAATTTAGATTATTAAATAGAAGTAGAGGACCTGCAGTTAGAGGACCCCGAACTCAATCTGACAGATCACTATATCGTAAATTTATGCAAGAAAAACTCTTAAACTATTGTAATTTAAGCATTTTTTCTGATCCTGTAATAGAGTTTATTTTTGAAAATAATCAAATAAGTGGATTTATAACACTTAAAGGTAACAAAGTAAGTTGTAATAAGTTAATCCTAACAACAGGCACTTTTTTGAATGGTTTGATTCATATAGGTGATGAAAGAACTCCTGCTGGGCGTTTTAATGAAAAACCGAGTACAGGCTTGAGTGAACAGTTAGAAAAATATAATTTCAGAATTGGAAGATTAAAAACAGGTACACCTCCTAGATTAGATTCTAGAACAATTAATTTTGAAAACTTGGAAAAACAGTTTGCCGATGAAGTCCCATATTTTTTTTCTTTTCTGACTAAAAAAAATTTAAACAAACAAGTCTCTTGTTCCATGACTTATACTAACGAGATAGTTCATAAAATAATCGAAAAGAATTTATCTAAAAGTGCAATGTATTCCGGAAGCATACAAGGTGTTGGTCCTAGATATTGTCCCTCTATTGAGGATAAAGTAGTAAAATTCGCTGACAAGACAAGACACCAGATATTTCTAGAGCCTGAGGGTCTAAATGATCATACTATTTACCCTAATGGCATATCTACATCTCTACCTAAGGTTGTGCAGTATGAAATACTCAACAATATCAATGGTTTAGAGAATGTAAAAGTAATTAGACCAGGATATGCTATTGAATATGATTATATTGACCCAAGAGAGCTGTTTTTAACACTGGAGACAAAAAAAATAAAAAATCTTTATCTCGCTGGTCAAATAAATGGAACTACGGGTTATGAGGAAGCAGCTGCTCAAGGTCTCATAGCGGGAATTAATGCTGCTCTATCTTTTAAGAATATGGAACCTTTTATTTTAGATAGATCAGACGCATACATTGGCGTTATGATAGATGACTTAGTCACTAAAGGTGTTGCTGAGCCTTATAGAATGTTTACATCTCGAGCAGAATATAGACTAAGTCTTAGGTCAGATAATGCAGACTTAAGGCTTACTCATAAGGGAATTAAAATCGGTTTAATAGCAGAAAACAGAAAACAACTATTTGAGGACAAATTTAATAAATTAAGCAAAATATCTCTTCAAATGTCCAATTTAAACATTTCACCATCTAAGGCAGATAAATTTGGAATAAAAATAGCTAAAGATGGTGTTTTTAGATCAGCAGAGGAAATTCTTACCCAAAAAAGTGTTGATATGACTAAAATAAGGAATATTTGGCCTGAAATCGCCGATTATGGGAATGAAATTGATGAGCAGATTGAGATTAACTCTCACTACAGAGGATATTTAAAGAAACAAAAAGCCGATATTTTAGCTTTTAAAAGAGATGAGAATTTAACAATACCAGATAATATTGATTATGATCAATTTTCGGGCCTTTCTAACGAAGTAAAAGCTAAATTTAAAGAAATAAAGCCCAAAACCATGGGTCAGGCCTTAAGAATCGATGGAATAACTCCTGCAGCTGTATATATTTTGTTGTCACACGTCAAAAGAAAGTCTATTAAGCATATAGCTTAATGGATAACTTAATTTTAAATTCTTATTCCAAAATTTCCAATTTAAATGTTTCACGTGAAACTTGTAATGAGCTTGAGAGCTTAATTTCGATGATACAGGAAAAAAATCAAAAAATTAACATTATAAGTAAAAAAATGTATGAAAAAGAGGTTATAAGAGAGCGTCATATTATAGATTCAGCGCAAATTGTTGATTTTGTTGATTTAAATTGCAATACAACCTCTGATTTAGGTACAGGGGGTGGAATGCCTGGATTAATAGTGGCTATAGTGATGAAAAAAATTAAAAATGACATGAAAGTTAACCTTTATGAAAAAAGCTATCACAAATGTGTTTTCCTGAGAGAAGTTTCAAAAAAATTAAATTTAAATACAGAAATAATTCAGAAAGATATTTTTTCACTTAAAAATATTGAAACAGGAACAATTATGTCTAGGGCATTTAAGCCAATGCCAGTCATTTTAAACTTGGTTAATGAAAATTTTATAAAATATAGAAATATTATTTTTTTTATGGGAAGTAGTGGAAGAAAAATTCTTAACGAAACACTTCAAGAATGGGATTTGGATTATGAAGAAAAAAAAAGTTTAACAAGTGACGACTCTTTTATATTAAATATCAAAAAAATTAAAAAAAAAATTTCATGAAAATTATTTCAATTATAAATCAAAAGGGTGGGGTTGGAAAAACAACAACTGTAATTAATTTAGCATCGGCGTTATCTCAACTTGGAAAAAAAATTTTAGTAATTGATCTAGATCCTCAAGGGAATGCTACTACAGGACTAGGATTATCTAATACCTCTCAATCTGATCAGACAATTTATGGAATTCTTAATGGTACAATGTCAATTTCAAACGTAATTAAAAAAACAAACTTTCAAAATCTTGATTTGATATCCTCCAATGTAGATTTGTCTGGATTAGAGGTTGAGACAGCTGGTGACAGTGATAGAGCCTTTATACTTAAGGCTAAATTAACCTCGTATTTAAACGATTCTAGAGGATTATATGATTATATACTTATAGACTGTCCTCCCTCTTTAAGCCTATTAACAGTAATGGCCTTAGTATCATCTAATTCATTGCTTGTCCCACTTCAAACGGAATTTTTTGCATTAGAAGGACTTACACAGCTAATGAAGACGATTGAGAGAATTAAAGCTAATTTAAATCCCGAATTAGAAATTCAGGGCATACTTTTAACGATGTATGATCGAAGAAACAAACTCTCATCTCAGGTTGAACAAGAAGCGAGAGAGTATTTTAAAGACAAAGTTTATCAAACAGTTATTCCAAGAAATGTTAGATTATCTGAAGCTCCATCTCATGGTATTCCAGTGCTGGTTTATGACAAAAACTGTCCGGGTAGTAAATCTTATTATAATTTTACTGATGAATTTATTAATCAAGAAGGAAAAATTGGGAGCGCTGCATAGTGAATTCAAAAATTAAAAAAGGTTTAGGGCGAGGATTATCTTCTTTAATTGGTGAAACTAAAATAGAAACATCTACCAATAAAGCTTCAATTAGTGAGTTAAGTCCAAACAAATTTCAGCCAAGAAAACATTTCGATGAAGAAAGCCTTAGTGAGTTAACTAATTCTATTAAAGAAAGAGGTGTTATTCAGCCAATTATTGTTAGAAAATCTTCAAACAATATAACAAAATTTGAAATTGTAGCTGGGGAGAGAAGATGGTTAGCGGCACAAAGAGCTAAACTTCATGAGGTTCCTATTGTTATTACTGAGATCGATGATTTAAAATCTTTGGAATTTGCTATAGTCGAAAACGTTCAAAGAAATGATCTTAACCCTATAGAAGAGGCCCAGGGTTATAAAAGACTGATAGATGAATTTTCATATGATCAAGAAAAAGTTTCTAAATTCATTGGAAAAAGCAGAAGTTATATAACAAACTCACTTCGTTTGCTTACCTTGCCTGAAGAAATTTTTAAGATGATTGAGAATAAACAATTAACCCCAGGTCATGCTAAAATTTTAGTTGGATTAGAAAATGCTATTTTTATTGCAAACAAAATTATCGAAAAAAGGTTATCTGTAAGACAAGCTGAAAAATTTGTAAAAATATTTAAACCTCAAAAAAAGAATCTTTCTAAAACAAAAGATTTGAACATTAAAGATCTTGAAATGTCCATATCATCTAAAATTGGTTTAAAAATTGATATTCAAAATAAAAAAAATAATAAAGGTAAAATATCTATTGAATACAAGGATTTAGATCAATTGAATAGAATTATAGAGATTATAAAAAACAATTATTAATTATGTTTCACAGTATAAAAGATAAAATTAGTTAGAATCTTCATCGAATTTTCAAAATTTTTTTTAATTAATAATTCATTATTGTTGATTACTTCAAGTAAAGTTTCTATTTTTTTATCAGGCCATTTAGCAATCTGTTCTTTTACAATTTCTTTATCTTTCCAAAAAATTGAAGGTTTAAAAGTAGATATGGCTGTATCAACATTTTTACTCTTCTTAACGTGATCCCTTATTTGAATTAATCTTTTAGTTTTATTTAAAAAAGTTCTGATTATCAAAATTGTATCTTCGTTAGTAAAATTATTTTCATTCAATATCAAATTAATCTTATTTTCTTTTTTTGCTAAGCAAAAATCCACAAGCTGTGAAATATTGTTACTTTCATATGAGTTTACTAGTTTTAATATATCGTCTGTTGCTATCTTTCTCTTTGAAATAATTAAATTTTCAATCTTGATTAGCTCCATTCTAATATTATGCCTATCGCTGTTACCTCTTTCAATAATCCTATTTATAATTTCTTGAGAAATAGGAATTTTATTTTTTTTAAAAAAATCATTAATGAAAAATGTTAATGTTTTTTGATCGTCAGGATAAAAAGCAACACATATTGTTTTTTTATTTTTTTCAAATAAATTTCTTATTTTAGATTTTTTTTCTAAATTTTCAGATACAAAAACTATACTTAAATCCTGAATTTCTCGTTCTAATATTTCTTTGGCTATATCATGTAATTTATCAGTAGTTCTGGATATAATTAATAATTTTTCTTTATCAAATAAAGAATGAGATAAAATTTCATTAAAAAAATCTTTTTGATTTTTTAAAATTTCATTCTCTTCATAATTGAATACTTTGTTTAAATAGGAAGGTTTGATTTTTTCATCAATTATCTGATTAATTTGGGCAAGGTTATTACCATAAAATAGAAAATTTTTTGTTTTTTTGTAATCAAAATTCTTTAACTGATAAGATTTGATAATCATTTTATTGTTCCCAAAAAACTATTTATTTCTACTATGATCTCATCTATTAAATTGTTTATTAAAACATTTTCATATTGTTTTAATTCAAATTTACTATCTAAATTATTATAATTTGTATTTTTCTCAAAAGTACTTGATTTGATATTTAGATCATTTTCTTTTAAATTTAATTCAACCTTTATTTTCATTGAGAAACTTGTGTTCTCACCTGCACTGTTTTTGGATGCAACTTTTTTTGTAAAAGCACTATTTAATTCAACATTGAAATATCTTGATGAATTTTCTTTATTTTTATATCTAGAAAAAAATTTTTCTAATTTATTATTTATTTTTTCATTTCCAATTGTATCTATTTCTACAATTTCAAAATTGGTGTTATCTATATTATTTAATACTTTGTAACCACAAGATGTAAGAAAGATTAGATTGATTAAATAAAAAAAAATTAATATATTTTTCATTTTACAATCAGGTTTATAATTTTATTTGGTACAAAAATTTTTTTAATTATTTTTTTATCCTTAATAAAATTGTGTATTCTATCATTACCACTTATAATTTCTAAAACTTCTTCTTCTTTTATATTTTGTTTGATTTTCAAAACTTCTCTTTTTTTACCATTAATTTGTACTACTAAATTTATATTTTCATCCATTAGAAGTTTATCATTAATTTTAGGCCACTTGTCATAATTCTTAACTTTAGTAAGACTTCTTAATTGCTCTGAACATTCTGACGCAAAATGAGGTATAAAAGGACTTAATAAAATTAAAATTTTTAAGTAATTTTCAATTAATACACTTTTGTTATAGGGTTTTTTTAGTTCTTTAAACAAGTAATTATACATCTCATAAAAATTTGCAATTATTACGTTGTATCTAAAATTTTCTATATTTTGAGTAATTTTATTAATTAGGTTATTTGTAAATTTTGAAATATTATCATCTACTTCATTGTTTTTATTTTCGTCAGAATTAATTTTTTTTAAAAATGTATTATGTAAAGTCCAAAGTTTTTGTAAGAATTTATAGGAACCTTCCATACCAGTATCAGACCATTGAATGTCTTTTTCTGGGGGACTATCAGACATAATAAAAAGTCTTACAGAGTCCGCTCCATAATTTTTAATTATTTTTTCAGGATCAATTGTATTTTTTTTTGATTTAGACATTGATTCTGAGGGTCCAACCTTAACTATTTCATTATTTTCTTTTTTTAAAAAGTTTTTACCATCAGATATAACCTCGTCGGGACTAAGCCAATTATTATTAGTATCTTTGTATGTTTCATGACAAACCATCCCCTGCGTAAAAAGGCCATCGAAAGGCTCAGTTATATTAAACTTATCATTTTGATAACTTAGAGCTTGCATAAAAAATCTTGAATATAGAAGATGAAGAATAGCATGTTCAACTCCACCAATATACTGATCTACTGGCATCCAGTAGCTAATATCTTCAATATCAAATCCATAATCATTATTATTTGGTGAGCAAAATCTCAAAAAATACCATGAAGAGTCCACAAAAGTATCTAAAGTATCTGTTTCCAATTTACATAATTCACCATTTATATTTATTTCTGACCATTTTTTTTGGTGGTCTAAAGGATTACCCTTTGTATTTAAATTTATTTTTTCAGGCAGTGAAATAGGCAACATTTTTTCAGGAACTTTTATAGGTTCGTTATTTTTATTATATGCGATAGGTATGGGGCAACCCCAATATCTTTGTCTCGAAATTCCCCAATCTTTCAGTCTAAAATTAACTTTTTTTTCACCTAATTTTTTTTCCTCAATTATTTTTATTGTTTCATTTATTGATTGTTCTGGAACTTTAAGATTATCCAAAAATTTTGAATTATAAATTATACCTGGACCAGTATAAGCAGTATCTTTGATGGTAAATTCACCTTTATGGTCTAAAGGCTTTACAACAGGAATAATTTTTAATTTATATTTTAATGCAAAATCAAGATCTCTTTGATCATGACCAGGGCATCCAAAAATAGCACCAAATCCATAATCCATTAATACAAAGTTTGCAAAAAAAACTGGAACTTTAATTTTTTCGTCAAATGGATTTTTTGCAAAAAATTTGGTATCAAAACCTAACTTTTCTGCTTGAGCTAAAGCTTCCTCTGTTGTACCTGTTTTGGCACAATCGTTTTTAAATTCATTAAATTTAGGGTCTGATTTAAAAAGTTTCGATAATGGATGATCAATTGACAAAGCAAGAAATGAGCAACCAAATAGGGTGTCTGGTCTAGTAGTAAAAATTTTTACTTTTTTGAATTCATCACAGTTTTCTATTTCAAAATTTACTTCACATCCAAAAGATTTTCCAATCCAGTTTTTTTGCATTGTTTTAACTTTGTTGGGCCACTTTTCTAATCTATCCAATCCACTTAATAATTTTTCTGAAAACTTTGTAATATTGAAAAACCATTGATTTAATTTTTTTCTCTCTACAATTGCCCCAGATCTCCAACCTTTACCATCAATAACTTGTTCATTTGCTAAAACTGTTTGATCAATTGGATCCCAGTTAACATAATTTTCTTTTCGGTAAACTAACCCTTTATCGTATAACTCTAAAAAAAATTTTTGTTGGTGTTTATAATAATTTTTTGAACAGGTTGATATTTCTCGTCCCCAATCTATAGCTAATCCTAATTTTTTAAGTTGATTTTTCATCACTGAGATATTTTCTTCAGTCCATTTTTTTGGATCTAAATTATTTGCTTTAGCAGCATTTTCTGCTGGCATGCCAAACGAGTCCCATCCCATTGGATGAAGTACATTAAATCCCTGTAATTTTTTATATCTGGCTAGAACATCTCCAATTGCATAATTTCTAACATGACCCATGTGAATTTTTCCTGACGGATATGGAAACATTTCTAGGCAATAAAATTTTTTTTTGTTCTTGTCGGGTTTTGTTTTAAAAAAATTATTTTTCTCCCAATAGTTTTGCCATTTCTTTTCTATGGTGTTAAAGTTATATCTATCCATTTTCTTAAAAAAAATATGTTAAAAAATTATATTATTATAAATAATAATAAATAGAATTATCAATTACTAATCTTTTTGTTTTTGACAGGATTTTTCTTTCTATACTCTTTACGTTTCTTTTCATTTTCAATATTTTTATATATTGCGGCCTTTTTTAAGATAGCTAACTTAATTTCTTCAGAAACATTTCCTGTATTAATATTAGTTCTACAATTATTGATTGTTTCACAATATTTATCATAAACTACAACTTTAATTCCATCTGCTCTAATTTCATTTGATAAAAATTGGACCATAATTTTGATAGCTTCTTTTTCACTTCCAGAATCATTGTACCAATCAGTAATCACTATACCTCCACCATAGTCAGCACTTGATAATGGAACAAAATCTAAAATTTCAATAGTTGCTCTCCACATTTCATTGGATGATGCAAATTCAAAATTACCAGATCCACCACCCTTACCAAGCTTTGAAAATTTAATTGCTCTCCCTTCTTCAATATTTTTTGCAACTCTATCTTTTGCATTTACAGGAACTTTTCTTGCATCAGCTGGGTCCCAAATTCCGCATTGATTAGTTAAAAGAACTAATGATGCTAAAAAGGCAAATTTAAAAAATAATTTATGTAAATTATTGAAAATCATAAGACAAACATGTATTTAAGTAGTAAGTGTCATAAATTCAATAAATAAAAGGGTTTTTTTGTGATATATATGCAACATATCACCAAAAAACACCTAAAATCATCAATTTTTTGAAAAATTCTCGTTTAATTTAGTTAAAAAGCAAGTTCATAATTAATTAATTAATTAAACATAAGGAGTAATTATTATGAATAAACTAACAAAAATTGGTGCTTCAGCATTAGCTGGTTCACTAGTTGCTACAGCTGCTTCTGCTGGTTCTTTATCAGTAGGTGGTACTTGGGAAGTAACTGGTGAGTACACAGCTGGTTCTGGTTCATCAACAATGATGGCATTAAGTAACAATGGTAACCCTTTTGGAAGTAAAGGAAACTTATCTTTCAGTGGATCAGGTGAAACTGATTGGGGTACTGCATCGTTCTTCATGTTTACTGCAGATGGTCAAGCATCTGTATCATCTCACTCACAAACTTTAGATATGGGTGATATGGGAACAATCGGTTTTGACCAAGGTACTGGAGCATTCGGTCTTGGAACAATCGATGATAAAATGCCAACTGCATACGAAGAAGTATGGAATGGTACAACAGCTACTAATACTGACATCTTAGATGGTAACGGTGGTTCTGCAGGTGTATTTGGTTATAAAAATACATTTATGGATACATTAGTTAACATCGAGTATGCACCTTCAGTAGGATCAGGTGATGCTGGAGATGGTGGTAATAGTCACGTTGCTTCAATAGTTGACGGTACTTCACTAAACTTTGCACTAACTAACTCATCTTTAATGGATGGTTTAACAGTTGGTTTTGGTCATGGTGAAACTACATACGACATGGCAGCAAGTAACGCTGATCAAATCGACACTGTATCAACTACAGGTTTCTTCACTTACGCAATAGGTGCAGTAACAGTAGGTTACCAACAAAGTTACACAAGTGGTTCAGTAGGAACAGTATCTTCTGTAGGAAACAGAACTACTGGTGCTAACGATGTTGAAATGTACGGTATTGCATTTAACGTAAATGATGCTTTATCTATTTCGTACCAAGACTACGATAACACGTACAAGAAAAGAGGAAGTGAAACTGGAGATGGTATAACTCAAAATGCAAGCGGTATTCAAGCAGCTTACACTATGGGTGGTGCTACTCTAAGAATTTCTGATGTTTCTGTAGACAACTCTGGTGGTACATCAGGTGACTCAGAAGATAGAACAGAAATTAGTTTGTTAATGGCTTTCTAATTTAGTTTTATACTAATATTTATTAAAACGGCCCTTTTTTAAAGGGCCGTTTTTTTTTTATACAATTTAATAATTTTTAAAATTTTGTTATCTTTCTATTTATGAACCAAGAAAAAATTACTCGTTTTTTTAATGAAGGTAATTATTGGAAAGCATTAGATTATTTAAAGGAAACCTCTAAACAAAAAAAACATATTCTATCTGATTGGTATTTAGGTAATGTTTATTTTAAGTTACATCAATATAGTAAAGCGTTAGAGCATATTTTAAATTTTATCTCAGTTAAAAAAAAAGACCCACTCAATTTAAACTTTTTGGGAGAAATTTATCTTGCAATGAGTCAGTATAAAAACGCAGAAAAAACTTTTAATGAAACTTTATCAATAGATTCAACTAATAAAGTAGCTTTGTTAAACTTAGCCAAAATTAATTTAAACATTGGAAATTTAAAAAAAAGTGAAAATTTTTATAAAACAATTTTAGAAAATGATCAAGAGAACCTAAGTTATATTTATTCTTTATCAAGAATTGATAAAAAATACTTATCTGAAAAAAAGTTAGATAAAATTGAAAAGAAAAATTTAAGTTATAATAATCAAATATATCTAAAATTGCTTTTAGCAAAAAAATCTGAACTAAACAAAAATTATAAAAAAGAAATAGAAAATTTATTAGAAGCTCATCGAATATATTTATTAAATAAAGAAAAAGCTCTTTATCAACAGTTTAAATTTCATAGCGAGTCGTTATCTAATTTTATGTCTGAATTAAAAGATTTAAAAGTTAATACTTCTAAAGACTTTTGTCCAATTTTTATCACTGGACTTCCAAGATCTGGAACTACATTAGTAGAAAGGATAATTGTATCAGGAAATAAAAGAATACAAAGTTTAGGAGAAACTGATGTATTTGATAAAGTTTTTTTTTCTAACCAGATTATAGAAAATCAAGAAAAAATTTTACAATCTAACTTTAGTTCTTTAATAGAAAATATTTTAAATCAGTATAAAGAACAAGGTTTAATTGATCAAAATAATATTTTTACTGATAAGTCAATTACTAGTTTTCTATATTTTGAATTAATAAATAAAATCTTTCCTAATGCTAAATTCATTTATTGCTCTCGTAATCCATTAGCCAATATTATCGGGATTTTTCGAAGTTTTTTACCTAGTGTTTATTGGAGTCATTCGTTAGAAAAAGTGTTTTTAATTTCAGAATTATATTCCAATAAAATAAATAATTTAAAAAAAAATAATTTAGATAATCTCTTTATAGTTAATCTAGAAGATTTAACCAATAACCCTAAACTTATTTCAAAAAATTTATATAAATTCTTAAATCTAGAATGGTCAGATAAATGTTTAGAAAATGAAGGTAAAAATTTTGTAATTAAAACTGCAAGTAATTTACAAGCTAGAGGTGATATCAAAAAACACGATTTAGAATATATTAAGTCTTATTCAAAAATTTTTAAAGAATTAGGTTTTAAAAATAAACTGCTAGCTTAACCTTTCTAAAATTTTATAAACTTCTGAAAGTTTATCTTCGTAAAATTGAGATGAGTTAATTGATGATTTATAAATGGGTTTATTGGCTTGATTAATGCTTAATGTTTTAATTGGGTTGTTATTTTTGTGATGATTTAGGCATTTATCATCCCATTCAAGTTCACAAAATTGGATTAGATCTTTTATTTTTTGCTCTTTATTATTTACTAAATCTTCATATTCACAATTATAAATTTGTTTATTAAATGTTTTGTTCCAAAATTTCATAAGATCATGATAAATTAAATAGTATTCACCCATTTCACTTTGATCATAGAGCCATTTTTCACTAGTTGTATCTGGAAAAAGATTTTTAAAGATTGAAAGGCAATTATCTTTTGGATTTCTATAAGAGTGTATTATTTTTGAATTTGGAAAAAAGATTTTTATAAAACCAATATACCAAAAGTTTGTTAAAGTTTTATCTAATATGAATTCTTTTTTAATATTAAATTGATTCAAAAAATTATTATATTCACTCCCAAAATTACTACTAATAAACTTGTCAACTTTATTTTCATTAATTTTTTTGTCAACAAATATTTTTTTATTTACACCATCATATAAAAAACCAATTTCACTTACTGATCCAACTTTAGGATGAGAAGATATAATTTTTTCTAAAAGAGTTGTTCCTGATCTTGGTAGACCTAAAATAAAAATTTTTTTCTTATCATCTGAATTTTTATGAATTTTATCAAAATTTATTTTTGAGAAATATCTTTTTATATCTTCGGCTTTTTGTTTATAGAAATTTAGTTTAGACAAAATTCTATTTTTTTTTAAATTATTTCCTATTTCCAGATGGTTGAATGCTTTTTTAAAATCTTTTTTATCTTCAAAAGCTTTTCCAAGACCAAAGTGTAATAGAATTTTATTATTCTCATCCAATTGCGTATTTTCAAGTTTGCTGATCATCGACAATAAATGATTATCGTTATCCTTATTTTTATAACTCAGCAACATACTTAAATTTTGGTCTGCTTTTGAAAAGTTACTATTTAATTTAAGTGCTTCAAGTAAATGTTCTTTTGCCTTATTCATTTCGTTTTTAACTTGTAAAATATTTGAAATGTTCAAATGAAGTTCTGGTAAATTTTTTTCAATTTCAAGAGCCCTTTGATAAAACGATATTGCCTCATCTAAATAATACGTATCTTTTTTTAAATTACCAATATTTACAATTGCATTTATATAATTTTGGTTTTCTAATAATAATTTCTCAAAAATTTCCTCTGCTTTTTTATATTCTTTAATAGCTTTATATGAAATCCCTAAATTATTTTTTGCAGATATATTTTTTTTGTTGCTTTCAATTGCGTTTTGAAAAGATGTTATTGCCTTATAGTGATCGCCAATTCTTTGAAAACACAACCCTGTCAAGTTCCACAAAAAATCATTTTTTGGATTTTTTTTTAAGAGATTTGAGCACTTATTCAAAACTTCACTAAAATCCCCATATTTATATCTATTAACAAGTATTTGTATTTCTTCGTTAAGTTTTTGACTCATTTTTTTTTTTGAATTTTAAAATAATTAATAGCAGCAAATCCATTACTATTAATCAGTTTTAATAGTTTAGAGTTAATTTTATTTATGCCTCCTAGAGCAATATTTGGTAATTTTGTTAGATTTGATAATAGATTATATCTATATAAACCAAGAGATCCATTTGAATTTTTATTTTTAAATATAGGTGATAAAAAAATTAATTGAGCTCCTTGTTTTTCCTTAATTCTTATTTGTTTTAAATTATGTGCTGATCCCATAATAATAAAATCTGTTTTGTTTTTAATAATTTTATAAATTTTTTTTGAATTAAATGAGGGTATATAAAATCCATCCAAATCATGTTTTTTAACGATATCTATATAATTACTTAAAATAAATTTTACATTATTATTTTTGCAATACTTTTTAAATTTAATGATGTCTTGATCATTGGGTTTTTTTTCATAATTTCTATAAATTAAAACTATATTTTTGTTAAGTTTTTGAATATTTTTAATATTTAAATTATCAATGAAGTGGTAAAATTTAGGTAAATTAATATGCATCAAACTGTAAAAAATTTAATTTCAATAAAAAAAGAGTTAGAGTTAATAAGTGATAAAATACCATCAATAATAGCAGTAAGCAAAACATTTCCAATATCGAATATTTTACCATTGATCGAGTATGGTCACGTACATTTTGGTGAGAATAAAGTTCAAGAAGCTTTAGAAAAATGGAAAAATATTAAAGAACAATTTAGTCAAATCAAATTACATATGATAGGAAAGTTACAAACAAATAAAGTTAAATTTGTTCTACCACTTTTTGATTTTATTCACTCTTTAGATAATGAAAAACTTGCAAAAAAAATAGCCACGGAGCAAATCAAATATCCAAATAAACCAAAAATATTTATACAAGTGAATATCGGTGATGAAAATCAAAAATCAGGAATAAATAAAAATGATTTAAAAAATTTTTATAATTATTGTAATGAGTTAAATTTAGATATAATTGGATTAATGTGCATACCTCCTGCTGATATAACAACTGATATATTTTTTAAAGAAATGAATTTTCTGAAAAATAATTTAGATCTTCCTGAATTAAGTATGGGAATGTCATCAGACTATCTTAATGCAACAAAAAATTTTTCGACTTATATTAGAATTGGATCTAAAATTTTTGGAAAAAGATCTTAATTAATTGAAATCTTTGTCCTTTTATCAATTAATTTTAACATTATTAAAAAATCTTTTTTTTTAAGAGCAATACAGCCATTGGTAGGTTTGTAGTTTTGCGTTAAATGAATAAATATACAACTGCCACGACCTTTTTTAGGTTTTTTGAAATTATATTTTATTGGTATTAGTAAATCGTATTTATTATCAGCACGAAATAATTTTTCATATTTAATATTTTTTTTTGTTTTAATTAATTTATTATATTTCTTATTTAAAACATCATCACACCAACCCATATTTTTCTTGATTTCTTTACATTTAAGTTTTGTGAAAAATTTTTTGACTTTATCTTTTCTAAAATATAAATCACCAATATTATAGAGACCTTTAGGAGTTTTTTTATCACCTTCAATTTTCTTATAGCTAATACCACCTTTTCCAACACAACAATCAAATAAAAAATCTCCAACCTTAAGAGAATGTTTATTTTTTAAGTAAATTATCATATCTTGACTATATA
>CACOLY010000012.1 GCA_902628195.1 uncultured Pelagibacteraceae bacterium
CAATTTTTTCTGTAAATTCAATTTGTTTTTTTTGTTCAATTTTTTCTTGATTTTGCAAATCCTCTAATTTTTTACTCAAATCATTATAATCTTCATGTAAAATTTTATATTTATCCTCTAATTGCTGCTTTTCAATTTCTAATTGATTCTTTTGAATGTTTAAATTTTCAATGTTTTTTTTTGTATCTGGATTTTTTAAATTTAAATTTTTTAATTTTGTTAACGCCAAATTAAGTTTTTTTTCTTTTTCGATCACAGAATTCATATATATATAATTATATTATTAAATAGAATCTTCTTAGTCTAGACAGGATAATTTTTTGAGCAAACATTATAAAGAATTGGCCAATTGTATCAGGTTTTTGTCAATTGATGCGGTTCAAAAAGCAAATTCAGGCCATCCTGGAATGCCAATGGGAATGGCTGATGTAGCGACAGTTCTTTTTAAAGATTTTTTAAATTTTAATCCAAAAAATCCTAATTGGATAAATAGAGATAGATTTGTTCTCTCGGCGGGTCATGGTTCAATGCTACTTTACTCTTTGCTCTATCTTACTGGTTATAAAAGTATTTCTTTAAAAGACATAAAGAACTTTAGACAAATTGACTCGATATGCGCAGGTCATCCTGAATATCACCCCAATACCGGCATTGAAACTACTACAGGCCCTTTAGGACAAGGAATTTCTAATGCAGTCGGTTTTGCAATTTCAGAAGAGATTCTTAAAAATAAATTTGGAAAAAAAAAAATTAATCATAAAACTTATGTATTAGCGGGTGATGGCTGTTTAATGGAAGGTATAAGTCATGAAGCCTTAAGTCTAGCTGGACATTTAAAATTAAAAAATCTTGTTTTATTATTTGATAATAATTCTATTTCAATTGATGGTCCCACAAATTTAGCTGTTTCAGATAATCATGAAAAAAGATTAAAAAGTTATGGGTGGAATTATCTTAAAATTAATGGTCATAATTATAATGAAATTTCAAAAGCTTTAAAGAAAGCTCAAAAATCTAATAAACCTATTGCAATCTCTTGTAAAACAACAATTGGTTTTGGATCACCTAATAAAGGTGGAAAAGCATCTTCTCATGGGAGTCCTCTAGGTGAAGATGAAATTAAATTAGTAAGAAAAAAATTAAAATGGAGCCATGAACCTTTTAAAATTCCAGATAATTTAATAATTGAATGGAGAAATATTGGAAGAAAAGCAGAACAAAAAGCTAAAAAGCACAATGAAAAATTTCAAATTAATTTCCATAATTACAAGATAACTTCTCTAAAAAAACAAATTGAAAAAACAAAAAATGAATATTTAAAAAATTTAAAATCAATAGCTACAAGAAAAACATCTGAAATGTTTTTAGATATTGCAACTAATTTACCTAATTTAATTGGTGGTTCAGCTGATTTGGCTGGCTCAAATAATACTAAAACAAAAAATCACAAAATCATAAAGCCAGGTAATTTTTCAGGAAACTACATTCATTATGGAGTTAGAGAGCATGCCATGTGTGGAATAATGAATGGTATAGCGTTGCATAGTAATTTGATTCCTTATGGTGGAACTTTTCTAATATTCAGCGATTATTGCAAACCATCAATCAGATTAGCAGCAATGATGAAACAAAGAGTTATTTATATATTCACACATGATTCCATTGGTTTAGGTGAAGATGGTCCTACACACCAACCAATAGAACAATTAACAAGTCTAAGATCAATTCCAAATCTAAATGTATTTAGACCTTCAGACCTTATTGAAACTTTTGAATGTTGGGAATTAGCACTTAAAAGCAAAAATACGCCAAGTGTTATAGCTTTAACTAGACAGAGTATTAATCCTGTAAGAGTAAAAAATTTCTCTAAAAATAAATCATCGAGTGGAGCTTACGAAATTTTAAGAACTGGAGACAATATAAGTGTTACAATTATAGCAACTGGATCCGAAACTAGTTTAGCAAGTGAAGTTAGTCATAAATTAGCCACAGATGGTATTTATTCCAAAATAATATCAATGCCCTGCCAAAAATTGTTTGATCAACAAAGTGAAGACTACAAAAATAAAATTTTGAATGAAACTAATTTAATTGTTTCAATTGAAGCTTCTGAAACACATTATTGGAAAAAGTATACTGGTAAAAATGGATTAAATTTTGGAATAAATGATTTTGGCAAAAGTGCTCCTTACAAAGATATCTATAATCACTTCAAATTAAATTCTGAAAGTATAACAAAAAAGATTAAAGATAAATTATGAGTATAAAAGTTGGAATTAATGGAATGGGTAGAATAGGAAGAATGATCGTCCGATCAATCATTGAATATAATAACAAGAGCATTGAAATTAAACATATTAATAACAGAACTAACTCTGAAACTTGCTCATCTCTTTTAAAATACGACTCCATTCATGGTAAATTTAAAGGTGAAATCGATTTTGATAAAAATAACCTAATTATCAATAAAAATAAAATTACTTTTAGTCAGGAGACTAATATAGATAACATCAACTGGAAAAAATATGGTGTTGATTATGTTTTTGAATGTACAGGTAAATTTAATTCTAAAGAAAAATTATTACCTCATCTAAACAATGGAGCAAAAAAAGTTATAGTTTCAGCGCCATGTAAAAATGCAGACAAAACTATTGTATTTGGGGTAAATGAGTCAGAATTAAAAAAAAAAGATAAAGTTATTTCTGCAGCATCTTGTACTACAAATTGTCTCGCGCCAGTTGCTCACGTTCTTAATGAGAACTTTGAAATTGAAAAAGGTTTCATGACAACAATTCATGCTTTCACTAGTGATCAAAGAATTTTAGATAATTCTCATAAAGATCCTAGAAGGGCAAGATCTGCAGGCCAATCTATAGTGCCAACTTCAACAGGTGCATCTAAAGCGATTGGTGAAATTATACCTGCTCTGAAAGGTAAGTTAGAAGGTGTGGCTATGAGAGTTCCTACCCCAAATGTTTCTTTGATTGAACTAGTATTTTGTACAAAAAAAGATTTGAGTGTTGAAAAAATTAATTCAGCATTTCAAATCTTTAGTAGAAAAAACAAAGTTCTTGAAATCACAAAAGAAAAGCTTGTATCTATTGATTTTAATCATAATCCTGCATCATCGATCGTTGACTTAAACTTAACTAATGTGGTTGGTAAAAATATGGGTAAAATTTCAGCTTGGTATGATAATGAATGGGGTTTCTCAAATAGAATGTCTGATATAGCAATATATTTGCATAAGAACTTTAACTAAAAAATTATTCAATGAAAAAAATTGAGGATTTAAAAGACTTAAATAAAAAAAAAATTTTGTTAAGGCTTGATTTGAACGTTCCTCTTAAAGATAGCAAAATAACAGATGCTACAAGAATAGATAAAATTTTACCGACTTTAAAATATTTAATCAAAAAAAACTCACAAGTTATCATAATTTCCCATATTGGAAGACCTAATGGTAAAAAAGACTCTAAACTATCAATGTTGCCAGTCTGTGAATATTTGTCCTCAAAATTAAATAAAGAAGTAGAATTAATTAACAAAAGAGTATTTGATATCAATCCTGTCTCATTTACAGAAAACAATAATAATAAAATTTTTTTTCTAGAAAACATAAGATTTTATGAGCAAGAAGAAAAAAACGATGAAGAATTTGCAAAGAAATTGTCTAGTTTTGGTGAAATATACGTGAATGATGCTTTTTCTTGCTCACATAGAAAGCACGCATCTATAGAGAAAATAACAAAATTTTTACCATCATATTGTGGTATTCAAATGAATGCTGAGGTTAATGCTTTAAAAAGAGTCACTACAGATATAAAAAAACCAATTGCGTGTATTGTAGGCGGTTCAAAAATTTCAACTAAAATAAGTGTGATTAAAAATTTAATACCAAGATTTGAAAATATCATAATAGTCGGAGCTATGGCCAACAACATTATAAAATTTAAAGGATTTAACATAGGAAATTCAATTATAGAAAATAATTGTGAAAATATAGTTGAGGAAATTTTTTCTGTAGCAAATCGAAATTCATGTAAAATTATTTTTCCAAAAGACGTTGCTGTAGGAAAAAAACTTAATGATAAAGCAAAAATTAAAGATTTGTCAAATATACAAGATGACGACATGATTTTAGATATAGGACCCAAAACAATAAATTTAATCAATTCAATTTTAGAGAATAGTAAAACAGTCTTGTGGAATGGACCAGCTGGTTACTTTGAAAATTCCAATTTTGCAATTGGAAGTGAAGAAATTGCAAAAAAAATTGTAAGTTTAGGAAATAATATTTACTCTGTAGCTGGTGGTGGAGATACAATTGCAGTTATAAATAAAATTAATGCATTTAAAAAATTAAATTTTGTTTCAACTGCAGGTGGAGCTTTTTTAGAATATCTTGAAGGTAAAGAAATTCCTGGTATAAGAGCGCTAAAATCATGACTGAATTAAATAAGTTAGCTCTTAAAATTTTAGAAAATGGAAAAGGTATTCTTGCTGCTGATGAAAGCACTGGAACGATGACTAAAAGATTACAAAGTGTAAAAATAGTCTCAACAGCTGAAAATAGAATTTTATTCAGAGAAACGCTATTTTCCTCAAAAGAAATGAAGGAATGTATCGGAGGAGTAATTCTATATGATGAAACAATTAAACAAAACGCTAGTAATGGTAAAAATATTTCTAAATTTATTTCTGATATTGGATCAATAGCTGGTATCAAAGTTGATACAGGTGCAAAACAATTAGCAGGAAGTCCTGATGAGAAAATTACTGAAGGACTTGACGGTTTAAGAGAGAGATTAAAAGAATACTCAAAACTTGGAGCTAAATTTACTAAATGGAGAGGAGTTTATAATATTTCAGATAAATACCCTAGCAAACTTTCAATAGATACCAATGCTCATGCATTGGCAAGATATGCAGCATTAGTTCAAGAATGCAATATGGTTCCGATAGTAGAACCAGAAGTATTAATGGATGGAGATCATTCAGCTGATGATTGTTTTGAAAAAACATCAGCGGTAATAAAAAAATGTTTTGAGGAATTAATATTACATAAAGTTGATTTATCAGGGGTAATATTAAAACCAAATATGATTTTAGCTGGCAATGATTCCAAAAATCAAATAACTAATGAGGAAACTGCAAAACTAACAGTCAAATGTTTAAAAGAGTCTGTACCAAATGAAGTGCCGGGAATTGCATTTCTCTCGGGAGGACAAACTGAGTTGCAAGCTACAGAAAATCTTAATCTTATAAATAAATTCAATGATACAAATTTTATAATGTCCTACTCTTATGGTAGAGCTTTACAACAAAGTGCCCTAAAACACTGGGCAAAAGATGTAAAAGATATTCAGGGAACACAAAAAGTGTTCGATCATAGGGCCAGAATGTGTACACTGGCTGCCCAAGGGAAATGGTCAAAAGAGCTTGAAAATAACTAATTCTAAAAAAAAATTTATTTATTTAATTTCACCTAATAATATTAAATCAGGATTTCTTTCCAATTTAGAAAAAATTTTATCAACAAAAAAAATAGAATTTTTTCAATTAAGGTTAAAAAATAGTTCTTTACAAAAAAAAATTAATATTGGCAAAAAAATTAAAAAAATTTGTAAAAAATTTAAAGTAAAATTTTTAATTAATGATGACCCTAATTTAGCTAAAAGATTAAATGCTGATGGATGTCATCTTGGACAAAAAGATACAGATATTTTAACAGCAAGGCAAATTTTAGGTAAAAAGATAATTGGTATTACTTGTCATAACTCAATTAAATTAGCGAAAACTGCAATTGAGTATAATCCAGATTATATTGCTTTTGGAGCGTTCTATCATACAAAAACAAAAAGAGTTAAATACAAGGCAAAAATATCAATATTAAAAAAAATAAAGAAATATTCAAAACTACCTATTGTAGCAATAGGTGGTATAAATGACGAAAACTACAAAAAACTTTTGTTGAACAAGGCAAACTTTTTGGCTATTTCAAGCTACATTTGGAATAATAAAAAATTAAAACCAATAGAGGCAATTAAAAAATTAAAATGAAAATAAATGCAGGAGAAATTAGAGTAGGAATGCTACTAGAATATAAAAATGATTTATGGCAAGTACTTAAAACTCAACACGTAAAACCTGGCAAAGGAGGTGCTTTCGCACAAGTAGAAATGAAAAGTGTCAATAAAAATACTAAGTTAAATGAAAGATTTAGATCAAATGAAACTGTTGAAAAAGCTTCTTTGGATGAGATAAATTTTAATTTTTTATATGAAGATGAAAGTAACTATTTTTTTATGAACCCAAAAACTTTTGATCAAATTGAAATCAATAAAAAAATAGTAGGTAATAAAGGAAAATTATTATCAGAAAATCTTGAAGTCTCTGTAAGTTTTTATAATGATGTACCTATTTCAGTTGAATTACCAAAACAAGTTAATTGTAAAATTAAGATAACAGATGTTGCATTAAAAGGTCAAACAGTTTCCTCATCATATAAACCTGCTACTTTAGACAATGGCCTTAATATTCAAGTGCCACCTTTTATAGAGTCCGGAGATATTGTTATAATCGACACTAGAACTTTAGAGTATATAAAAAAAATCTAATTAGATGAAAACGATTTCTGCAAATTTGAATATTATGATAAAAGCAAGTGATAAAGCTTCAAAAATATTGATTAGAGATTTTGGAGAAATCGAAAAGTTACAAGTTTCAAAAAAAGGACCAAAAGATTTTGTTACAAACTCTGACTTAAAGACTGAAAAAATAATAATAGATGAATTAAAAAAAGCTAGGCCCCACTATTCTATTTTAAGTGAAGAGAGTGGTTACAGTGAAAATAAAGATTTAAAAAATACATGGGTTATAGATCCAATTGATGGAACTATAAACTTTTTACATGGAATACCTCATTTTGCAATTTCAATAGCATTAAAAACTAACAATGAGATAGTCTCAGGATTAATTTATGATCCAATTAAAGATGAAATGTTTTTTGCTGAAAAAGATAATGGAGCATATTTTAATAATCATAGAATAAGAGTATCTAAAAGAAATGATTTAAATGAATGCTTATTTGTAACCGGAGAAAAAATGAAAAATGAACCAGATATACCATTAAGAAAATCAGGTTGTGCCGCTTTAGATATGGCTTATATTGCTTCAGGAAGATATGATGGTTATTTTCAAGATAGATTAAATTTATGGGATATTGCTGCTGGCATCATATTGATTAAAGAGGCTGGAGGAATAATCAATGATATAAACCTAAGCAAAAGTGAAAATATAAAAGTAATTGCCTCTAATTCAAATATTAACACTAAATTTAAGGAAAAATTAGTTAACTTTTAATTGTTTTAGAAAAATCTTTTGCTATAAGTCCTGAGATGAAAAAAAACATACATCCTAATTACCATGTAATAAAAGTTGAGATGACCGATGGTACTCAATTTGAAACAAAATCAACTTGGGGTGCTGAGGGAGATTTGCTAAAACTAGAAATTGATCCAAAATCTCATTCTGCTTGGACAGGCGGTAAGCAAAAATTGATGGATAAGGGTAGAATAAGCAAATTTAATAAAAAATTTCAAAACTTCAAAACAGATAAAAAAAGCTAAATGTCAAATGCTCCTTTAATGCCAATGGCAACAGCTGTGTGGCTTGTAGAAAATACTACATTAACTTTCAAACAAATAGCAGAGTTTTGTAAACTTCATGAAGTAGAGGTGCAAGGAATTGCAGATGGTGAGGTTGCAAAGGGTATCAAAGGTTATAACCCTATAATATCTGGTCAACTTTCTAGAGAAGAAATCGAATTATCATCAAAAGACGAGAATAGACCTTTAGAAATAAAAAGTACTGACATTAAGATATCAAATTCTGAAACAAAGATAAAAAAATATATACCTCTCTCAAAAAGACAAGATAAGCCGGACTCGGCACTTTGGCTTATCAAGCAACATAATATTTTAAAAGACTCTCAAATTGCAAGATTAGTCGGTATTACAAAAAACTCAGTCTCTGCAATAAGAAATAAAAGCTATTGGAACTATAATAATTTAAATCCTAAGGATCCTGTAGCTTTAAATTTATTTACTCAAAAAGATTTGATTGATGCAATAGAAAAGGCTCAAAGAAGAATTAAAAGAGAGCAAAAACAAAAAGAAAAACTTAAACAAGTTTAATTAATGAATAAAATAAATAGACATAAAATTGTAAAAATGATAATTAATCGTTTTTTTGGAGGTATTTATTAAGATAGAAGTTAAAGATAATAATGTAGAACAAGCTCTTAGAGTTTTAAAAAGAAAACTTCAAAGAGATGGTTTTTTTAGGGTAATAAAGTTAAAAAATACTTATGAAAAACCTTCTGAAAAGAAAAAAAGAATTCTTCAAGAAAACATTAAGCGGGTTAAAAAGTTAAATAAACTTAAAAATAGAATTTAATTATACCGCGGGGTGGAGCAGTCTGGTAGCTCGTCAGGCTCATAACCTGAAGGTCGGCGGTTCAAATCCGTCCCCCGCAACCAAAAATGATATTAAACAGATTACTCAGAAATCAAGAATACATTTCCTATTTCATTGTTTTGTTATTTGGTTTAATAATTTTTTTTTTAATTCAGGATCCTTATGAAAGTTTTTTTATTAATTATGATCAAGAGTTTTGGAATACTTATAATTCGTTGCTTATTTACTCTGGTCTAGAACAAGAAAAATATGATGAACCAGGTCATATCTCATATTTTTTATTTGCTGTATATCTAAAAATTATAAACTTTTTCCAAATTATAGAAGTACCAACAATATATAAAATTAATGAAATTGAAAATGTTTCAAAAAAAATTGAGTCTTTAATTTTTCATAGCCGTTTATTTGGACTTATTATTAACTTAATTCTTTCATTTCTTATAATTAAGATATTCAAAAAATTTGATACTAAAAACTTAATTTTTATAACTTTAATTCTTGTTACATCAAATGGTTTTTTAACTCATACTTCTCAATATCGAGTAGAACCAATGACATTATTATTATTCTTAATTTCAATGATTACTTTTATTAATTTAATTGATAGTCAGAATAAAACTTTCACAAAATTATTTTTTTTTAATTTCTTTATTATTCTATCTATAATCAATAAAGTACAAATAATATTTTATATTCCATTTTATTTATTAATTCTATTAAATTATAATAAATTTAATTTTCCTTTAAAAAAGAATATTCAAGTTTTATTAAGAAGTAAAAAAAATCTATTTTATTTTTTTTCAAGTAGTTTAATAATCGTTTGTGCAATTTTTCTAAGAAGTGAACAGATACATTCAACTATTTACCTGACATCAATATACTTTATTTTTTTGTTAAGTTTTTATTGTATTAAGGAAATACGATATAATGAAAAAATATTATATTTATTCAATATTTCACTTTTATTATCTTTTTTAATAATTTATTTTCTTATCAATTATGTCACGTACGGAGGAGTGAATAGTTTTTGGGTTTTTTTTAAAATATCAAAAATAAGAGGCTATTTAGGAGATACACTGTTAGATCAAAAACATGATACGTTTTTATGGATTAAAGATTTTATAATCTTTAGTTTTAAAAACCTCCAGGTAATGTTTTTTGAAATTTTTAAATTTAAAGTAAGTAATATAATTATATTTTTAACAATATTTTTAACAATATTTTCGAAAGAAATTGGCAGACACTTAAAATTAAATATATTCATAGGTATTTACCTAATAACAAAATTCATAACATTATTTAGAGGAGATAAGTTCTATTATGAAATATATTTCGATTGGTTAGTTTTGCTAGGTATAATTATATTTTTTAATCATTTTAAGTTAAAAAAAAAATTTATAAATTTTATTTTCATTACCTTAATTTTTACAAATTTATTAAACAATTTTAATGAAAAAAATTTTTATCTAATTAATAGTGGTTCATATGATAAAGAGAGCTATTGTAGTAAGAACCAAATTTATTCAGAAATGGGTATTTGGTCATATTACTCGAAAAAAATAAGCAAAAATCAAATACTAAATTTATGTAAATTTTAAATTAGAGATTTTTTGTAATATCCTCTGTCATTTTTTTAGCATCTGCAAATAACATTAAAGTATTTTCTTTATAAAATAAGTCGTTATCTATTCCAGCATAACCTGGAGAAAGGCTTCTTTTTACAAACAAGACTGATTTACACTTTTCTACATCTAATACAGGCATTCCGTATATTGGACTTTGAGGATCTGTTTTAGCAACAGGATTAGTTACATCATTAGCTCCTATTACAAATGCTACATCCGCGTTAGCAAAATCATTATTGATTTCCTCTAATTCAAAAACCTCATCATAGGGGACATTTGCTTCAGCTAATAATACATTCATATGGCCTGGCATTCGACCAGCCACTGGGTGAATTGCGTATGAAACTTTAATTCCATTCTTCTTTAATGTGTCAACCATCTCCCTTAAAGCATGTTGTGCTTGAGCAACTGCCATTCCATAACCTGGTACAATAATTACGGAAGAAGCGTTTTTCATTAAAAATGCAGCATCATCAGCATTGCCACTTTTTACTGGTTTTTGTTCTTTGTTTTGATTTGTTGATACTTGGTCAGTTCCACCAAAGCCACCTAATATGACATTAAAAAAGGATCTATTCATCCCCTTGCACATTATATAAGAAAGGATAGCGCCTGATGATCCAACTAAAGCTCCAGTAATTATCAAAGCCGTATTTTCTAATGTAAAACCAATTCCAGCTGCGGCCCAACCAGAATAAGAATTTAGCATTGAAATTACCACTGGCATATCTGCTCCACCAATAGGAATGATTATTAAAAATCCAATTAAGAAAGAGATAGCAATCAAAATCCAAAATAAATTAGATGACTGTGTTAAACATAACATATAAGCTAAAACTATAATTGAGATTAGAATTAATGCATTCAGTAAGTGTTGTCCTTTAAAAGTAATTGGAGCACCCGACATTATCCCCTGAAGTTTAAGAAAAGCTATCACTGAACCTGAAAATGTAATAGCTCCAACTGCAGCTCCAATAGACATCTCAATCAAGCTTGCAAGTTTTATATTTCCCGGTAATCCTAAATTAAAGGCCCCAGGATTTATAAATGCAGCAATAGCAACAAACACTGCAGCCAATCCTACTAAACTATGAAATCCAGCAACAAGTTCTGGCATTGCTGTCATAGGAATTTTATAGGCTATGAATGCTCCAATCGCACCACCTATTAATAAAATTACTATTACATATATAAAACCGCTTGAAAAATTTCCCACTGAAAGGAATGTTACTGATATTGCTATTATCATACCGATTATACCAAATAAATTACCTTGCCTTGATGTTTCCGGGGAGGACAGTCCACGAAGTGCTAATATAAATAAAACACCTGAAATCAAATAAAAAACTGCGGATAAATTTGCTGACATTATTTTTTATCTTTCTTTTTTTTTTTGTACATCGCAAGCATTCTCTGAGTAACCAAAAACCCTCCAAAAATATTTATAGCTGCTAACATAATCGCAAAAAACCCAAAAAAACTTGATGATGTAAAAACTTCTCCATTAATATTTGCCAATGCCGCTATTATAGCTCCAACAATTATTACAGATGAAATAGCGTTAGTAACTGACATCAAAGGTGTATGCAAAGAAGGGGTAACACTCCATACCACATAGTAACCTACAAAAATTGAAAGTATAAATATACTTAACCTAAAAATAAAAGGATCTATTTCCATAATTATTTTAATAAAGTTTTTTCAATTATTTCATCCTCTAAATTTATATTGATCTTTTTATTTTTTTTATCATACAAATTCATGACAAAATTAAAGATATTTTTAGCATATAAATTTGAAGCTGAAGTTGGTAATTTATTTAGTATGTTTGACTCACCCATTATTTTAACTCCTCTATTTATTATAACTTCATCCACTTTAGTCAATTCTGAATTTCCTCCCTGTATCGCGGCTAGATCATAAATTACTGAGCCTGATTGCATATTTTTTATCATTTCCTCTTTTATAATAATTGGAGCTTTTTTACCTGGAATTAAAGCTGTACAAATTACAATATCAATTTTTTTTAATGTGTCAGCTAGCAAAATTTCTTGTTTTTTTTTGAACTCCTCTGATGTTTCTTTTGCATAGCCTCCTTCAGTTTCAAGATTTTCTGAGCCTTCGACTATTAAAAACTTACCTCCTAAACTTTCAACTTGTTCTTTTGAAGCTAATCTCACATCCGTTGCAAAAACAATAGCACCCATTCTTTTAGCAGTTGCTATCGCTTGTAAACCAGCCACTCCTGCTCCTACAACTAAAACTTTTGCTGCTGGTACCGTTCCAGCTGCTGTCATCATCATTGGAATTGCTTTTTCAAAATTTGAAAAAGCTTCTATTACAGCTTTATATCCAGCTAGGTTTGCTTGGGAAGATAAAACATCCATTGACTGTGCTCGAGTAATTCTTGGCAATAACTCTAGAGAGAAATTTTTAATCTTTTTTTTTATTAAATTATTTATTTTTTCTTTATTATTAAATGGATTTAATATACCAATCAAATTTTGATTATCCTTTAAACTTTTAAGTTTTTCATCTGATGGTAATCCTAGTTGAACTAAAATATCTGCATCTTGGATTATTTTTTTTTCATCATCAATTATGTTTGCACCTAAATTTTTATATTCATTATCACTGAAACCTAAATGATCACCGTAATTTTTATTTATTAAAACTTCAAAACCTTCGGATATATATTTTTTTGTAGTTTCAGGAGTAATTGCAACTCTTTTTTCAATATTTTTATTTTCTAAAATTGAGGCTATTTTCATAAAAAATTTATAATAAAAAGATTGCCATTAAAACCAATACCAGGATTACAACAATTGTTCCCCACGTTACAAACTTGGTAAAATTATTCCATGTTTTTTTATGGTTTTCATTATCCATAAAAACTATTTTTGTCTTGCTTTAAATTTTGGGTTAATTTTATTTATAATATAAACTCTACCTCTTCTTCTTACTAATTTAGAGTTTAAATCTCTTTTTTTAATTGATTTAAGTGAACTTTTAATTTTCATAAATTTAACTCTTAATAAACGAAGAAATATAATCTTTCAAATTTATTTTTCCAAATCTACGAAATACCTTATTATTTAGAGAAATTTTTGTTAAAGCAGAGGCATATCTTTCACCAGGTCTTCTTTTTAAATAAACTATTTTAGTTTTAAACATTTTTGCGACATTGATTATGGAATATGATTTTCTATGTGAAATTGAATAATGTGCACATTTATTTTTTTTCCATGCTTCAAAACAAACATTTACCGTATCTTGAATGTGAGTGAATCGTCTAGATTGAGTACCTGGCTTAACAACAGTAAGTGGTTTTTTATTTTTAAATCTATCCTCAAAAATACCAACTACAGTAGCCATAGATCCTCTTTTTATATGTCCAGGTCCATAAACATTATAAAAATAAATAACTTCAAATTTAAATTTAAACCATTTTTTTAAATTTTCTAATAATTCTAGATTTTTAGACTTAGTAAAAGCATATGGTGATAAGTCTTTATCTCTACCTCTATTTCCTAATGTTGCTGATGTTGCAGAATAAATCAATTTGATTTTGTTATGCAAACAAAACTTAAACACTGCATTGGTACCTAACGAATTTGACTCAAAGCATTCTTCAAATTTTTTGAAACTTTGATATATTCTTGAAAATTCTCCAAAATGAAAAATTGAATGAATTTCTTTTTTATATTTCAACGCTATTTTTTCAATATCTAGAGTATTTCCAAAAATATATTTTACTCTATTACTTACAATATGATTGTTTTTTGATCCTGATGAATAATTATCTACACTTATAATCCTTTTTTTTGTTTTTTTTAAAAGTAGATTGATTAAATTAGAACCTACAAAACCTGCTCCACCAGTTACAATTATTAGATTTTTCATTTTAGAATTATGCCTGGCAACGACCTACTCTTCCATATCTTAAGATAAAGTACCATCGGCGCAGAAAGGCTTGACTTCCGAGTTCGGAATGGGATCGGGTATAACCCTTTCGCAATAATCACCAGGCGGAACTCTTATAATTACTTTTTTAAAAAACGCAATTAAATATTTAAAAAAAATCTATCTAGTGTGATAAATTTATGTAAATTTTCAAATAAAAGAAATATTAATCAAGGTTATTAAAATTATTAAGCAAAAATGAAAAAAAACAAAACGGCTTTTGTTACATTTTTTCCAATTAAGCCGGATACAATGGGCTCCTCAGCAGTTGTAAATAGTAGATTCATTAATTGGCCAAACTATAAAAAAATTTTTCACTTATCACATTTAAACAGGATTAATAACAGTAAAATTGAAACAATATTTATTAAAAAAGAGACACCTGTTAATAAAATACTAAAACTGCCAGAAATTATTTTTAAAATTCAAAATTATCTAAAAAATTCAAAAAAAAAAACTATAGTAATCGAAGGTGCAAGTTGGATATTTTACAGTTTTGTAGTATTAATTTTTTTTAAACTTTTTAATTCAACAGTAAAAGTTATCTATATTTCACATTCAGTCGAATCTGAAATAAGAAAAAAATATTCAAATATCTTGATTTATTTTTTAACTAGATACCTTGAAGGGTTGGTTTTTAAATATTCCGATATATCTACGTCTGTATCTCTGCGAGAAAAAAGATTAATTAAATCCCTATATAACATAAATACTATTTTATTACCTAATGGAATTTCTTTAAGAAAATTTAAATTAAAAGATAAATTAAAAATGAATTATATTATTTATACCGGTTCATATTCGTATAAGCCAAATAAAGATGCTATTAATTATCTAAATAATCATATTATGCCTGAGCTTATAAAAAAAATTCCAAATCTTAAACTTGTATTGACTGGAGGTGGTTTTTACAAAAAATATCCATGGATAATTAATAAAGGATTAGTTTCAAAAGATTTATTACATAATCTAATTTTTTTTTCTAAATGTTTATGTGTACCTTTGAAATTTGGATCTGGCACTAGAATAAAGATTATTGAAGCATTATGTTTAGGTGCAGTAGTAATTTCTACCAAAAAAGGAATAGAAGGTATTACACTAAAATCTATAAATCCTCCATTTATAGAAGAAAAAAAATCTAGATTTGTTAAAAAAATTTTACAAATAATAAAAAAAAATAAAAAAATTAAAAGTAAATCTATTAATCTTAAAAAATACTATTTAAAAAAATATTCTATGAAAAATATATTAAGTGAATTTATAAAAAGAAATGAGATTTAAAGATTTAATTAAAAACAGTACTGTTCTTTCAACCCCGGGTATAATTTCAATATTTATATCCCTTTTATCAATACCTATTCATTTAAACTATGCGGGGCCAGAAAATTATGGAAATTATATAATTTTTCATTTTATATTAATGTTTTCTATTAATCTTAACTTTGGCATAGGAAAATCTACTGTAATAAGTATTAATAATATTCCAAATAAAAAAAAAGAAATTAGTTTTAAAGCATTAAGCTATACAACAAATATATCTATTTTAATCTTAATCTTGATTATTTCGTTATATTTTTTTAAAGAATTTTTAGTTTTTGATTATTCTCAGTTTTATAAATTTACTCTACATTTATTATTTGGATCAATAGTTTCAATATTTTTCATTTCTTTGGAAGGAATATTACAAGGAAATAGAAAATTTAAATTATTAAGTATTTTTAATTTATTTTTTTATAGTTTTAGCCTTTCCATTCCATCTATTTTATTAATATATAAAAAGTTTAGTCTAGAAAATTTAATTTTTATATCAATTTTAATAAAACTTATTTCAACTTTAATAATGTTGATGATTGTAAAATATTATAATTTAATCAAAAAATCAGACAATAGAATCTTAGCTAATAATTTAAAAAAAAATGCAAGATGGATTACTCTAAACAGTTTATTAATTCAATTATATGATTTATTTGATAAATACTTAATTAAAATTTTTTTAGGACCTATTGCAGTAGCAACCTACTCAATACCTCAGCAATTAACAGGAAAATTGAGTATAATTTCAAAAAGTTTTAGTGCTTTTCTTTTGCCAAATTTATCTAAAAAAAAAATAGATAATCAGAGTTTTAATTTCTCTTTACAAATATTTATTAAATTTATTCCAATAATAATTTTTTTGATAATACCAATCTACCCTATCTTATTAAAATTTTGGTTAGGTTCCTCATATAATGAAACTATTCTTAATTTAACTAAGATTTTTTCTTTAAGTGTTATTTATGCTTGTGCCTCACACATTTTGGTTACTAAATTTGAAGCTACAAAAACATTAAATAAGAATTTAAAAATTGAATTTTTGTTAATGCCATTTTTCCTAAGTTCATTGTATTTTTTATCAAGTGAAAATTTTTCTTTATTATTAATAGGTATCTTGATTTTGATTAAAGAATTAATCTTACTATTCTTAAGGCTAAAATTTTTAAATTTGAAAATTAAACAAATATATTCCTTTTATCTTTATCCAATATATTTTTTAATTATGTTATCATTATCATTTTATAATTATTATTTATATTACCTTATGTTATTGCCTCTAATGTTAAGTTTATTTAAAAATAATGATTAGTAATATTATAAGAAAAATATTAACTTATTTAAGCGCTTGGTATCCAAATAAAAGAATATCAATTAAGAAAGATTTAAAATTAAGAAATTTCATTTTTAGAAAGTTAATAAAAATTAATTTTGATAAAAAAAACTTAAAAAAAACTCATCTAGAATTTAATGATAACATTCATAATTTGCTAAAAAGTAAAAATATTAAAAATTTTCTTAGATATAACTTTATTCAAAAAATGTTTTTTTTACACAATAGACTTTTTATTTACCAAGAACTTAAAGAAATTAAAAAATCAAAAAATTGGAAATATTTTGAATATTTAATAAAAGAAGATCATATAGGGAATCCAATAAGATATTTTTTATATTTAGAAAGTTCTGGAAATAGAATTAATCATGGATATCATCTTTATATCTTAGAAAAAGAGTTAAATATTTATATAAAAAAAGAAATAAAAAGTGTTTTTGAATTTGGGGGTGGATATGGGTGTATGGCAAGAATTTTTTCTAAAATTAATAAAAAAATAAAATTTACTTGCTTTGATACAAATTTTGTAAATCTATTACAGTATTATTATTTAAAACATAATAATTTAAATGTTGGATTTTCAAAAAAAAATAATTTCTTTCTTACATCAAATATAAAAAGTTTAAAAAATAAATATGATCTATTTTTGGCAAACTGGTCACTTTCTGAAACCCCCATGAATTATAGAAAAAAATTTTTTATAAAAATTAAAAATAGTAAATATATATTTATAAGTTTTCAGCAAAACTTTGAAAACCTAAACAATTTAAAATATTTTAATAATATAAGAAAATTATTATCTAAAAAATTTAAAATAAAAATTATAAAAAATAAGTTCTATCGTGGTAATTGGTTTAATAAACAAAATCATTATTTTTTAATAGGAAAAAAATTATAATTTTATTTCTGGCAAATCAATCACGTTCAGGTCAATATATGAGTAAATAAATTTAATAAACTTTACAAATTCTGCGAATAAAGAACTCTTAAAAATACCATTAGGTTTTCCTTCTAATCTAAAACCAGCTACTTGATCTAACTTCCAGAGAAATAAATAGAAAAATATAAAAATAAATATAGTGTATTTTTTAAAAAGATTTTTTAAAATAAGATTAATCTCTTTTTTAAATTTAATAATATCCATTTTTAAAATTGAAAAAAATATAACTAAATAAAAAGATAAAAAAGCTAAATTTCTTCCATGATCACTAGTTAAAACAAAAGGAATTAAAACTGGTAAGAAGTAGAGCAAATATTTTTTTTGATATTTAGATTGAAAAAGTATTATTTTTTTTTCCATAAAATATTGAAATAAGATTAAAAAGATCAAAAAACACAATATAAAGCTTAAAAATAAACTTATAAAGTCTTGATAAGAAAAATAATAAAAATGCCATTTGTAAAATCCTCCAACATAATGATAAAGACCACCGCCTAAGTATGGATTTAATTCTACATTAAATATACTTAAAACTTGGCTTAGATTTTCAAATTGTGATTGATTTCCAAAAAATAAAATTACTAATAAAATTGAAATTAAAAGCGGTGAATATATATAACTAACTTCCTTTATTTCTTTTTTATTCTTAGCAATGCCAATTGAAATTAAAATATGTAAACTTAATGAAAAAACTTGATACTCATGAGTCAAAATTACAAAAAATAAAATTGGGATTATAACAAATTTTAAATATCTTAAATACTCACCCTTATTCTTTTTTAGAATATTGAATTTATAAAAAATAAATGCATGAAATAAAAAAACTAATTTAATAATAGCATCTTTTAAAAAAAATAAATCTGGACTGTAAATATGAAATAAAAGAAGTGATGGTGAAAAAAAAATGAAAATAAAAAAAGCTTTAGATACAATAAATTTTTTAAATAAATTAAAAAATAAAATAATTTGAAAAAAATAGATTATCAAAAATAAATAACTAAAAAAAACTCTTGGTTCTATAAGAAAAATTTTATTTAGTTGCCAAGCAATTTCACCTAGAAAACCTCTTCTAATGAATCCTGCTTGGTAATTGATAAATAGTTCATTAAAAGCATAATTATTTATCTCAGGATTTTCTACTAAGTTTATATAAAAATAAATAAAGTTTATTATTAAAAAAAAAATAAAAGTTATTTGTAAAATATAATTATCTATTTTTTTTTGATTAAAAAGATTTTTCACTAAATTAATTTTTTAAATAATAATAAATAATTTTTTCTATTCCTTCTTCAATACTATACTTTGGTTTCCAAAATTTAAAAAAAAATTTATTTGGGATATTATTTTTATTGTTTTGTAAATCATCTTTTTTATTTGATGAACTTATAGATATTTTAATTTTCTTTTGTAATAAAATTTTTCTTATTGTTTTAGCTATATCAATAATCTTAATTCTTTTACCAGTTGTAAGATGAATCTCTTTTTTTTCTTTTGAAAAAAAATTAAATTTTTTCATTATTATATAAAGACCTTCTGAACAATCATCTGCATACAAAAATTCTCTACTTTCTCTTCCGTTTGTAAGCATATTTATATGTTTATTTTTTAAGGCTTTTAAAACAAAATCAGTTACTACATGAGATTTTTTTATATTTCTTTCAATTCCATAAACATTCCAAAATTTCACATAAATTGCATTTAATGATTTTGTAACATCTTCACCTAATCTCTTTAATGTACCATAGGGTGAAAAATCCATATTAGACATTTGACTACTGGCAAAAATAAATTTTTTTCTATGTTTTTTTAATAACCTGAAAGCGTTGCTTAAAATTAGTAAATTATTCATCAAAAAATCATAATTTGATTGATATTTTTTTAAATATCTTGAACCACCAACATCAAAAGCTAAAAAAAAAACAAAGTCGCTATTTTTTATGCTTTTTTCTAAATTGTTATTATTAAAATTTCTAATATCAAATTTATTCCCTTGAACTAAATCAAACTCTATTATTTGAAAATTTTTCTTTTTCTTTAAAAAATCTACTAAATGGCTTCCGATTTGTCCTTTTGATCCTAAAATTAAAATTTTTTTTTTCATTCAATAAATATCTTAATTTTTTTTAAAAAAATTGAATATTTTTTTAAAGAAATTATATGGGTAAAAAATTAAATATGACAATAATAAATTGAAATTTAAATCTCTAAATCTAAAAAATTTAAAGATAAGATAATAATAAGATCCATATGCATATAATTGACTCAGATTATTATATTTTAAAAAATCAAGCAGATAACCTTGATTTTCCTTCCATGATTTTATTTGCCAATTCCTATCTTCTGTAAAAGCCTTAAAATCGTTATCGAATTTCATTACATTGCAATGCTTAAATAGATTTAGTCTTTTTAAATTCAAAGCTTCGCTTGCTGCTATATAGAAATTTTCATTTATACCCCAGTCATATTGGTTGTAAGGTTTAATAATTTTTTGAAATTTAAGAGCTTTTTCTTTTGATATCTTGAACACAATTAAATCTATTCCATAATGTGGCCAAAAATTATTTTTGACAATTCCATTTGTAATATGTGTATTAGGATAAATCAGCGCACAAAAGTTACTTTCATTTATTTTTGATAAAATTTTAAACAAATTATTTGGAACTATTATATCCGCTGTTGAGTAAATTAAATATTCAAAGTTATCATTATTCAAAAATTGACTTAAGGCATTGTCTAACATTAATTTATTCGAATATTTCTTGTTGTTTGGAAGTTCTCGTTTAGGAATATTTATATAAAAATTTTTTATATTTTTATTATCTATAAACTGTTTAACATTTTGTTCATCAAATTGAGTAAGGCTAAAAGTTATATCTTCGTCTAAACTTTTGACAGATTCAACAAAAATACTTTGGTAAATATCATTGACTTTTGATTTTCCTATTGGCCTAAAGGATACTAGCCACAAAGCTTTCATAATTTATTCAGTTATTTTTTCAATATTGCCTTTACAAAATTTTTCAATATTTGATCCACTATGTATCTGTTGTTCAATCCACAAATATGTCTTTTCAAGACCTTCTCTAAGAGTAAAATCAGGCTTCCAGCCAATTTTTTTTTCAACATATGAGTTATCACTTGACCTTCCCCTAACACCTTTAGGCTTATCTAGTTGGTAATTTTTTTTTACTTTATAGTCAGCTATTTCCTCAATAATTTGAATCATTTCATTAATTGATACCTGTTCCTCACTTCCTATGTTAAACACGTCTTGTTTATTGCTTTCAAAAACATCTAATGTGCCTTTTATACAGTCATCAATGTATAAAAAACTCCTTGTCTGTTCTCCATCTCCCCAAACATCAATTATTTTCTCCTTATTTTTTTTAGCTAAAATAATTTTTCTACATAAGGCTGCAGGTGCTTTTTCTCTTCCGCCATCAAAAGTCCCAATTGGTCCATAAATATTGTGATATCTTACTACTCTTGTTTCTAATCCAAAATCCTCTGAAAAATGTCTGCACATTCTCTCACTAAATAATTTTTCCCAACCGTAGCCATCTTCTGGATCAGCTGGATAAGCATCTTCTTCTCGTAATCCTTTTACAAAGGTTTCATTTTGTTTTAATGAGTTATATACACAAGCACTTGATGAAAAGAAAAATTTTTTACATTTATTTATTATAGCTGCTCTTAATAAATTTGTATTAACAAGAACTGAAAGCATACATTCTGCTTTATTATTTTCAATAAAACCCATACCACCCATATTACATGCAAAATTAAATATATAATCTACCCCTTGAGTAACTTTTAGAGCATTATCATAGTCTTTTAGATCTAAACTATAATTACTAGAACCTTCAAAATTTTGAAACCAATTTTCAAGAGGTTTGATATCAGCACATATCAGTTTTATTTTGTCATCTAGAATAAATTTTGAGGCCAAATGTCCTCCAATAAAGCCACCTGCACCACATATTAATATTTTTGCCATTAAGATTTAATATCCTAAAAACAAAAAAATAATAGTAAAAATTTTTAAAATGAATAAATTCATAGTAATAGATTAATCTATAAATCAAGAAAATTGTGATGAATCAATTATTAGATAATTTCAAAAAAAGAACTGATTTAAATGATAAAATATTAATATTATGTATATCTTTTGTACCCTTATCTCTTGCGATAAGTATTTTTGTTGCTGATTTTTTAGCATCTATAGCAAGTATAATTTTAATTTTTTTTTTATTAACAAAAAAAAATATAATTTTTTTTAAAAATTTGAAAAAAGAAATTATTTTTTTTTTTGTTTTATATTTTTTAATTCTTCTAAGTTTAATTTTTTCAAATTATAAAGAGGATTCATTTTTAGCGTCTTTTTTTTACTTTAGATATTTTCTACTATCATTAGCAATTTATTATCTTTTAAAAAAATATGACTTTTATCTTAAAATTTTATTTTATTCTGTTTTAATTGGAACAAGTATTGTGGTCTTTGATGCTTATATTCAACAAATCTTTGGATACAATACTTTTGGTTATCCTAAAATAGGTACATTACAAAGAGATTCGCTTATATATTTAACTGGTTTTTTTGATGAAGAAAAAAAACTTGGAAGCTATCTTGTTCGATTTTTACCTTTAGTATTAAGTTTATTTATCTTTTTTAAAACTAAAAGAAAAACTTTTATTGAATCTATAATTTTAATTTTGGCAGGTATTGTAATATTTTTTTCATCAGAGAGAACGGCTTTGTTTCTCTTATTTATTATTTATTTTTTTTATTTTTTTATAAGCAATCATAAGATATTTTTTTTAACGACAATTTTAGTTTCTTTCATCATTCTTTTTAATTATAGTGCTAATTCAGAATTAACAAAAAAATATATTGATTTTACTCTTCATCAAACAGGTTTAATAAATTTTATTAAAAAAGATATAACAGAAGAATATAAAGCTTTCGAGAAGAATAGTTTGTTAAGATATTATTCAGAAGAACACGAAAATCTTTCTTACACTGGATTAATAATTTTTCAAAATAATTATTTTTTGGGTTCTGGGGTGAAAACTTTTTACAATGAGTGTGAAAATATAAAAAAAAAATTCATTAAAAAAACTAAAAGAAATAATAAATTAATTTGCTCAACACACCCACATAATACTTATATTCAAATTTTATCAGAAATTGGAATTTTTGGATTTATTTTGATAGCATATTTTTTTATAAAAGTTTTAATAAATAACATAAAAATTATTTTAAAAAAAAATAAATCTAATCTTGATAACGTTTATTTTTTGTTAAATTTAAACATAGTTATTAATATAATGCCATTAATACCATCTGGAAGTTTTTTTAATAATTGGATGAGTTTAATAATATTTTTCCCATTAGGGTTTTGGCTATATATTAATGAAAAATATCATCAAAAATGATTATCAAATATCAAAAAGAAAACATATTAGTTAAATTATTCATAATTTTTTCTTTTGGTATATGTTGGTTATCCATCTCAACTTCTATTGATGATCTGTTTATTTTAGAAAACGATAAAGAATTAAATATTAAATTAATTATTAATTTCTTTAGACAAACTTTAATATATTTTTGTTTTTTTTTTTGTTTTATACTTTTGTTATTTTTTAGAAGAAGTATTTTTCAAAATGAAAATTTAACTTATATAATTTTTGGTATTTACTTTTTAGCTCAAATACCAGGTCTAACATATTCAGAAAATAAATTTGAGAATATCTATTTAGTATTTTCTGCATTAACTGCAATTTTAACAATGATTTTAATCGAGAGATTTTTCTCAAAAGATGAAAAAAAAATATTTATAATCATATCCTTTTTAATATTATTGGTTGTTTTTTTATTGATTTTTATTCCACAATTAAAACTTTTTCTAAAAGGTGAGCAAATCTTTTATGGTAGCCTAATCAGAGATTCCGAAATTTTTTTTGGTAAAGATTCACCAAGGTCCTCTGGTTCATCAAGAATATGTTTATTACTGATAATTTTACTTTATATTTTAGATCGCATGTTATTTAAGAAAATAAAATTTATTACAAAATTTTTTGTAATTGTTTTATTATCAATAATATTATTATATCAGAGTAGAACAATAATTTTTTTATCAATATTAATTTTTTCTTTAATATTTATTTATGAAAATAATTATTCTTTTAAAAAAGTTTTAAAATTCACCTGTGTATATTTTGTTATTCCCCTTTTGGTTTTCATTTCATTAGTATCATATTATGCAAATCAAAATAAAGAAGATAAAAAAATAACTCAAATTATTGAAGGGGAAATTGTTTATCAATATCAGATTGATAGGCATTTATTAGATTTACCTAAAAAAAAAACAATTAAAGATTATTTTACTTTAAGAAAATTAAGTGACTTCAGTTCAGGAAGGTTTAGTGATTGGAAAGAAATTTATATGAAATTTTCAATTGAAAATATCTTTTTTGGATATGGATCTCAAGGAGACAGATATCTGATAAATCAAAGTGCATCCAATGCACTGATTTATGCTATATCATCCTCTGGAATATTTGGTTTAATATTTTTTATTTTATTTTCTTTAATTGTCATAAAAAAAACTTCAAAATGTATTATAAATTTCAAGCAAATAGATTTTAATCAATATTATTTTTCTTTAATAATTTTAATAATTTTTTTAAGATCTTTATTGGAAAGTTCTTACTCAGTGTATGGCATTGATTTTATGATCATGATTACTTCAATTTGTTTTATAAATAATTTTAAGACTAAAAATTAAACAATGAATTTTTATTATTTAATAACATTATTCTTTGTTCTTTTTAATTTGTTAATAATAAAAAATTTTTCTAAAATAAAATTTTTTCATTTAAATATTGATAAGCCTGATAATAAAAGAAAGTTTCATCCTAAACCAACAGCCTTAGCTGGTGGTCAAATCATCTATTTAAATATTTTGATATATTGGTTTTTTTTAATTTTTTTTGAAGATTTTTTGGAAAAAGAAATTTTCTTTCAGGATGTACATTCAATGAATAGTTTTATTTTAATCAGTTCGTTAATTTTTTTAATTGGTTTTATAGATGATAAAATCAATCTGAAAGCTAATCATAAATTTATAATTATTTTTGCTATTATAATTTTATTTTTATTTTTAGATAAGAATATTATAATTAACCAAATTAAATTATCATTTATAGAAAGAGTTTTTTTTCTCAACCAATTTAATATTTTTTTTACAATATTTTGTTTCCTTGTCTATTTAAATGCATTTAATATGTTCGATGGAATTAATTTACAATCAAGTTTTTATTCTCTTTTTATTTTTTTTTATATTATGATTTTTTTTACTAATTCTTTATTGATAAATATTTTAATTATTTCATTAATTTGTTTTTCATATTTAAACTTTAAAAATAAAACATTTCTTGGTGATAGTGGCTCTCTTTTGTTGGCTTTCATAATCAGTTATTTTTTTATTAATTTATACAATTTAAATTATATTGATTATGCTGATAAAGTATGTTTATTCATGTTAATTCCGGGGTTAGATTTACTAAGACTATTTACAGTAAGAATCTACAATAAAAAAAATCCACTAAATTCTGATAGGAATCATTTACATCATATTTTAATTAAAAGATATTCTTTAGAGAAAACATTGTTAATTATTCTTTTCATGATAAGTTTTCCTATAATTTTAGATTATTTCAATATTGATGTTATTTATACGATAACACTAACTTTTTTAACGTATTTTATTTTAATTATTTATCAAAAAAAAAATTAAATTATTCAAAAGGATAAACTTTTTTTAAGTAATATTCACAATAATCTATCAATCCTTTTTTTAAGGAAATTTTTGGTTTCCAACCTAATTTTTTAATTATTCTGGAATCTAGCTGTCTTCTTTTTACACCATCTGGATACTTCAAATTAAAAATAATTTTACCATTATAATTTGTAATCTTTTTTATCATTTGAGCTATTGACCTTATAGAATAATGTTCGCCTCCACCAATATTTATAAAATCATGTTTTATTTCTTTTTTTAAAACAAAAAAAATGGCTGATGATAAATCTTTAACATTTAAAAATTCTCTTTTAGCCATTCCTGAACCCCAAACCTCAACAGAAGATTTATTTTCAATTTTTGCTAAAATGAATTTTTTTACTAGTGCTGGTAAAACATGGCTTGATTTAAGATCAAAATTATCACCCTCTCCATATAAATTCGCAGGCATTAAAGATATAAATTTTTGATTTTTATTTTTTTTATAAAACTGCAAATATTTTAAAGATAAAATCTTAGCTAAAGCGTATCCCTCATTTGTTTCCTCTAAGTAAGAAGAAAGTAAAAATTTTTCTTTGATTGGTTGGGCTGTTTTTTTAGGGTAAATACAGGCAGAACCTAAATTAATTAGTTTATTAACTTTATATTTGATTGAACAATTTATAATATTTAAACCTATCATTGAATTTATGTAAAGATAATCTGTCTGGTAATTTTTGTTATCTAAGATACCACCAACCTTACCTGCTGCATTTATAACAATGTTCGGTCTATATCTTTTAAACCATTTTTCAACTTCTAATTGATTAGTAAAATCCAAATCCTTTCTTTTACAATCAATTATTTTAAAATTTTTCTTTTTTAAAAATTCGTATACCGATCTACCAACCATACCCTCCTGACCAGCGATTAAAACTTTCTGTTTCAAAATCTCTATTTAATTTTTGATTTTCTTATGTTCTCTAGATCGTTATCCATCATTTCTTTGATTAAGTGACGTATATCAATTTTCGGTTTCCATTTAAGTAATTTTTTCGCTTTACTAGCATTACCTATCAAATTATTAACCTCGTTTGGTCTAAAATATTTTTTACTTATTTTGACAACAGTCATATTTTTTTTCAAAAATGGATATTGATTTTTATCAAAATCAATAATTTTAGCAGTTTCATTTAAATTTTTTCCAAACCATTTAATTTTTATTCGAAGATACTTAAAACATTGGTCAACAAAAAATTTAACAGAATATTGTTTTTCTGTAGCAATTACAAAATCGTCAGGTTTTTTATGTTGCAATACTTTCCAGCACATTTCAACATAATCTTTGGCATGACCCCAATCTCTTAAAGAATATAAATTTCCTAAGTATAAACAATTTTCTAAACCGAAAATAATTCTACTTAAACCTAATGTTATTTTTCTTGTAACAAAAGTCTCACCTCTTCTTGGAGACTCATGATTAAAGAGAATTCCATTTGAAGCAAACATTTTATAAGACTCTCTAAAATTTTTTGTAATCCAATAAGCAAATAATTTAGATGTCGCATATGGGCTTTTTGGATAAAATTTTGTATTTTCTGATTGTTTTTTTTCTTGAATCTCCCCATATAATTCTGAGGTTGATGCTTGGTAGAATTTTGTTTTTGAAACAAGGCCACAATCATATATTGATTGTAGAATATTAAGTGTTCCAATTGAATTAACTTGTGAGGTATAATTAGGAAGCTTAAAACTTACTCCGACATGACTTTGTGCTGCGAAATTATAAATTTCATCAGGTTTAATCTTTTTTATCACACTCGTAAGAGAATTTGGATCAAGTAAATCACCATAGTGTAAAAAAAATTTATTTTTATATCTTTTATTTTCATAAATATGGTCAATTCTTGAAGTATTAAATGATGATGATTTTCTTTTAATACCATGGACTATATATTTTTTTTTTAGTAAAAACTCTGCTAGGTAAGATCCATCTTGACCAGTTATGCCAGTGATTAAAGCTTTTTTTAATTTCATAAAAGTATCAATATCACTATTATATCAAAAGTTTTATTATGCAATAATTATAAAATGAAAATTTCAATAGTTACAGTAACATTAAATAGTGAAAAAACTTTAAGAGATACACTCAACTCTGTATTTTCTCAAACTTATAAAAATATTGAACATATCATAGTTGATGGCGGATCAAAGGATGGCACATTATCAATCTTAAAAAAATATCCAAATAAAAAAAAGAAAATTTTTATAAAAAAAAATTTTGGTATTTACGAATCTATTAATTATGCAATTCAAAAATCAACTGGAAAATATATCTGTATTTTAAATTCAGATGATATATTTCAATCCAATACCATAGTTGAGGAGTTATTTTTAAAAGTGTCTAAAAATAAAAATATTGATATTTTATTAGGCAACGTAGCCTATTTTGATAATTCAGACTATTATAACATAACAAGATTTTATACATCCACAGCTTTTAAAATTTGGAAAATGAAATTTGGTTTAATGCCACCACACCCAGCGTCTTTAATCAAAAAAAATATTTATACTAAATATGGTGCTTACAATAAAGACTTTAAAATTGCAGCAGATTTTGAACTATTCTTAAGATTATTCTTAATAAAAAAAATAAAATTTAAGAAAATAAATAATACGATTGTAAGAATGAGATCTGGTGGTATTTCTGGTAAAAATCTTAAAAGCTATTGGATTTCGACAATCGAAATTCTAAAATCTTTTCAAATTAACGGTTTAAAAACAAATATTTTTTTTATAATCATGAGAATTCCAGCAAAAATTGCTCAACTCTTTATTTATAATAAAGATTTAATTAATAGTACTTTCAAATTATTCAAATTCAAATTTGAAAATAATTATTACCAAGAAAATAGTTTTAAAATTATAGATAAGGTCCAAAAAATTCCATTTAAACAAAATTTTATTTTATCGGGTATGAACTTAGCTTTTTTAGGTTATTTTGCAAATAAAGAAGTTTTTACAAAAAAGATTTTGTTTCATTGGCCTGATGGTATTTGGTTAAAAAAACATATTCAAATTAAAAAAATGCCAGGCAGAGATTTAATAAATAATTTAAAAATTCCAAAACATATAAAAAGAATAACAGTTCTTGGAAATTTAACGGAAAAATCAAAAATATTTTTACAAAAAAAATTTAAATTAAAGATATCTAATCAAAAATTGCCATTTGGAAATATAAATAAAATATTAAAAACTAAAATAAAATTAAATGATAAATCTCTCACATTAATTACTCTACCTACACCAAAGCAAGAGCAACTCGCTTATTATCTTTCTGAGAAAAATTCAAAATATAAAATTATTTGTATCGGTGCATCAATAGCTATTGCCTCTGGAGAAGAAAAAGTAGTTCCAAATTTATTAAAAAACTATGAATTTATGTGGAGACTTAGAAATGATTTTTTTAGAAGATCAAAAAGAATTATTGAAACTTTTTTTTATTATTTAGTTGGAAAATACTTAACTAAAGCTTTTCATAAAACAAGATTTATTAAAATTGACTAAAAAAAAATTATTTGTGTGGGTATGTGATTATTCCAAAACTTCTGGTGAAGGAAAACTTGCTAGATTATATTTAAAAGAACTTAATAAAAAAAAAGAATTTATTATTAAATTAAATCAAAAAAAAAAATTGTCACATAAATATATATCTACTATTTCCGGCATTATTTATTGTTGGAAAAGATACTTAAATGATGAGTCTGTTTGCTATTTAAATTACCTACCTCTTTGGAATTTTTTAATCTTTATACTTTTACCACCTAAAACAATCTTAGGCCCTATTACAGGTGGTGCCTTTTATTTAAAATCAAACATTCATACTTTTATTATACGGGGGGTAATCTTTCCTATTTTTTACAAAATTAGTGAATTTTTTTTAAATATAAGAACTGGAAACCCTATATTTTCCACTGATTTACTTAAAAAATACCTTTTTAAAAAAACTATTAAAAAAAGTTACTTTAATTTTGTTGTTAATACATTTTTTTTAAAAAAGAAATTAAAGAAAAAAAAGCAGATTGATTTTATAATTTATTATAGAAAACACAAAAACAAAGAATCTTTTTTTCCATTTAATCTTATAAAAAAATTGATTAAATTACGTTTCAAAATTTACATTGTAGGAGATAATCTAAAATTACCTTACGTAAAAAACTGTGGTTATCTATCTAATAATAAAATATTAAATCTTCAATCTCATGCGAGATATACAATTTTATCAAGAGAAAATTTATATAGTTTCTTCATTTTAGAATGTATATCTAATAACGTAAAAGTAATTGTTGAAAAAAATATGATAAAAAAAATTAATTTTTTAAGAAAAAATTTTATTGGATTGAATTATAATTCTTTAAATAGTATTAAAAAATTAAAGTAATTTGTAATATTGTAATGATTAATTCTAAAATAATTCTTGGTGTAAATACATTTCATGCAGATTCCTCTGCATGTTTAGTAATTAACGGAAAATTAATTGCAGCTATTGAGGAAGAAAGATTAAATAGAATTAAGCATTATGCTGGTTTTCCGATAAATGCGATAAAAGAATGTCTTTCAATTTCCAAACTTAAAGAAAGTGATATCACTGATATTGCTTTGAATACAAAGCCCTTTAGCAATTTAATACCAAAAACTTTTCATTATTTAAAAAACTTATCATTTAAAGAAAGTACCTCAAAAAAAAATTTTTTAAGAAAAAAAAATATAGATAGAGTTTTTAATGAAAAACTTAATCTGAATAAAAAAGTAAAATTTCATTATATCGAACATCACTTGGCACATATTAGCTCTGCCTTCTATCCATCTGGATTTCAAAAAGCTTATGGGTTGTCGATAGATGGATCAGGCGATTTTGTGACTGTTGCTTTGGCTAAATGTGAAAATAATAAGATCTTAATCAAAGATAAAATATTTTTTCCTAACTCATTAGGAATTTTTTATCATGCAATGACGCAATTCCTGGGATTTAAAAACTACGGTGACGAATACAAAATAATGGGTCTTGCTGCATATGGTAAGCCTATATTTTATAATAAAATTTTAAATAATTTATTTATTAATGATAGAAAAAACACAATTAAACTAAATTTACATTACTTTAACCATCATAAAAAAAATTTTAAATATATTGCTGACGAAAATCTTTTAATCGACCAAATATATAATCTAAAGCTTATTGAATTATTTAAAAGAGATATGACGGATGAAAATTTTAGAGAAAATTTTGCTTGCTCTGTACAAAATATATATGAACACTTCTTTAAAAAAATTATAGATAATTTGAAAAGAAAAAATTTCTCTAAAAATTTGGTTTTTTCTGGCGGATGTGCATTAAACTCAAGTGCTAATAAGATGATTACTTCAAACAACAACAATTTTGAAAAAGTTTTTATCAATTACGCTCCTGGGGACAATGGAGGAGCAATAGGTGCAGCTTTTGTTGTAGCGGCTAAAGCTAATTTAAAAATTGAAGGTTCACGAAATCCTTACGTTGGCTCAAAATATGAGGATAAATATATTAAAAAGGTTTTAGAAAATAATATTTATAAAGATAAATTTAATTATAGCTTTGAACCTAATGAAAAAAAACTTAACCAAATTATTGCAAAAAATATTTCGGAGGGAAAAGTGGTAGGTTGGTTTCAAGGTAGGATGGAATTTGGTCCGCGCGCATTAGGTAATAGATCGATTTTAGCTGATCCTCGGAATCCAGAAATGAAAACTATAATTAATAAGAAAATTAAAAGAAGAGAATCATTTAGACCTTTTGCTCCTTCAGTTTTACAAGAATACCAAACTCAATGGTTTGAAGGAAATTTTAATAGTCCTTACATGTCTTCGCTTGCAATAGTAAAAAAAGAACAAAGAAATTTGATTCCTGCTGTTACACACTTTGATAATACATCAAGATTACAAACAGTAAATCAAATTGATAATTTAAAGTTTGCTAATTTAATTTATGAATTTTATAAAATTACAGGTGTACCTATTCTATTAAATACATCTTTTAATGAAAATGAGCCAATAGTTGAAAAACCTGAGGAGGCCTTAGAATGTATTTTAAGAACGGACATGGATTTATTGGTTATAAATAATTTTATTATAGAAAAAAAAAATTAAGAATATATTATATTTAGAGTTTCTCTTACAGTTTTGCTCCAATCAAATTTTCTTAAATGAGTATTTCCATTTGAAATTAATTTATTTTTATAATCATTATTTTCAAAAATAGTTAATATACTCTCATAAATTTCTTGGTAATCATCAGGATTAAAGTAATGTGCTGCTTTACCATTTATTTCTGGTAAAGCTGACCTATTAGAAATTAAAACTGGACAACCCTGAGACATTGCTTCTAATGAAGTTAAGCCAAAGACCTCACAATATGAACTGAAAATATAAAGACTTGCTTTTTTGTAGAGATTTGCAAGATAAATACTATTTAAATTGTGAAAAAAAATAATTTCATTTTTTAAATCATTATTAATTATAAATTTTTCAATTTCTTTAAAATAATCTTTATCTAAAATTTGCATAATGAATATAAGTTTCATTTTTGATTTTGTTTTATCCTTAAAAAGTTTAAAAGCTTTAAGTATATTTATTATATTATGATATCTCACACATGATAAAACTGAAATAATGTAGTTGTCATATTTAAAGTCTGGAATTAAATTCTTATTTTCATCAGAGAATAAAAACTTTTTATCAATTCCAAGATATATAACAAAAACTTTTTTTGGGTCCAAATTTAAAATCTTAATTATTTCCTTTTTTGCAAATTCTGAATTAACAATTAAATTATCACATAATTTAATTGAAAATTGCATTAAATACTTTGTTATTATATTTCTTATTAAATTCCCAGGCATCATATTAAAATAAACCCATGGTAAATTTGAATGAAGTGCCAATGTAAGCTTTATTTTTAATATTCCTAAAATTAAAGGACTCATATTCATCGGAGAATAAAGTTGAGTTACTTTTAATTTTTTCAATTCAAAAGGGAATAAAAATTGCATCCAAAAAATCCTAAAAAAGACATTTGTATAGATATGAGATTTTACTTTAAATTTGATTTTTGAATTTTCACTTATTTTAACATCCTTTAAATAATCTTTTGTTATGAATATATAGATTTTTTCTTTCATGACATTTTTGTCTAAATAATTGCAAAAATTTAAATTATATGTCCTTGTACCACTTCCTAAAGAGGTCCCTATCATATCTATGGCTAATGTCATTTTTTAAAGTTAAATAAATATTTTTTATAATATTCAAAAAATAATAGATAGTTTTTTAAAATTAGAAATATAATTTTAATCTTCTTTTTTGAAATTATTTTTTATTATTGTTCTTTCGTTTTTATATATAAAATCAAGAAAACCACCCAAATATGTATAAAAATCAAAAATATTATCCTTTGGAGATACGTTATCTCTAAAAAAAATTTTTTTAGAATTAATATTATCACCTCTAATACCAGTAAAAATATATTTAAAACGTTTTTTTGATAAATTCAATGTTTCAGGTGATATATCTTTTAATCTTCCAAAATTAAATGAAAAATTTAAAATTTTAATTTTTAAAATTTTTTCAAGTTTATTTGCACTTCCTATAATCTCAAAATAAAGTTTTTTTTTATTCTTAATCTTTTTTAAATTTACATGAGAATATGTGTGTGCTCCAATAATATTATTTAAGTGCATAATTTTTTTGATATCATCTGTATTCAAATTATTCATATTTGAACTCATTTTTCCTAATTTTAAATTGTTTTGAATAAAATCTTTTTTATCTTTTTTATTTTTCAATAAAATAAACTTTAAAGGAACAAAGAAAATACCTTTCAATTTTAGTTTATTCAAATATTTTTTGGCAACAATAAGATTACTTTTGAATCCGTCATCAAATGTAACCATTATATATCTCTTATTAATTTTTTTTTTTCCACTTGTGATTTTATAAAAATCATTTGGATTTATGAATGTCCATTCTTTTTTAAGTGCGAGAAGTTGATGATAAAATTTTTTAAAATTAACTATATCGTGAAACATTAAAATTCTAAAACTTTTTTCTGGTAATTTTAAGAAATTTATTTTTATAAGGATAAAAATTAGAAAGTTAAAAATCTTTTTTAAAAGGAACATTAATACCGAATTTTTCTTGATAAATAATTTATTAATCTAATCTTTTTTAAATTATCTTTTAAAAATAAGAATGGTATCAAAAATTTACCATAAAATGTGATAGGCAAGTTTTTATAATAAATATCAATCATATTATTTGACAATTTTTTTTTATAAAATTCATTTCCAATAGTAAAATCAAATAATTCTCCTCCATTATTAAAAAAAAAATTTATCAAATTAAAAAGTAATATATTACCAGGTGAATAATTTAAAAATTTTTCAGAATAAGTTGGAAAAATATATAAAAATTTGTTTTTTTCAAGGAAA
>CACOLY010000013.1 GCA_902628195.1 uncultured Pelagibacteraceae bacterium
ATTCTGCTCCACTTTTCTATAGAGGTTTTAAAAAATCATTATGTACTTCTTTAAATCATGTTGTGTGTCATGGTATTCCATCACAAGAAAGAATTCTAGAAGATGGAGACGCAGTTAATGTTGATGTGACTGCAATTGTGAATGATCATTATGGAGATACAAGTAGAATGTTTTGTATCGGTAAAACTTCAGTTAAATTAAATAATCTAATTAAAGCTACTTATGAAGCTATGATGAACGCGATCAAAATATTAAAACCTGGAATTAAGCTTGGTGATATTGGGTATGAGATTCAATCCTATGTTGAGGAAAAAGGTTTTTCAGTTGTAAGAGATTTTTGTGGTCATGGTATTAGTACAACTTTTCATGAACCACCTAACATTCTACATTATGGAAAAAGAAATACTGGAATGGAACTAAAACCTGGAATGACTTTTACAATTGAGCCGATGATAAATGCTGGAAAATTTGAAATTAAAATGCTTAATGATGGCTGGACAGCAGTTACAAAAGATAAATCTTTGTCTGCACAATTTGAACATACAGTTGGAATTACAGAAAATGGTTATGAAATCTTTACAGAATCTGCTAAAGGATATTCTAAACCACCTTACAATTAATGATTAAAAGATACTCTCGAAAAGAATTGGTTAATATTTGGTCTGAAGAGAATAAATATAAGATATGGCTTGATGTAGAAGTTGCAGCTGCCCAAGCAATGGAAAAACTTGGACAGATACCGAAAGGTGTCTCAAAAACTGTAAAGAAAAAAGCAAAAATTAACGTAGAAAGAATTCATAAAATTGAAAATCAAGTAAAACATGATGTGATTGCTTTTTTAACATCAATAACAGAAAAAGCTGGAATAAAAGCAAGATACCTTCATCAAGGAATGACATCTTCAGATGTTTTAGATACAAGTTTTAATATTCAATTAGTTCAATCAGGAAAAATACTCCTCAAAGATTTAGATCAAATCTTAAAGGTACTAAAAAAGCAGGCTAAGAAATATAAATTTACTCCCTGTATGGGACGAAGTCATGGTATACACGCAGAACCAATTACATTTGGTTTAAAGTTGGCCTCTTTCTACGAGGAATTTAAAAGAAATAAGAATAGATTAATTCTTGCCATAAATGATGTATCTACTTGCGCAATCTCTGGTGCAGTTGGTACTTTTGCAAATATTTCGCCTAACGTTGAAAAACATGTTGCCAAAAAACTTGGTCTTAAAGTTGAACCAATCTCAACCCAAATAATTCCACGTGATAGACACGCTTTTTACTTTTCAGTTTTAGGAATAATAGCTGGATCAATTGAGAGAGTTGCTACAGAAATTAGACACCTTCAAAGAACTGAAGTTTATGAGCTTCAAGAATATTTTTCCAAAAATCAAAAAGGTTCTTCAGCAATGCCACATAAAAAAAATCCAATTTTAAGTGAAAATCTCACAGGTCTTGCAAGAATGGTAAGAAGTTCAGTTATTCCTGCTCTTGAAAATATAGCCTTGTGGCATGAGAGAGATATCTCTCATTCTAGTGTTGAAAGAAGTATTGGTCCTGATGCAAATATTACATTAGATTTTGCGCTTGTAAGATTAACAAATATTTTAAATAATATGATTATTTATCCTGAGAAGATGTTAAAAAATTTGAATTTAACAAAAGGTCTTATTTTTTCCCAAGAGTTAATGTTAGAATTAACTAAAACAGGACTTAGCAGAGAAAAATCATACAAAATGGTTCAAAATTACGCAAAAAAATGTTTTGCTGAAAACTTAGATTTATTTAATGTTATACAGTCTGATAGATATATAATGAGCAAGATTTCACCAAAAAAATTAAAAAATATTTTTAGTTATTCTAAACATTTCAAAAATGTAAATTTTATTTTTAAAAGAGTATTTAAATAATGAAAAAAGGAAAAAAACTTTACGAGGGAAAAGCAAAAATTATTTACGCTACTCAGGATAAAAACTTAGTCATTCAATATTTTAAAGATGATGCAACTGCTTTTAATAATCAAAAGAAATCTACTATTGAGGGTAAAGGAGTATTAAATAATAGAATTTCAGAATATATTCTTTCTAACTTATCTGAAATTGGAATTAAAAATCACTTAATAAGAAGACTAAATATGAGGGAACAGCTTGTTAAATTAGTCGACATAATCCCTATAGAGTTTGTTGTTAGAAATATTGCAACGGGATCTTTGACGAAAAGATTAGGTATTGAGGATGGAACAGTATTAGAACGTCCCTTGATAGAATATTGTCTAAAAGATGATAAACTTGGAGATCCTTTAATAAGTCGAGAACATATTTTAACTTTTAATTGGTTAAATGTAATGCAGTTAGATTGGATAGATGAAAACCTTTCTCGACTAAATGATTTTCTTTTAGGTATGTTTAGGGCTGTAGGAATAAAGTTGGTAGATTTTAAAGTTGAATTTGGTTTAACACACGAGAGTAGCAAGACTCAAATTGTACTCGCTGACGAAATAAGTCCAGATACCTGTAGACTATGGGATTCAATAACTGAAAAAAAACTTGATAAAGATAGATTTAGAAAAGATCTTGGTGATTTAATTCCAGCTTATACAGAAGTTGCTAAAAGACTTGGAATTCTTCATGAACAGTCAAATGTTTCTGCAGTTAATGTAACAAAATTATCTTCAATCAAAAAAAAATCTAAATGAAGGTATCAGCAATTATAACCTTAAAAAAGGATGTTTTAGATCCTCAAGGTAAAGTAATTCATCAAGCATTGGACGGAATGGGCTTTAATAATGTGAACGAGGTAAGACAAGGCAAATATTTTGAAATAGATGTTAAAGAAAACGATCCAAAAAAAGCTAAAGAAATTGTTGAAGATATGTGCAAAAAACTTTTAACTAACCTTGTTATAGAAAATTTTAAAATTATTGAAACACAATAATTAATGAAATCAGCAGTAATTACTTTTCCCGGTTCAAATTGTGACAGAGATATGGGTGTTGCTCTTAAAAAATTTGGTTTTAAAAATGAAATGGTTTGGCATGATGATAATGAATTACCAAAAAGTGATTTGATTGTTTTACCTGGAGGTTTTTCATATGGCGACTATCTTAGATGTGGAAGTATGGCATCTAAATCAAAAATTATGAATTCAGTTATCGAATTTGCTAATTCTGGGGGATTAGTGATGGGTATTTGTAATGGTTTTCAAATACTTGTTGAAACTGGATTGTTACCAGGTGTTTTGCTTAGAAATAAATATCTAGAATTTATATGTAAGAATGTATTTGTGAAAGTAGAAAATAATAATAACCCCTATTTTAAAAATCTTAGTAAAAATATTTTAAAATTACATATTGCACATAACGAAGGTAATTATTTTTGTACAGGCGAACAGCTTAAAGAAATTGAGGATAATAATCAAATAGCAATCTATTATTCTGATGAAGATGGAAAAACAAATGAAGAATTTAATCCAAATGGGTCTATGAAGAATATTGCCGGAATTTTCAATAAAAATAAAAATGTTTTGGGTATGATGCCACATCCTGAAAGAATGATTGATGAAAGTTTGTCAGGAGAAGATGGTTCTCTATTTTTCAAAAACTTGATTAATAATATTAGATGATAGAAGTTAACGAAAAAATAGCTATAGAACATGGTCTTAAAAAAGATGAGTATAAAAAGATTTGTGATTTATTAAAAAGAACTCCAAATATAACTGAACTTGGGATATTTTCAGCCATGTGGAATGAGCATTGCTCATATAAATCATCAAGACTTCACCTTAAAAAATTACCAACAAAAGGAAAAAAGGTTATTCAAGGACCTGGAGAAAATGCTGGTGTTATAGATATAGAAGATGGTGATGCAATAGTGTTTAAAATTGAAAGTCATAATCATCCATCTTTCATTGAACCGTACCAAGGAGCTGCAACTGGTGTAGGTGGAATAATGAGAGATGTATTTACAATGGGCGCAAGACCTATTGCAAATTTAAATTCAATTCATTTTGGATCACCTCAACATAAAAAAACTAAAAATCTTTTAAGAGGTGTGGTTCATGGAATTGGTGGTTATGGAAATTGTATTGGTGTGCCTACAATAGCTGGACAAACATCTTTTGATAGTTCTTACAATGGCAATATCCTCGTAAATGCAATGACACTAGGCTTGGTCAAAAAAAACAAAATTTTTTATTCCAAAGCTGTAGGTATAGATAAACCAGTAATTTATGTTGGCTCAAAGACTGGACGAGATGGAATTCATGGAGCAAGTATGGCCTCAGCAAGTTTTGATGAAAAAATCGAGGAAAAAAAACCCACAGTTCAAGTTGGAGATCCTTTTACAGAAAAACTTCTTTTAGAGGCATGTTTGGAATTAATGGCTGGTGACTCAATTATTGCAATTCAAGATATGGGTGCAGCTGGTCTTACCTCATCTAGCATTGAGATGGCATCGAAAGGAAACTTGGGTATTGAATTAGATTTAAACAAAGTACCTTGTAGAGAAAGCAAAATGACACCTTATGAAATTATGCTCTCAGAAAGTCAAGAAAGAATGCTTATTGTTCTTGAAAATGGAAAGGAAGAATTAGCAAAAAAAATATTTGATAAATGGAATTTGGACTTTGCTGTGATTGGAAAAACTACAAATACCAAAAATATAGAATTATTTTTTGACAATAAACAAGTAGCAAAAATACCAGTAAATACTCTTGTTGAGAATTCACCAATGTATGATCGAAAATGGAAGAAAGCTAAACTTCCCAAAAAAAATAAGATCAAAAAAGAATTTATAAATAAATTAAAGATTAAAGATATTCTAAATAAAATTTTATCTAATCCAAATGTTTGTAGCAAAGAATGGATTTGGCAACAATATGATCATACCGTAATGGGTGATACTATTCAAAAACCTGGTGGTAATTCTGGAGTAGTAAGAGTTCATGGGACCAATAAAGCTGTAGCGGCTACAGTTGACTCTTCAGCTGTTTATTGCTGGGCACATCCACTTACTGGAGGAAAACAAGTTGTTTGTGAAAGTTGGAGAAATCTTATTTCTGTTGGTGCAACTCCTATAGCGATTACGAATTGCCTTAATTTTGGAAGTCCAGAGAATGAAGATAACATGGGTGAATTTGTTGAATGCGTTCAAGGTATAGGAGAAGCATCAAAATTTTTAGGATTTCCAGTTGTTTCAGGAAATGTTTCTTTTTATAATCAAACAAAAGAAGTTGGAATTAAACCCACTCCCGCAATAGGTGGTGTAGGCCTTATTAAAAACTATAAACAAATGATAACTATGGATTTTAAAGAGATAAACAATTTAGTTTTAATAATAGGTAAAACAGAGGGTCATATGGATCAGAGTTTATTTGCAAGAACTATATTAGACGAAAAAAATGGACCTCCGCCTGAAATAAATCTTTTTAATGAAAAAAATAACGGTGAAACATTACTACAGTTAATAAAAAATGATTTGGTTAAAAGTGCTCACGATGTTTCTTTAGGGGGAATTATTACAGCTATAAGCAAAATGTGTATTAAAGGTAATAAGGGTTTTGAGTTTAAAAAACTAAATATATTTATAAATGAGATCGAATATCTATTTTCGGAAGATCAAGGAAGGTATATAATTGAAATTAATCCTTCTGATTTACAAAAAGTTAGTAAAATTTTAGAGAAGAATTCTGTTCATTTTGATGAACTAGGTAAAATCGTTGATAAATATTTGATAATTAGCCAAAAGACAAAAGTTACAATTGACGAATTAAAATCGTATAATACAAGTTGGTTAAAAGATTATATGAATTAACTATGGCAATGAATCTAAAAGAAATTGAAAAATACATAAAGGAAGCATTTCCAGATGCATTAATTGAAATCCAAGATCTTGCGGGTGATGGCAATCATTATTCTGCAACAGTGACTTCATCACAATTTTCAGGTAAATCTAAGATTGAACAACATAAAATGGTTTATAACTCTCTTAAAGGTAAAATGGGAAATGAATTACATGCTTTAGCAATTAAAACAAAGGAACAATAATGGATGATCAAACAAAAAATTCAATTCAAAATTATATAGATAACAATGATGTGTGTTTGTTCATGAAAGGAACACCAGACGCACCACAGTGTGGTTTCTCAATGGCTGTCTCAAACATGCTTAAGATTTTAGAGGTAAATTTTAAAGGTATTAATGTATTGGAAAACCAATCAATGAGGGAAGGAATAAAAGTTTTTAGTGACTGGCCTACTATTCCACAACTTTATGTAAAAAAAGAATTTATTGGTGGATGTGATATCGTCAAAGAAATGTATGAGAATGGAGAATTAAAAAAAGTATTTGATGATAAAGGTGTTAATTACAAAAAATAATTTTATCTAGAATAATATTCAATTACTAAATTTGGCTCCATAACAATTGGATATGGTACTTCTTCAAATTTCGGCACTCTAACGAATTTAAACTTTTTATTTTTTTCATCCATCTGAATATATTCAGGTGTTTCTCTTTCTTTATTTGCTAGAGCTATATCAATAATTGCTAATTGTTTTGATTTATCTCTAATTTCAATTGTATCTTCCTCTCTTACTGAATAACTTGAAATATTAACTTTTTTTCCATTCACTTTAACATGGCCGTGATTAATTAATTGTCTTGCAGAAAATATAGTGGTTGCGAATTTTGCTCTATAAATAACCGCATCTAATCTTCTTTCCAATAAACCAATTAAATTTTCACTAGTATCTCCTTTAAGCATACTTGCTTTTTTATAAATATTTCTAAATTGTCTCTCATTTATATTACCATAATAAGCTTTTAATTTTTGTTTAGCTTGTAATTGAATTCCATAATCTGAAGGTTTTGAAGTTTTAGTCTGACCATGTTGACCAGGACCATATGCTCTAGTATTGAATGGACTTTTTGGTCTACCCCATAGGTTTACTTTTAATCTTCTATCTACTTTATGTTTAGAGTTTAATCTTTTTGTCATTTAATAGAGGGTCTTATAAACTTACTCCATATTTTGTCAATCAACGTTTTTTACCTAAACTTGCAAATACTCCTGATAATATACGTGTTTCTTTGTCAGATAAGTCCATTTTGTAAAAAATATTTCTTAAGTTCTCGAGCATTTTGGGTCTCTTTTCTTTAGGTCGAAAAAAATTTATTTCATCTAAATTTTTAATACAAAGATTTAACATTGATTGAATTTCTTTTTTGCTTGCTGATTTGACTTTTTTTGATTTCTTAAATGGAATATTTTTTAGTTTAATAACGCTGGCAACATATTGAGCGATAATTATTAAACTATGAGATAAATTGAGTGACTTAAAGTTAGGATTTGTGGGGATTTGTAAAGTATAATTAGCATAACTAATTTCGTTATTTGATAAACCTGATGCCTCTGAGCCAAATAAAAAACCAATATTTTTATTAAAATTTATCTTTTTTAAATCCTCCAAATTGATGTGTTTTATATTTTTATTTCTAAATCTTGCTGATGTAGCAATGACAATATCAATTTTACTTAGAGCATTATCCAGATTATTATATTTTTTGCTTTGTTTAATGATATCTTTTGCCCCGACAGATGTAGCTAAAATCTTATCGTTGGGGTAAATTGGTTTTGGATTTACTAATATTAATTTCTTAAAATTAAAGTTCTTAATAGCTCTAGCACAGGCACCAATATTTTCTGATAATTGAGGTTGGTGAAGAATAAAAGAGATATTGTTTTTACTCATTTACTTACTTGCAGGTGCATTATCTTTAAATAGTTTATAATCTAAACTATCAATTAATGCTTTGAATGAAGCATCAATAATGTTTGTAGATACACCTATAGTAAACCAATTTTTTCCCTTTGAGTCTGTGCTTTCGATAGATACTCTAGTAACAGCCTCGGTTCCTGTATTTAAAATCCTAACTTTATAATCAACTAATTTTAAATCTTTTAAATATTTTGAATATTTTGCTAATCGATCTACGTTTTGTCTAATAGCATTGTCTAAAGCATTTACAGGTCCGTTACCCTCTCCTTCACACATAATTTTTTCTCCATCAACTTCTAATTGAGCTTTTGCAGATGAAACTATTTCTCCAGATTTATTTTTTTTAACAGAAACGTCATATTCATTAATTGAAATATATCGTGGTATTTCTCCAATAATTCTTCTAGCTAACAATTCAAATGATGCATCAGCACCATCATAGCTATAACCAATAAATTCTCTATCTTTTACTTCATCTAATAATTTTTTAATTCTAGGATCGTTTTCCTCAATTTCAATTTTGATACTTTTTAATCTTGAAATGATATTGGATTTTCCAGATTGGTCTGACACAACAATATTTCTTGTATTACCAACTTCCTCTGGATTAATGTGTTCATAAGTTTTTGGATCTTTTTGTACAGCAGACACATGTAACCCACCTTTATGTGAAAAAGCTGCAGCACCAACATATGGTAGATGTTGGTTAGGTTTTCTATTTAAAATTTCATCTAATAATCTTGAACATTCGGTAAGATTTTTAATATCTTTTGATTTTATACCAATCTCAAATTGGGATGAAAAATCTTTTTTTAAAAAAAATGTTGGTATTAATGACATTAAATTTGCATTTCCACATCTTTCTCCTAATCCATTGATTGTTCCTTGAATTTGTCGAACACCAGACAATACTGCTGCTAAAGAGTTCGCAACTGCATTCCCTGTATCATTATGTGCGTGTATACCTAAATTTTTTCCAGGAACTACTTTTGTAACCTCTTTAACTATTTGTGTAACTTCATGTGGAAGTGTTCCTCCGTTTGTATCACAAAGAACAATCCATCTAGCACCCTGATCATAAGCAGCTTTGATACATGAAAGGGCATATTTTGAATTTGCTTTATAACCATCAAAAAAATGTTCTGCATCAAACATAAATTCTTTTTTTGCTTTTACAAAATGTTTAGCGCTCTCAGAAATATTATCTAAATTTTCTTCATTCGTTATTCCTAAAGCTATATCAACATGAAAATCCCATGACTTACCTACCAAACATACAGCTGAAGTATTTGAGTTCATGATTGCTGATAAGCCAGTATCATTTTCTGCACTTCTTCCAGATCTCTTCGTCATTCCAAATGATGTTAGCTTTGAATTTTTAAAATTATGTTTTTTTTGAAAAAACTCTGTATCAGTTGGATTTGCACCAGGCCAACCACCTTCAATATAATCAACTCCAAGATTATCAAGCGCAGATGCAATTTTTTCTTTATCCTCAATAGAAAAATCTACTCCTTGTGTTTGAGCACCATCCCTTAAAGTTGTATCAAAAATATATAATCTCTCTTTACTCATTTAAATTTCCAAAGTGTTTTACCATCTTTGTCTTCTATTAAAACACCTTTATCTAAAAGTTCATCTCTAATTCTATCAGCTTCCTTATAATTTTTATCGGTTCTAGCTTTATTTCTTAAATCTATCTTATTATTTATCTCTGACTCACTTATTGTAGCTTTATCTTTTTTATACTTTTCCCATTGTTTTTTATCTTCATTAAAAAGACCAACAAATTTACATGCTGAAATGAATAATTCTTTGTTATTACCTTTATTAGCTTGATCAAAAAGTTGATGTAAATTTGCTATATAGCCTGGTGTATTTAAATCATCATATAAAGGTTTTAAAATTTCTTCTGTCACTTGAGCAGAATTTTTTTCAGATGAATAAAACCGATACCACTTATCTAAAGTATTCTGACAATCATTAATTAATTTATCATTCCAATCTAGTGGCTGTTTATAATGAGCACTCATTAATGCCAGTCTAATAACTTGTCCACTTATCTTATTTCTGAAATCTTTTATTTTTAATATATTTCCCTGAGACTTGGCCATTTTCTCGTTGGACATTGTGATAAACGCATTATGAACCCAATATTTTGCAAAAGATTTTGAATTATTAGCACATCTAGATTGAGCTATTTCATTCTCATGATGAGGAAATAATAAATCTATACCTCCACCGTGGATATCAAACTCGTTTCCTAAAAATTTCTTTGACATTGCAGAACATTCTAAATGCCATCCTGGTCTTCCTTTTCCCCAAGGTGAATCCCATGAAGGTTCGTCTTTATTTGATGGTTTCCATAATACAAAATCCTCTGAATTTTTTTTGTTTTCACTTACTTCTACTCTAGATCCTGCTATTAAATCCTCTAACTTTTTGTTAGACAAATTACCATAATCAGGAAATTTTTTTACTTCAAAATAAACATGATTATTATTTTCATAGGCAAAACCTTTTTTTATTAAATCATTAATCATCTCAATCATTAGATTAATATGCTCAGTTGCTTTTGGCTGATGAGAGGGATCTTCACAATTTAAAAAATTACAATCTTCAAAAAAACTTGATATTACTTTTTCAGTCAACTCTTTTGTGGATATTTTTTGTTCTTGTGATGCCTTAATTATTTTATCGTCAATATCCGTAATATTTCTAACATAAGTCACTTTTGAAAAGTTGTTTTTAAGTATTTTAAAAAGAATATCGAAAATTACTAATGGTCTAGCATTGCCAATATGTGGGTCATCATAAACAGTTGGTCCACAAACATACATTCCAATATTTTTGCTATCATTTGGAACAAATTGTTCTTTTTTATTGGTTAAATTATTTGTTAAAAAAATATCCATATAAATTGATTAAGAAATATACCTTATTTTTTGATTTGTTAATCTAATTGATTAACTAGGAATTTTGCATACTGGAATTGGCTCCATTTTATGCAAATTTTGTTTTCTAATTTTTTCGTACTCTATTTTGTGAGGTGAGTCGGGATTTGCCATCGCATCTTCTAGATCTTTGTATTTAAAACCTAGTTGTCCCTCATCAGTTCTACCATCATCCCAAAGACCATCAGTTGGAGGAGCATCAATTATTTCTTTTAGTATACCTAATTCTTTACCAAGCTCCCAAACTTCAGTTTTATTACAATCTGCAATAGGTGAAATATCTACTCCACCATCACCATATTTTGTATAAAAACCAACACCAAAATCTTCAACCTTGTTACCAGTTCCAACTACTATTCCTTTGTTAGCTGTAGCAACTTGATACAAAGTTGCCATTCTCAATCTTGCCCTTGAATTTGCAAATCCATGTTCATTATCAAATTTATTTAGTGTTGAAGAAAAAGATTCAAATAACTTATCTAAGCTTATTGTATGAGCTTCAACATTTTTAAATTTTTCAACTAACCATTTTTGATGTTTTAAACTTAAATCATGTTGATTTTCTTTTTGCTTAATAGGCATAGACAAAACAATTGTTTTCAATCCAGTCATCGCACTAAGAGTGCTTGAGACAGATGAGTCTATCCCACCAGATATACCAATTACCAATGACTCCGCTTTGCTGGGCATTTGATCAACATATGATTTAATCCAGTTGGATATATATTTTACTTTTTCTGATGGACTCATAGTTTATATTTAATAACCTTGTGTGTTAAAGCAATGGCCTAAGATGCCGCTTGAATAGCATTTTTAGAATAGCTGCTATTCTTTTTTATCTCATCTGATATTAAAAATGCCATTTCCAAAGCTTGATCTGAATTTAAACGAGGGTCGCAATGAGTATGGTATCTGCTTGATAAATCTGCATCAGATATTTTTCTAGCTCCACCAGTACACTCAGTTACGTCTTGACCGGTCATTTCAACATGTAAACCACCGGCATATGTACCCTCAGCTTGATGAACTGCAAAAACATTTTTAACTTCACTGACAACATCATTGAAAGGCCTTGTTTTAAAACCAGTTGTTGATTTAATTGTATTTCCATGCATTGGATCACACGACCAGATAACATTTTGACCTGCTTTTTTAATTCCTCTTATGAGTTTCGGTAAAAATTTTTCTACATTTTTATGACCAAATCTTGAAATCAAAGTTATTTTACCTTTTTCATTTTTAGGATTTAAAACTTCACAAATTTTAGCAATCTCATCAGGTTTTGATGTTGGACCACATTTTATTCCTATTGGATTTTCAATTCCTTTACAAAATTCCACATGCCCACCATCTAACTGTCTTGTTCTATCTCCAATCCAAACAAAATGTGCAGATGTATCGTGATGTTCCCCAGTAGTAGAGTCTACTCTTGTCATACTTTCTTCAAAAGGTAAATGTAAAGCCTCATGCGAAGTCCAAAAATTTACGGTGTATAATCTATTATTGAAATCTGAAGTTATTCCACAAGCTTCCATAAATGCTAAAGCATCAGCTATTTTGTCCTCTAACTCTTTAAACTTTTTAGCTTGAGGACTTTTCTTTATATAATCTAAATTCCACAAATGAACTTTATTTAAATCTGCAAAACCACCTTTAGAAAAAGCTCTTAAGATATTTAAAGTTGAAGCTGATTGCGAGTAAGCTCTAAATAATCTTTTTGGATCGGGTTTTCTCGCTTTATCTGTAAAATCTATTCCATTAATATTGTCTCCCAAATAACTTGGTAATTCTTTATCACCTTGTATCTCAGTAGGTGCACTTCTAGGTTTTGAAAATTGCCCAGCTATTCTTCCTATCTTTACAACTGGTAAAGATGCAGAATATGTCAAAACCAAAGACATCTGCAATATAACTTTAAAAGTATCTCTTATCTTATCTGGATGAAATTCAGCAAAACTTTCTGCGCAGTCTCCACCCTGAAGTAAAAATGCTTTTCCATCAACTACATCTGAAAGTTGTTGTTTCAAATGTCTAGTCTCTCCAGCAAATACAAGTGGTGGGAAAGTTTTAATTTTGTTTAAAACTTGATCTAATTCTTTTTTATCTGGATAATCCGGAACGTGCTTAACCGGATATTTTCTCCAACTATTTACTTTCCAATTTTTCATGTTCAACCTATAATTGTTGTATCAGAGTTTTTTAACTAATCAACTGAGAAGTAAAAATTTAAAATAAATTGCTAAAAATCTAATTCTTTTAATGTTTCCTCAGACACATACCAAGCATCAAAAGCAGTCAATTCTCTAAAAATTCTTTTATAATTGTTTAATTTCATCAAATCATCAATCTTCATTTGAAAATCAGTAAAATTATGTTCGATAGTAAATACTTTGGGTCTATATATATCTAATTTAAATGATTTTAAAATTTCATATTCTGAGCCTTCTGTATCTACAGAAATATATGAAGGTGAAATATTATTGAAGTATTCTTTTATAACATCATTTAATGAAATGGTTTCTACTGAAATTATCTTTCCAGCTTTTTTTCTTTCTAGAGTATTACCTGGCATAGAATTCTTGTCACTTTCAATAAAATCCTTAATGGTAGATAAAACACCTACATCTGACATAAAAAAATCTAGATTTTTTCCACTTTGAGACCAAATACATTTAGTAATTATCTTAGAATTTTTTCTATTTTTTTTTAAAGCTTCATGCCACTGTAAACTTGGTTCAGATAATGCGCCCCACCATTTCTCAAAATTTTCCAACATATAAGTGTTAGATAGATCAATGCCATCTGTGGCTCCGAATTCTAAAAAAGTCTTATCAAATTTATTTCCTACAATAAATGAAGCAAACATATCTTGATATAATTGAGAACTAATATTTTTTTTCTTTTCAAAATGATTGATAAATTTCTTTAAAAATTCTTTGTTATCTTCAATTAAAACATTTTGGTCAAAAGCCTCATTTAATAAAAGAGTATTTTCTAAACTTTTTACCTTACTAAAATTAGCTAATTCCCAAAAATTTACATTTCTAGTGAAGTTTATTTTTTTCAATAATTACTCAACAGTAACTGATTTTGCTAAATTTCTAGGTTTGTCTATATCAAAACCTTTTTTAAGAGCTGAATAGTAAGCAAGTTTTTGCAAAGGTATTGTTAAAAGAAAAGGCAAAAGATCTTCACTAGTACTTTCAACCTCTATAGTTTCCCAAATATTTTCAGAAAAAACTTCATCCTTACTTTTGTTGGTAACTAATAAAACTTTAGCACCTCTAGCTATTACTTCCTGCATATTTGAAATTGTTTTTTTATAATAATTATCCCTTGGTGCTAAAACTACTACTGGCATACCCTCTTCTATTAATGCTAAAGGTCCATGTTTCATTTCACCTGCTGGGTAACCTTCTGCATGGATATAAGATAACTCTTTTAATTTTAAAGCACCCTCTAATGCTATTGGATATGAAAACCCTCTTCCTAAAAACATAGAACCTTTAGCTTCATTGAATGTGTTGGAAATTGTTTGTATTTTGTTATCAGTTGAGAGTGTTTGCTCAACTAATTTTGGTAATTTAATCAAATCCTTTAGTTTTTCTCTAAAAACCTCTTTTTTTAAATCTTTTCTCATTAGACCTAATTTTAAAGCTAAAATATATAAAATTAATATTTGACCTAAAAAAGCTTTTGTAGATGCTACTCCTATTTCTGTTCCACAATGAATTGGTAAAACAAATTCAGAGTCTCTTGCAATTGAACTTTCTATTACATTTACAACGGCACATGTTTTCATTCCCTTTTTTTTACATAAATCTAATGCAGCATAAGTGTCTGCAGTTTCTCCTGACTGAGAAACAAATACATATAAGGTTTCTTTTTTAAATCTGTTTTTTCTGTATCTAAATTCAGATGCAATATCAATATTTACATCAACTGATGTTAATTGTTCAAACCAATATTTAGCCATTAAACAACTATGATAAGCAGTACCACAACCAATCAAAGTAATTGAAGAAATTTCAACTGATTTCCATGGAAAATTAAAGATATTTATATCATTATTTGCTTTATCAATATATTCATTAATTCCATTTTTAAGTGTAATAGGTTGTTCTTCAATTTCTTTTGCCATAAAATGTTTATAATCACCTTTGTCATACTTTTCTTCACTAGACGATAATTCTAAAACTTTCTTGTTAATTTTATTTCCTTCTTCATCAAAAAACTCAACATAATCTTTTTTAATGATACAAAATTCACCATCATTTAAGTATGTTATTTTATTAGTCATTGATTTTAGAGCATATGAGTCTGAGCCTAAATAATTTTCATTAGGGCCATAACCAACTGCTAATGGTGAACCTCTTCTAGCACCTACAATTAAATCAGGTTGATCTTTAAATATAATTCCTAGTGCAAAACTTCCATGAAGAGATTTTAGAGTTTTTTTGATTGAATTAACAATGTCATGATTTTTCAGATTTTCAGTAATTAAATGAACAATAACTTCTGTATCAGTTTGAGATTTAAACTTATGTCCCTTACTAACTAAAAATTTTTTTAATAGTGTTGAATTTTCAATTATCCCATTATGTACTACTGAAACATTTTGAGATGAATGAGGGTGAGCATTAATGCTATTAGGCAAACCATGAGTTGCCCATCTAACATGTCCGATACCAATAGTGCCTTCCATATTTTGAACTAGTAAATTTTTTTCAAGATTATCAACTCTTCCTTCTGATTTAACCTCATTAATCTGATTACCTGAAAGAGTTGCAATACCTGCAGAGTCGTAACCTCTATATTCTAATTTTTTCAATGAATTAATTATCGTGGATGATACTGGTTTGCTGCTATTGATACCTATTATTCCACACATAATTTATTTATTTTTTCTTTTATAATTTTTTACTTCGATTTGTGAGCTTCTAGTTAAAGCTAGTGATTTTTTTCTTACATTTTTTGTAATTACAGAACCTGCTCCAATTATACTGTTTTCCCCAATAGTTAAAGGAGCTACTAAAGAGGAGTTTGAACCAATGAAAACATTATCTTCTATTTTAGTTCTACTTTTCTTTATACCATCATAATTGCAAGTAATGGTGCCTGCTCCAACATTAACTGATTTTCCAATAAAACTATCACCAATATAAGTTAGATGACTTACTTTAGATTTTTTACCAACAATGCTTTTTTTAATTTCAACAAAATTCCCAACTTTAGACTGCTCTTTTAAAATAGTGCCTGGTCTTATTCTAGCAAAAGGACCTATATCAACTTTATCTTCAACTTTACAGTTTTCTAAATGAGAAAAAGATTTTATTTTTACATTATTACCAATTTTAACTTTTGAACCAAATACAACATAAGGTTCGATAATTACATTCTTTCCAATTTTTGTATCTTTAGAGAAAAATATTGTTTCTGGTCCGACCATTTTAACACCTAATTTTAAGAATTTGTTTCTTAAGCTTTTTTGTGAATTTAAGATTTTTAATTGTTTCATCTATTAATTTATTTATATTAAGTATATATCTTTCTTAATTCACAAAATATTTCGTAAAAATACTTTTGATTATGAAACAAAAATTTACAATTCTGTTTGATTTAGATGGCACTTTAGTTGATACAGCCCCAGATTTAATGAGAGCACATAACCATGTGATGAAACAATTTGGTTATCCTACTAAATCAACTGATGAAATTAGAAACTTAGTAGGTCAAGGGGCTGGGGCTATGCTTGGTCGATCAATATGGGGCCAAGCTAAAAAAGAATTTAGTAAAATAGAAGATGAAAAAATTAAAAACCAAATGGTAAAAGAATTTGTGGATTTTTATGGAAAAAATATTGTAAATGAAAGTAAATTAATCAGAGGAGTAAAAGAGTTTTTAATTTGGGCCAAGAATAAAAAAATGTCAATGGCTGTGTGTACAAATAAACAAGAGAATTTATCAATTGATCTATTAAAAAAAATTGGTATCTATGATTTTTTTGAATACATAGCAGGTCATAATACTTTTGATTACTGTAAACCCGATCCAAGACACCTGACTTCTGTAATTGAAATTTTAGATGGAGATATAAAAAAATCACTTATGATAGGAGATAGTGAAACTGATGCTAATGCTGCTAAAGCTGCTGGTATTCCAATTATTTTGCTTGAAGATGGATATACTGAAAAAAATACAACTGAAATTTACCACAATCACCTTATAAAAGACTTTATAGGTATTGAAAAAATAGTATCAAAATATCTTTAATATTGATTATTTTTTTTTAACTATTAAAACAAATTCGTTAATTAGGAGTTATTTTGATAGTACATAATGTAAAAGTTTATCCATCCAAAATTCATTTACCTAAAAAAAAACAACTTGCATGGAAAATCGCAGAAATAGCAAGTGACAATGCTAAATTAAATAAAAATGCAATTGAAATGGTAATAAATAGAATAATAGACAATGCGTCTGTTGCAATTGCGTCTCTAAATAGAAGGCCAGTAATTTCATCAAGAGAAATGGCTTTAAAACATTCTAGAAAAAATGGAGCAACAATATTTGGCTTGAATAGTAAATTAAAATTTGATTGTGAATGGGCGGCTTGGTCTAATGGAACAGCAGTTAGAGAGCTCGATTTTCATGATACTTTTTTGGCAGCTGATTACAGTCATCCAGGAGATAATATTCCACCATTGATTAGTGTAGCTCAACAAAATAAAAAAAGTGGTTTGGATCTTTTAAAGGGAATTATAACAGCTTACGAAATTCAAGTTAACTTGGTAAAAGGAATTTGTTTACATAAACATAAAGTTGATCATATAGCTCACCTAGGACCAAGTGTTGCTGCCGGGATAGGTGCAATGCTTAAACTTAATACTGAAACAATTTATCAAGCAGTGCAACAAGCATTACATACAACAATCTCAACAAGACAATCACGGAAAGGTGAAATCTCAAGTTGGAAAGCTTACGCACCTGCACATGCTGGGAAACTAGCAATCGAAGCTGTTGATAGAGTTATGCGAGGTGAAGGTGCTCCTAGTCCAATATATGAAGGTGAAGATAGTGTTATTGCTAGAATTTTAGACGGTAAAAAGGCATTGTATAAAGTTCCATTACCAAAAAAAGGAGAATCAAAAAAGTCAATACTTGAAACTTATACAAAAGAATACTCTGCAGAATACCAATCTCAAGCATTAATTGATTTAGCAAAAAAACTTAAAAAGAGAGTACACTCTTTAAACCAGATAAAAAAAATTGATATTCATACTAGTCATCATACGCACTATGTAATCGGTACTGGTGCTAATGATCCTCAAAAAATGGATCCAAATGCAAGTAGAGAAACTTTAGATCATTCAATAATGTATATTTTTGCTGTTGCTTTAGAAGATGGTACTTGGCATCATTTAAAATCTTATTCAAAAGCCAGAGCAAAAAGAAAAAGCACTATTAGAATATGGAGATCAATAAAAACTCATGAAGATAAAAAATGGACTAAAAAATATCACGATCCTAACCCTAAAAAAAAGGCATTCGGAGCGAAAGTGGTAATAACTTTAAAAAATGGGAGAAAAATTATTGAGGAACAAGGTGTTGCTGACGCCCATCCATACGGTTTACGTCCTTTTAAAAGAAAAGACTATATAAAAAAATTTTTAACCTTAACAGAGAATATATTGAGTAAAAAAGAGAGTGCTAGATTTTTAAAGGTAGTCCAAAATTTAAAGAAACTAAAACAAGGTCAATTAGATAAACTAAATATTGAAATTAAAAGAGGAAAACTCAAAAGAAATTTAAAAAAAGGAATTTTTTAATGCACTTTGTCGAAAAAAAACCTAACCAAAAAAGATTAGATTTTGTTGAAAAATTAAAATCAGACAAAATATTAAGAGTTCCAGGAGCTTATAACCCTTTGACTGCAAAATTAATAGAAGAAATTGGATACGATGCAGTTTATGTTTCTGGTGGAGTGATGGCTAATGATCTTGGTTTTCCAGATATTGGTTTAACAACATTACAAGATGTGAGCACTCGCTCATATTTAATTTCAAGAGTAACTAATCTTCCAACAATTGTTGATATAGATACTGGCTTTAAATCTTGTAAAGAAACAATTGAAACATTTGAAGAATTTGGAATTTCTGCTGTGCATATAGAAGACCAAATAGAGAGAAAAAGATGTGGTCACTTAGATAATAAGGAATTAATTTCAAAGGATGCAATGGTTAAAAAAATTAAAGAGTGTGTAGCTACCAAGAAAGACGAAAATTTTAAAATTATTGCTAGATCTGATGCTAAAAGTGTAGAGGGAATTGAAAAAATGATTGATAGATGTAAGGCTTATATAGATGCTGGAGCCGAAATAATTTTTCCAGAGGCTTTAGAAAATGAAAAAGATTTTGAAAAAGTAAGAAAAGAGCTGTCATGCTACTTGCTAGCAAATATGACTGAATTTGGTAAATCTAAATTATTTAATTACAAAGAATTAGAAAAATTTGGGTACAATATTGTAATTTATCCTGTCACAACTCAAAGATTAGCCATGAAAAATGTTGAAGATGGATTAAGAGACATTTATGTAAATGGACATCAAAATAACATTATAGATAGGATGCAAACTAGAAAAAGATTATATGAATTAGTAGACTATGAAAAATATAATAGTTTAGATGAAAAAATTTATAATTTTGATACTGAAGGACACGAATAATGAGTGATGAAATTAAAAAAGGTTTACTTGGAATAGTGGTTGATGAAACGGAAGTTTCAAAAGTAATGCCAGAAATTAATTCTCTTACTTATAGAGGTTATGCGGCACAAGATTTGTGTGCAAAATGTAAATTTGAAGAAGTTGCATATTTAATTCTTAATGGTGAACTGCCAAACAAAAAACAATTAAAAAATTTTGAAAAACAAGAGCGAAAAGAAAGAAAACTCTCTAAAACTCTGCTTGAAGATATTAAAAAATTCCCAAAAAAAGCTCATCCAATGGATGTTGCAAGAACTGTTGTCAGTATCATGGGTCTAGAGGATAGAGAAACAAAAGACAATTCTCCAAAAGCAAATATGAGAAAAGTGATGAGAATTTTTGCAAAAACTCCTGTAGCTTTAGCTGCTTTTTATAGAATTAGAAAAGGAAAAAAAATTATACCACCTAAAAATAATTTATCCTTTTCAGAAAATTTTTTTAATATGTGTTTCGGTAAGGTTCCAAATAAAGATATTGTGAAAGCATTTGATGTTTCTTTAATTTTGTATGCTGAACACAGTTTTAACGTTTCGACTTTTACTGCGAGAACGATCACTAGTAGTTTATCTGATATTCATGGTGCTATTACGGGAGCGATAGCGAGTCTTAAGGGCCCACTTCATGGAGGAGCAAATGAAGAAGTAATGCATATGATGAATAAAATAAAAAGACCAGAAAATGCACTTAATTGGATAAATAAGGCGCTAGATAATAAAGATGTAGTAATGGGATTTGGTCATAGAGTTTACAAAAGTGGAGACTCAAGAGTTCCTACAATGAGAGAATATTTTGGTAAAGTTGCTAAAATTAAAAAAGACAAAAAATTTGAAAAAATTTATGACATAGTTGAAAAGGTTATGATCGAAAGAAAAAATATACATCCTAATGTAGATTACCCAACTGGCCCTACTTATCATCTAATGGGCTTTGACACTGATTTTTTTACACCTATTTTTGTAATTTCAAGGATTACTGGTTGGTCGGCTCATATTATTGAACAACACGCTGCAAACAAATTAATTAGACCACTTGCTAGCTACAAAGGTAACCAACATAGAAAAGTTGTTCAACTAAACCAAAGATAATTAACTAAAAGCTTCTGCCCAAGTTCCTTGTGTTGATGCCTTAGAATATTCTGTTGCACGTCCCTCAAAAAAGTTCATATGTTCAACAGCATTTAACATTGTATCTAGCCAACCTAAAGGATTTTTTTGAACATCATAAATAGGTTCTAATCCTAACTGAACTAATCTTCTGTTTCCAATAAATCTAATGTAATCTTTTACTTCTTTGGCAGTCAATCCTTGCATTGGTCCCATTTCAAAAGCTAGATCAATAAAAGCATCTTCATGCTCAATAATAGTTCTACAAGCTTCATATAATTCTTTTTTTAATTTTGGAGTCCAAATCTCAGGATTTTCTTTTATGAATTCTTTAAAAATTCTGATCATAGAGTTACAGTGAAGAGTTTCATCGCGAACTGACCAAGTAACAATCTGCCCCATACCTTTCATTTTATTATGTCTTGGAAAATTTAATAGGATTGCAAAGCTTGCAAATAATTGCAAACCTTCAGTAAAAGCACTAAATACAGCCACAGTTTTTGCTATATCCTCTTTTGAATTTACATTAAAGCCTTGCATATAATCATACTTGTCTTTCATTTCTTTATATTTCATGAATGCAGAATATTCTGACTCTGGCATACCAATAGTATCTAATAAATGAGAATAGGCAGCAACATGTACTGTTTCCATAGCGGCAAAAGCTGTCATCATCATTAAAACTTCAGTTGGTTTGAAGACAGTTGTATAATGTCTTAAGTAACAATTGTTAACTTCAACATCTGCTTGAGTAAAAAATCTAAATATTTGAGTTAGTAAGTTTTTTTCTGGTTGAGATAAGTTTTTTTGCCAATCTCTAACATCATCGCCTAATGGTACTTCTTCTGGTAACCAATGAATTCTTTGTTGTGTTAACCATGCATCATAACACCATGGATATCTAAATGGTTTATATACTGGGTTTTCAACTAATAGGCCCATTTTTTTTGGCTTTATAATCTCTTTCTTTTCAACTTTTATATTTTTTACTACTGACATGATAAACACTCCTCGTATTCTGGTTGGTCGTTTGATTGTTGATTTTTAGATTTATAAACGTTAGCCGTAATATCTGTAGATTTTGCATCATTGATATTTTCAGCACGCTGAATTGATTTTGATCTGCAATAATAAAGGCTTTTTAAACCTTTTTTCCAAGCATCAAAATGAATTTTATGTAATTCTTTCTTATGAACATCTGCTGGCAAAAATAAATTAACTGATTGAGCTTGAGATATAAATGGTGTTCTGTCACCACTTAATTCTATAATCCAATTTTGATTTAATTCAAAAGCAGTTTTAAAAACATCTTTTTCTAAATCTGTTAAAAAATCCAAATGTGATACAGAGCCTTGATTTGTCGTAATAGTAGACCATGTTTCATCGTCATTTTTACCATGACTTTCTAATATCTCTTCTAAATATCTATTTCTAACATTAAAGGATCCAGATAAAGTTTTATGAGTGTAGCTATTTGCTGCTATTGGCTCTATACCTGGTGAGGCACCACCGCAAATAATTGAAATTGATGCAGTTGGTGCGATAGCAGTTTTATTTGAAAATCTCTCTTTGAATCCATATTCGGCAGCATCAGGACAAGCTCCTCTTTCCTCAGCCAAATCTTTCGATGCTTGATTGACTTTTTCATGAATATTCTTAAAAATTTTTTTATTCCACGCTTTAGACATTACTGACTCAAGAGGAATTCTATTTTTTTGTAAAAAAGAGTGAAAGCCCATTACACCAAGGCCTACACTTCTCTCCCTTTCTGCTGAATACTTAGCATCTTTAAACTGATCGGGAGCTTTATTAATAAAATCAGATAAAACATTATCTAAAAATCTCATTACATCACTAATCATATTCTTATCATCTTTCCACTCATCATATTTTTCAATATTTAAAGATGATAAACAACATACAGCTGTTCTATCTTTTCCATCTTTATCAATTCCTGTTGGTAACGTTATTTCGCTACATAGATTTGAAGTTTTTACTGTTAGGTTTGCTAGTTTGTGATGTTGAGGAATTTGTCTATTAACTGTATCAATATAAATAATATAAGGTTCACCTGTTTCAATTCTTGCTGTTAACAATCTTATCCATAAATTTCTTGCTGAAATAGTTTGTTGGACAGATCCATCTACTGGACTTTTTAATGCCCACTGTTCATCTGTTTCAACAGCTCTCATAAAAGAGTCTGAAACTAAAACACCATGGTGAAGGTTTAGTGCTTTTCTGTTTGGATCTCCACCAGTTGGTCTTCTCATTTCAATAAATTCCTCAATCTCTGGATGATCAATTGGAAGATAACATGCTGCTGAACCTCTTCTTAAAGAACCTTGACTGATAGCCATAGTAAGTGAATCCATTACTTTGATGAATGGAATTATTCCGGAAGTTTTACCAACTCTACCAATTTTTTCTCCAATAGATCTTAAATTACCCCAATAACTTCCTATTCCACCACCCTTTGCGGCCAACCAAACATTTTCACTCCAAAGATCTAAGATACCTCCTAAACTATCTGAAGCTTCATTTAAAAAACATGAAATTGGTAATCCTCTTTTAGTTCCACCATTAGACAAAACTGGTGTTGCGGGCATAAACCATAAATTACTAATGTAGTTATAAATTCTTTGAGCATGCAAATTATCATCCGCATAAGTGCTTGCTACTCTTGCAAATAAATCTTGATAAGACTCATTTTGACCTAAATATCTATCTTTTAAAGTGGCCTTACCAAAATCTGTAAGTTTCGCATCTCGTGCACGATCAATTTTTATTATAATACCTTTTTCATTTTGAAAGAGCTCTGTATCATTACTTAATGAGAAGAGATCAGGTCTATCAGTATTAACCTTATTGATTTCTGGGCTATATTCAGAGACAGCTTTCTTCAGTGCTTGAGAGAGTATTTTATTCATTAGTTCCTGTTATTATATTTGTTATTTTGGCTAAAACAACTACATGTTGTATGCACAAATCATTAATATACTAAATGTTCAGTAAATCAATAGAACATTTATAGAACATATAAAAAAAATTTCAACTAAAATATTCCATAAAAAAAACGAAAAAAAAGGTAAGTACTTATTGATGAATGAAACTGTAAAAATAAACCCGTATGGCTTTAGAGAATATGACGCACGATGGATCTACAAAAAAGACATCAACCAGAAAGGGGTATCGAATCTTGGAAAAGGATTAGGAACTCAAATTATAAAACATACAAAAAAAGAAAATCCAAGGGTAATAGTTGGTCATGACTATAGATCTTACAGTGAAGAAATTAAAACTGCTTTTAAAGAAGGTCTTAAATCAACAGGATGTTACGTCGAAGATGTTGGATTGTCTTTATCTCCAATGGTTTATTTTGCTCAATTTAATTTGAATGCTGATGGTGTTGCTATGATAACTGCTAGTCATAACGAGAATGGTTGGACAGGTGTAAAAATGGGTATCAAAAAAGGTTTGACACATGCACCAGATGAAATGAAAGAATTAAAAGAAATCACATTAAATCAAAAATTTTTGAAAGGTATAGGAAAAGAGGAAAAAAAAGATAATTTTCAAAAAATTTATAAGGATGAACTTATTAATAATAATAAAATTGATAAAAAAATAAAAGCTGTAGTTGCATGTGGAAATGGTACAGCAGGAGTTTTTGCGCCCGATATCCTAAGAGGAATAGGATGTGAAGTAATTGAGTTAGATTGTAATTTAGATTGGAATTTTCCAAAATATAATCCAAACCCAGAAGATTTAAAAATGCTTCATGAAATTTCAAAGTCAGTCAAAAAAAATGGTGCTGACATAGGTTTTGGATTCGATGGTGATGGAGATAGAGTTGGGATTATTGATAATAATGGTAATGAAATATTTTCAGACAAAATAGGTCTTTTAATAGCAAGAAATTTATCAACTAAGCATAAAAATTCTAAATTTGTTGTAGATGTAAAATCTACAGGCTTATATTCTAAAGATGAGATTTTAAAAAAAAATAATTGCGAAACTATTTATTGGAAAACAGGACACTCTCATATCAAAAGGAAGGTTCATGATGAAAAAGCCTTAGCTGGATTTGAAAAAAGCGGACATTTCTTTTTTAATCGCCCCTTAGGTTTAGGTTATGATGATGGAATTAATTCAGCAATTCAAGTTTGCCATTTATTAGTAAATCAAAATAAAATGGTGAGTGAATTGATTGATGAAATTCCAAAAACATATCAATCACCTACTATGGCTCCGTACTGTGAAGATAAAGAAAAGTATAATGTAGTTGAAGATATGGTTAATAAGATTAAGGATTTAAAAAAAAGTAAATTTAAAATTGATAATCAAGAAATCAAAGATATCTTAACAGTAAATGGAATAAGATTTTCTTTCGAAGATGGATCATGGGGATTAATAAGGGCTTCTTCAAACAAACCTTCTTTAGTGATAGTGACAGAAAGTCCAACTTCAAATGACAGAAAGTTAAAAATATTTAAGTTTATAGACAATTTACTTCAAAATACAAAAAAAATTGGTGATTACGATCAAAAAATTTAATTATCTTTTTTTTCTTCGTTATTAATATTTTTTAATGACTCAGTGTTAACTTCACTTGGCTGACTTGATGATTGGTCATTATAAAATTTTTTAATGAGTTCTTCTTCTTTTATTTTTTGTTCTTGATCAAATTTATCTTCCCATTCTTTAATTCTTTTATTTTCTTCTCTTATTCTTTTTTCTTCCTCTTCTTTAGCTTTCAATGCTATCTGTTTTTCTTCTTCTATTCTTTTTTGTTTTTCTTCTTCTATTCTTAATTCTTCCTCTTTTTCTCTTTGTTCTTTTTCTTTTTGGAGCCTTTCCTGTTCTGCGGTTTTGATTTTCTGCTCTTTTAATCGAAGTTCTTCCTCTTTTTCTCTTTGAATTGCTTGTTCTTTTAATAATTGTCTTTGAAGATCTTGTTGCCTCTCAATTTCAAGCTGCCTTAATCTGTTTTCTGTTTCACGTAATTTTTCTTCCTCATATTTAAGTTTTCTTGCGGCTTCACGAATTTTTTGTTCCTCATCCAGTCTTTTTTGTCTTTCAATATCTTTTAATCTCAACTGTTCTTGTCTTTGTTTTTCTTTTTCTTCTCTTGCTCTTTGTGCTTCAACTTGTTTTATTTTTATTTGCTCTTCTTTAATTTTAATCTTTTCTTCTCTTATTCTTTGT
>CACOLY010000014.1 GCA_902628195.1 uncultured Pelagibacteraceae bacterium
TTACAACAGGTATTTTAACGTAAACATTTTTGGCCCATCCATTAATTATTTTTCCTTGGTTATACATTTCATCAATGTTGTCAGAAAAAACTTCTAATGAAACTGGCTTTTTATTACTATTTTTTAATAATTTTACAGAATATGATTTATAATTTTTTGCTCCAGATTGTCTCATTAAACTTGGATTAGTTGTAAAACCTTTTACTGTTCCGTCTTTTTTGTATCTTAAAAAAATTTTATAATCAGCACTGTCACAAAAAATTTTCATAATTTAGGATATCATATTTTAATTTTATTTAGTGCATTATTTTTGAATATATTTGCTTCTCTAATATATCTTCTAACCATTTGTGTTGTTTTGTGACCAGTCATTGCCATAATACTACGTTCATCAGCTCCAGATTCTGCAGCGACAGTTGCAAAACCAGACCTTAAACTATGACCTGCAAAATTTTTATTTTCAATGCCTGCTAAATTTAAATATTCTTTTATTAATAAAACTACTGTTTGGTCGGTTAATCTTTTTTCTGTTAGAGATAAGCCTTTAGAAAATCTTCTAAAAATAGGTCCAGATTTGATTTTAGAAATTTCTAGCCATTTTTTAAGATTGACTACAGGACAATAGTTTTCATTGGTAAAGTAGGGTAGTCCTTTGATCATACCTTCCCCGAATTGATCAGTTTTTGATTTTCTGATGGTGATTTTAAGACCTTCAGATACAAATTCTAAATCCTCATGATCAATTGAAATAAGTTCTGTTCGTCTAAAGCCACCTCCAAAGCCCAAAAGGATAATTGACTTGTCTCTAAGCTTCTTTATATTTTCAATTTTTTGCTCATCTATTACATTAATTATTGATTTTAAATGATTGATTAATATAGGTTTTTTACCTTTTTGAATGCTTCCTTTCACTCTTTTTATCCCCATTAAATTTTCAACAATAATTGGATGTTTTGTATCTAAATAATGTCCTTTAAGTTTATGCACCATACTAATCGACACTAATCTTCTTCTTAAAGTGCTAATTTTTGAATTTTTAGAAAGATGAGTTAGGTATAAAGATACTATTTTTGGCTCTGATGGAAGTGAATTCAAACCATGTTTAGCACAAAAAGCTCCAAAGTCTTTGAAGTCTGATTTATATGCTCTTAAAGTATTATTCGCTTTAGAGCTTTTGAGGTTATTTAAAGTTGCCTCATGAAGTGATTTTAAGTCTGTAGTCAGTTCATTCATATAATTACTATTGATAACAATTAATTATCATTAGTAATATATCAAGTGATTTTTAATGTCAATAGTTTAAATTAAAAAAATTATGGGTTCAATTGATGGAGAAATTCCTGCAGTATGGTTCTTAATAAGCTCAATTGGGTTTGTTATTTTAACTTTTATTCAATATAGAAACACAGGAAAGAGCTTTAACACGATATTCTTGTCTGTAATGGCTATTATTTTCTTAATAAGTTACATAATTTTATTAATTCCACGCTAAAAATCGGTGAAGGGAACAAAATTTCAATTAAAAGTCTGGAAATACCTTAAAACTATACCAAAAGGTAGGGTAAAAAACTATAAACAGGTGGCCGTTGGCATAAAAAGCCCTAAATCAGCTCGTGCTGTAGCTAATGCTTGTGCTAAAAACCCATATGCCCCAAAAATACCCTGTCATAGAGTGATTAGATCTGATGGAGCTCTTGGAGGTTACTCTGGGAGAGGTGGAATTAAGCAAAAGCTCAAATTACTTAGATCTGAAAAAGTAGCTATTTAGCTCTATTATAAACCTTTTTTAAGTTAAAAAAGTGAGTAAAATCAACGTTTTTTTATATTTTTACGTGATTTCTTTCTAAGCAACGTAATTCACCCTTCAGTTGTACCATGTATTAACCTATACCTAAAATAGACCCCTCTATGAGCGTTTAAATGCTATATTCAATTAGTGCATCGCTCTACTATTTAACTATATCAATGCTTTTAGACTACCCTATTTTTAGGGAATTTTCATAACCACAATCGAAAAAAGACCCTATTTTAAAGGGTTATTTGATATTTTTCATAATTTTTTATAAATCTACATCTTGCACAGCATATTAGGGTGATTTTAATTTAATATAATCAAAAATATTCAAAAAATTATATTATTTATATAATTAATTAAATTCAATAAATACAATAGTTTAAATGTAATACTTAATGTAATACTTTAGATAATAGTAAATAAATAATACCTATTATTTTACTTTTTTTATTAAATTTTCTCTTCTTGATATGTAGATACCACTTAATACAATAATAAATAAACCTAAAAAAGTCCAATTATCTGGAAAATCACTAAAGAAATAATAACCTATAATTATGTTTGTAATGATCTCAAAGTAACTGAATGGAGCTAATTTAGAAGCATCAGCATATTTAAGAGACAATATTAAGAATAAATGCCCTATACAAGCAAATATACCTATGGCAGCCATCATAGACCACTGATTTAAGGTTGGTTTTACCCACACAAATGGCATTACAATTGATATGATTACGGCCCCTACTACACCAGTTAATAATAAAGTAAGTAGAGGATTATCTGAGGTACTTAATTTACGAGTGATAATTAAATAAAAACCATACATCACACCTGTTCCAAGAGCAGCTATACTTGCTAAGTTAATCTCTACAAAACCTGGCCTTATTACTACTAAAGACCCTATAAAACCTATAATTACAGCAGACCATCTTTTAAATCCGACCTTCTCTCCTAAAAATATTGGTGAAAAAGCCGTAACAATTAAAGGAGCAACAAAAGCTAAAGTTAATGCTTTTGCCAAAGAGATGACAGAAATTGCATAAAAGAAGCAAATATTTGCAGTTAATAGTATTAAACCTCTTATAAATTGTAATTTTGGTTTGTTTGTCCAGACAAGATTTTTCGGAAAAAAGAAAAACATAACTGGAAAAGTAAAAGCAACAGTAAAAAAATATCTAGCCCATGTAATTTGTAAAACTGGCAAATCTGCACTTAAATATTTTGCAAATCCATCCATTATAGGAAGCATTATCCATGCTAAGAGATTAAAAGTAATAGCCTTCATAGAATAATTTAAGTTAAATTATACTTTTTTCCAACAAAAGAAAGAAATTAAAAAATTGATCTGTATTAAAAAAAAATAATTCCAGGATACAATATTTTTAAAGTTAGGATAATTAATTATCTTATAAATTACTAATGGTAATAGAATTAAACCTAAAGTAGATAATAAGACATTAAAGTAAAACTTAAAATTTATTATAGAAATATTTAAAAAAAGATCAGGTTTTGATCTGTAGGAAATTGAAAGTAGTAATTCAGATATAACTGTAAAAAAAATATATATAAAAATACCTATACGTCTGAAAAATCTATAGTAATCACCTTCTCCAAGAAAAATTATATACAAAGAAAAAAAAATTATTGAAAAAATTCCTAAAAGAAACGTCAATTTGTATAAAAATGAAGTATTATTTTCAGAGATTAAAAGATAATTATATCTCCAATATAAAAAGATAAAAAAAATAGAAATGAACATAAATGTTTTAAAGAAAAAATTAACAGGTGGATATCTTCCAACCTGAGATATTGACGTACAACCATCAATATGCGGTATACAAAAGCTAACATAATCTAGTTTAATTGAAAAAAAATAAGATATTAAAACGGTAAGAATTGGGATTGTAAAAGCTAAAATAGATATTAATCTTATCTTTTTTTTCATTAAGAAAAATATTTCAATGCAAAAAATACTACTAAAGGTATTGTTATAAATGACATTAAAGTTGAAACTACTATTGTGCTTGCAACACTATCAACTATCTTTTTTGGAGAATATATTGATGCTACAAGATAATTTAAAACAGCACTTGGCATTGAACATTGTATTAATAAGACACCGGCAGCAAAACCTTCTAAATTAAAATATAAAATAAGAAGATATCCAATTATAGGACCGATAATTACTCTCCCAATAGATGAGAATATTGCTTTATTTAATGAAAAAACCTTAAGTCTTGTGAGAGCAATACCTAGGGACATTAAAATAAGGAATATTGTTGCATACATTAATAAAAAAGTTGTATTTTCAACAAATCCTGGAAGTTTTAAATCATAATAAAGCAAAAATACTGCAACAATTATTGCATAAAAAGGGGGACTTTTAATTATAACTTTTAAACTGAATTTTCTGTCAGCTAAAAATACACCTAAAGTGAAATGACATAAAATAATTAAAGCAGATATAGCTGCTGAAACACCAAGTCCTTGTGAACCATAAGCAAATAAACATATTGGTAAACCCATATTTCCTGTATTGGGCATTGTTAATGGTGGTAATTCTCTAATTATATCTTTGGTATTTAAAAAAGATAATATAACAACTCCTGTTATCATAAATCCAACGATAGCCAATGCGTAATACCAAAAATAATTGAGAAAAATATTGAAAGATATATTTACAGGATTTAAGGCATAAATAATCATTGCAGGAGTACCAACATTAGCTGCAAAATTAGTAATAAATGTTGTATCTATTTTAGGATTTTTTTTACCTAAATAATATCCAATACCAACCACAAAAAAAACTGGAAACAAAACTTCAAATAACTTTATATAAATATCCATTAAATTCTTTTTTTTAACTTAGAAATAGATTTTTCAAAATCTTTTTTAAGAACAATAAAATTATAATTATCAGGAGGAAACCATTCTTTACAAGAAATTATTTGATTAATAAAATCTCTTCTATCTTTTAAATTAAAATGCATAAGAGCCAAAATAGGTTTTTTTAGGTAATAACCCATGTGAGTGATAATGCCTTCTGGACTTATAATTTGTGACGATTTTTTTACAGCATCAAACAAATTATAACCGTCAATATCTTTTAAAAAAAAAACATTTTTATCATTAAAAAAATCTTTTTTATTTTCAGGAAAATTATAGGTGTTAAATTGTGATGAAAAAAAATTATTCACTTTGTTATTGTTGATTTCAGATGAAAATAAAACATTTTCAAAGTTTTCAGATAAGAATTTTAATAATCTAGTTGTTGATTGCAGATCCCAGCCTAATAAATTCTCAAAAAGATTTTGTTTATAATGGAAAAAAACGTAATTTCTTGGATAAATGAAATTATGTGAAGTTTCAGAATTATCATTTATTAAATTTTTTTCTGATGTTTTTTCAATCAATTCCTTTTGAATGTCATAGGATGATTTTCTTTTTGATATTTGCAATCGGTTTATTTCAATATGTTTAAATAAATATTTTATTAAAAATTTATTAGGTCTATTCTTTATCCCTTTAATCGTTATTCCATAAAATTTTATATTTCTAAATAAGAATGGTAAATAATAATAGAAATTTTTAGGTGTTAAAATGTATATAATATCAATTTTATTTCTTAATAAATAAAAAAAAAAACTTATTTTTTCATATATTGATATATTCATTGATAAAATATTTTTTGTAATATTCGGGAACAAAAATCCAAATTTATGATTAACATTTGAAAGAATAATTTTAACATTATCATTAATATGTTTATTTAAGATTCTATTAATTGCTTTCAAAGAGACAAATAAATCACCTGTCCTATCATTTTTTAATATTAAAATATTTTTTTTCATTAATTATAGAGTCTAATTAATTTTGGCTTTTCTAAAATATTCCTATTTTTCATAAAAATTAGTAAACATTTTTTTGCATTTTTCTCAGATGTTTTGTGAGTTATAATAACAATTGTAGCTTTCTTATTTTTTTTATCAGGAGTTTGGATTAGTCTTTTTACTGAAATTTTGAACTTTGCTAATTGATTTGTGATTGAAGATAGCACACCTGATTTATCTTTGACCTCAAATCTAAGATATAAAGAATTACTATAATAATCATTATTATAAGTTTTTATAAATTTTCTTTTTTTAGAAGATATACCGAAAGGATATTTTATATTACCTCTTAAAATAGATAGTAAATCAGAGAGTAGTGATGAAGAAGTTGGTCCTGGACCTGCTCCCTCACCTTGTAAAACACTTTCGCCTACTGGTTTTCCTTCAGTTATAACAGCATTCATAACACCATTTACATTACCTATATAAGTATTTTTGCTAACTAAACTTGGATGCACAGTTTCAAACAATTGGTTATTAATAATTTCTGATATACCTAATAATTTTATTCTATAATTTAACTGATTTGCAATTTTGATATCTTTAAGCTCAATATTTTCAATACCTTGCATTATACATTTGCTTTTTGAAATTTTGTTATTAAATGCTAATGCAGATAAAATTCTTACTTTAGAGAATGCATCATATCCATTTAAATCTAATTTTGGATTACCAGGTTCAGCATAACCTAGTTTTTGTGCCTTAATTAAAACTTTTTTAAAATTTTCATTGCTATTTTCCATCTCAGATAAAATATAATTTGTTGTACCATTTAAAATTCCATAAACTTTTTTAATTTTATTTGTTGCTAATCCTTCTTTGATAGTTTTGAGTATTGGAATACCACCAGCTACAGAAGCTTCAAATTCTAAGTTAACATTATTTCTTTCAGCTAATTCCGATAATTTATCACCATGTTTAGCGATTAATGCTTTATTAGGTGTAATAATATGTATTTTTTTATTCAAAGCAAATTCAACTATTTTTTTTGAAATACCGTCAGAAGTTCCAATACACTCAAATAATATATCTATTTTATTTTCTTTAAAAATTTCAAAAGGGTTTGAATAGAAAATTTTTTTATTAATTTTAAATCTTCTTTTTTTATTTTTATTTTTAGCTGATATCGCAACTATATTAATATTTTTACCTGTTTTTGTTTCAATATCTTTTCTTTTAACAATTAACTCATTGTATAAGTAAATTCCAATTTGACCTAAACCGACAATGGCAATATTAATATTTTTTTTCATTTATTGATCTAATTTTGGATAGGGTTTATTTTTGGAATAATCCTCTAATTTTATTTTAAATTCATTAAAACTCATATCATTTGAAAAATCAAAATTATAGATAGAATCATTATTAATATTACTTTGTGAACAAGAATAAAAAAATAGAATTATTAATAATAATTTTAGCTTCATCTAAGACCCTCAAGTTTATTAAGATTAAATTTTATATTTAAATTTTGGATTGCTTGTCCGGCACCTCCTTTAATTAAATTATCAATTGCTGATAAGATTATTATCTTATTCTTATATTTTGTTTTACATATAGAGATTAAGCAATTATTTGTATTTATTACATCATTCGTACTAATTTGAGAGTCAATTTTTAAAATTTTTACAAATTTTTCGTTTTTATAAAATTTTTTTAATGTATTCTGAACTTTTTTAATTTTCACATTATTTTTAAGATCTATATATATTGTACTTAAAATACCTCTAAACATAGGAGATAAATGGGGAGTAAATGAAAAATTAATGTTATTTTTGCTAAACTTTTTTAATTCCTGTTCAATCTCAGAATTATGTCTATGAAAACCAACTCCATAAGCACTTAATGATTCATATAGGTTTTTTTGTTTGTATTTTTTATGAACTCCTCTACCTGCTCCAGAATAACCAGACTTAGAGTCAATTATAATATTATTTGTTAAAATTAATTTCATTTTTAATAAAGGTATTAGTGTTAATAGAATAGACGTTGGATAACATCCAGGACAACTTATTATATTAAATTTTTTTACTTTATCTTTTGAAATTTCAGGTAATGAATAAATACTATTTTTGATATTTTTAATTGACTTATGTTTTTGTTTATACCATTTTTTATAATCTTTACTTTTTCTAAGTCTAAAATCAGCAGATAAATCAATCAAAATATTATTGTTTAACAATTTATTCGAAATTTCTTGTGCCTCACCATTTGGTAGCGCTGTAAAAATAACATCAACTTCTTTTAAAAGATTTTTATTAAATTTAATAATTTTTGGTAAATCTTTATTTTTTAAAGATTTTTCATAAATTGAAATATTTTTGCCAACAGATGATTGTCCACATAAATATTTTATATTTATGTTTTTATGTTTTACCAATAGTTTAATAAGTTCAATACCAATATATCCTGTTGAACCAGCAATTAATACATTAAGCTTACGCATTCTTCATTATAACAGTTTAAAATTAAAAAAAAATTATCTTTTAGAAAACTGAAAGCTTCTTCTAGCTTTTCTTCTTCCAGGTTTTTTTCTCTCAACCGCTCTAGAATCTCTAGTGGTTAATTTTTCAGATTTAAGGGTGGTTTTTAAATTTTCATCAAACATAACTAAAGCTTTAGAAATACCATGAACCATAGCTCCAGCTTGACCAGTTGGACCTCCTCCTTTGACACTACATCTCACATCATATTGTGTTGGCTGTTTAATCAATTCAAATGGTCGAGTAATTTGCATTTTATGATTATCGTTAGAAAAATATTCATTATAGAGTTTTCCATTTACATAAATCTTACCTGAACCTTTTTTAACCCAAACTTTAGCTATTGAAGTTTTTCTTCTTCCTGTTGCATATTTACTATCTTTAAAGTCTAATTTAATTTTTTCAGCTTTAATATTTGTTTGAGTATTTTGCATATTATTTTCTTACAATATTTTTGTTATTTAATTTTCCAAGTTCTATAATTTTTGGATTTTGAGAAGTATGTGGATGATCATTTCCTGTGTAAATCTTTAATTTTGTTAATTGTTTTTTTCCTAAAACACCACCTGGTAACATTCTTTTTACTGCTAATTTTAAAACTTCTCCTGGTTTTTTATTATAAAGTTTTTCAGGAGTAGTTTCTTTGATACCTCCTGGATGTCCAGTATGTTTAAAATATTTCTTATTTTGAAATTTTTTACCTGTAAATCTAATTTGTTCAATATTCTTTACAACAACAAAGTCTCCATCATCCATGTGTGGTGTGTAAGTAGTTTTATTTTTTCCTCTAATTATTTTTGAAATAACAGTAGCCAATCTTCCAACCACAGCATTTTTTGCATCGATTTCGTACCAAGATGAGGTAATTTGGTCTTTTTTCAAGAATTTTGACATAGTGCGAGGATTAATACTATTTAAAAATATAAAGTCAAATTTTAAATTATGTTGAATTAATTAATTTTTTTGATATAAAGATATTAGCCGATTTGTACCTTATTGCTGGCTTTATATGCTAAAAAGGTTTTCCAAACACTGTCGGCAGGTATTTGAACTATATTGTACACCTTGCATAAAGCTAAAGTACTAAAAAAGGAGAAAAATGAGTAAGAAAAGAAATAACCCAGAAACTATAGCCATTCATGGTGGTGACTATAGAAGTGATCCAACTACAAACGCAGTTGCGGTTCCAATTTATAAAACTACTTCATATCAATTCCAGAGTACAGATCATGCTGCTAATCTTTTTGCATTAAAAGAATTTGGTAACATTTATACTAGAATTATGAATCCAACTAACGATGTTCTTGAAAAAAGAATTGCATCTTTAGAAGGAGGATTAGCATGTCTAACAGTGTCTTCCGGTCAAACAGCATCATCTTTTGCAATTTTAAACGTTGCACAAGCAGGTGATAATATTATTAGCTCAACAGATCTTTATGGTGGAACGGTATCTTTATTTACACATACTTTAAGTAAACTTGGTATTGAAATAAGATATGCAGATCCATCAGATCCAAGTAATTTTGAAAAATTGATTGATAACAAAACCAGAGCCTTTTACGCTGAAACATTACCAAATCCATATTTAAGAGTTTTTCCTATTAAGGAAGTTTCAGATATAGGTAGAAAATATAATATTCCATTAATTATGGATAACACGGCTGCCCCTGTAATTTGCAAGCCAATTGAACATGGTGCGGCAATTGTAATTCATTCGTTAACCAAATACATTGGTGGACACGGAACTGCGGTTGCTGGAAGTATAGTTGATAGTGGTAATTTTGATTGGACAGCAGATCCTAAAAGACAACCTTTGTTTAATGAGCCAGATGCTAGTTATGGAGGAGCAATTTGGGGTAAAGCTGTTCCTGAATTAACAGGTGCAAACATACCTTTTGCTATAAGAGCAAGAGTATGCTTATTAAGAGACCTTGGTTCTGCATTGGCACCTGACAATGCTTTTGCAATAATTCAAGGTTTAGAAACTGTAGCACTTAGAATGAAACAACACTGTGAGAATGCTGAAAAAGTAGTTAATTTCTTGAAAAAACATAAAGAAATAACAAAAGTTATCTATTCTACAGAACATACCAAATCTATATCAGATAGAGCTAAAAAATATCTAAGAGGTGGAAATGGTCCAATGGTAGGTATTGAACTTAAAGGAGGAATTGAAGCTGGTAAAAAATTTATAGAGTCATTAAAAATGTTTTATCATGTTGCTAATATTGGAGATGTTAGAAGTTTAGCTATTCATCCTGCAAGCACTACTCATAGTCAACTTAATGAGAATGAACTTAAAGCATCAGGAGTTACACAAAGTTACGTAAGACTTTGTATAGGCATAGAACATATTGATGATATTATTGAAGATTTAGATCAAGCTTTAAATAAATCTTCGAAAGGAAATTTAAAAGCCGTTAGTTAAACTTCATGTTTATATAGAGAAAATAAACACATGAGGTAACTAAAAAAATTGAACTTATTTGGTGCATAGAAGCTATATATATCTGTGCACCATTGATAATTGTTAAAATACCAAAAATTATCTGTAGTAAAATAAATAAACCAAGTATTTTTACTGTTTTATATAAATCATACATTTTATTTTTATAAATCTTATAAATAATCCAAAAATAAAAAATTAAGATTATATATGCTAGATTTCTATGCATAAATTGAACCAAAGAAGGATCACTAAAAGCTGTGAGTCTAAAAAGGTTTAATAAACTATTATCATTTGGAAAAAAGGTAGTTCCCATTAAAGGCCATGTATTATAAATTTTTCCCGCATCCATACCAGATACAAACGCACCAATAATAATTTGTAAAAAAATTAATATCAGAAATAAGAATGGTATCGATGAATTTAATTTACTAAAATTTTTTACAATTATCTTTATTTTTAAATAATTCCAAAAAATTAAAGAGAGAATTAAAAAAGCTATAATTAAATGTACTGATAATCTAAAGTGGCTTACATCAACTTTATCAATGAGGCCACTTTGTACCATATACCACCCTAAAAAACCCTGAAAACATATTAATAGAAAAATTAAATAAAAGTCTAATAATTTAGAAATTTTAATTTTGAAGGAAAAATATAATAACGGGATTAAAAAACCTAAACCTATTAATCTTCCAAGAAAACGATGTGCCCACTCCCACCAAAAAATTACCTTAAATTCATCAATTGTCATATCGTAATTTTGTAATTTAAATTCAGGTATTTTTTGATAAAGAATAAAATATGTATTCCAATCTTCTTGATTCAAGGGAGGAAAAAAACCAGAAAATAACTCCCATTCTGTTATCGAAAGACCAGAGTCGGTCAACCTTGTTAAACCACCAACAACTATCATTATCGATACAATCCAAAACATAGTGATCAACCATAATGAAAGTAAATAATTAATTCTTGTATTTATTGTATACATATTGGAATAAATATAATAATTTTTTAAATATCCAAATAAATAAATGTCGCCACTTAAAAGAAAAAAACTTAATAAAATTAGAATCAAACTAGATAAACTAGATAACTCTTTTATAAAATTAATAAAAAAAAGAACAATACTGGTAAAAAAAGTTTTAAAACTTAAAGAGAAAAAAAGTCAAATTGTCGATCAAAAGAGAATTAAATTAATATTAAAAAATATTAAAAAAAAATCTTTAAAAAATAAGATTGATCCTAAAATAACTCATAGAATTTGGCAAAATATGATATTTGCATATATTGATTTCGAAAGAAGAAATTTTAAGAAAAAATAATTACTTACTGTGTGGTGGAAGTTTTTTTTCAATAAAAACTTCATGTTTCCTAGTGGCAGGATTATATTTTTTTGCTTTTAATTTAACTTTAGCTTTTTCTCCACCAGCAGGTTTTTTTACATAATAAAAAAAAGGACTATCTGGTTTAGTCTCTGGTACCATTCTAACTTTTATATGAGTTTTTTTTGCCATATTATTTCTTTAAACTTTTAATTATATTAGAAATTTTAATTAACTTGTTTTTAAAATCTCTAGCTTTTATAGATTTATTTGACATTTCGTCAAGTTTTAATAATTTTTCGTCATTCAAAATTTTCTTTACACCATTAATAGTCATACCTTGATCTTTTAGTAAAAAATGAATTTTTTCTATAATTTTAATGTTTTCAATATCATAATACCTTCTATTTCCATTAAATATTTTAGGTTTTATCTGTTTAAATTCTTTTTCCCAATATCTGATTGTATGAGTTGGTATAGATTTCGCTCTTTTCGATTTTAAGCCTAAAATTTTTACAACTTCACTTATAGTTTTGTAACTATTATTAGTTTTATCTGTCATTATCTATATTTATGAATTTTTTAAGCTCTTTAGATGGTTTAAATAAAACTACTTTTCTCTCAGAAATAATCTTTTTTTCTTTAGTTTTAGGGTTTCTCCCAATTCTTGATTTTTTAGATCTTACAAAAAAAGTACCAAATTTTGATATCTTAATTTTTTTTTCTTTTTTTAGGTTTAAAGTTATCAATGAAAAAAAGTCTTCAATTAGATTTTCTGAAATCAATTTTGAGAAACCTATTTGCATATAAATTATGTTTACTAAGTCTTTTCTTTTTAAATTAATTCTCATCTATTTTATATTATTTTTAATCTTATCTATTAAATTTCCTTTTATAATTTTATTACAAACATTTAAAGAATTCGAAAAACCAATATAGTCAGTACCTCCATGACTTTTTACAACTGGACTATCTAAACCTATAAATATGGCTCCGTTATATAATCTTGGATCTAACCTTTTTTTAAACCTTCTTAAATTTGAAATATTTAATAAAGATGAAATTTTTCCTAAAATTGTGCCGCTTAAGGCTTTTTTTAATTCGGTAGTAATAAAATTTGCTGTACCCTCAGCAGTTTTTAATGCTACATTACCAGTAAAACCATCTGATACAATTACATCCACCTCACCATTCATCAATTCATTTCCTTCTATATAGCCAGCAAAATTAAAATTATCATTTTTTTTTTCATTTAATTCCTGGAACGTTTCTTTGATTATTTCATTACCCTTTAATTCTTCCGACCCAATATTTAATAAAGCAACATTTGGGTTTTCATTTGGATAAAGAGATTTATACAAGGAAGCTCCCATAATTGAAAAATCAACTAAATTTTTTTTATTACATTCAATATTTGCTCCAAGATCTAATACAACACTCATTCCTTTTTTATTTGGCCATAGGGCAGATAAAGCTGGCTTATCAATATTTTCAATCATCTTAAGATTTAATTTAGCTATTACCAACAAAGCTCCTGTGTTTCCTGCTGAAATAACTATATCTGCATCCTTTTTTTTTACACTTTCTATAGCCATCCACATACTAGTATCTTTCCCTCTTTTGGCTGCTTCTAATGGGCTATCAGTGCTTTTTACAGAATTTGTTGTATGTATAATCTCAAAAAAATTTTGATCTATCTTTTTTTTTATATAATTTTCAATTTCATTTTTATTTCCATAAATTTTATAAAAATTATCATTATTTATTTTGTGGTTATGAATAATTCCATCAACTATTTTTTTAGGTGAACCATCGCCACCCATTGCATCAATAGCAATTTTTATCAAATCTGACATTGATTAATTTTAAGATATTTATTCTTTCGGGTCTATAACTTGACGGCCTTTATACATACCAGTTTTAAGGTCTAAATGATGTGATAATCTATATTCACCAGATTTTTTATCTTCAATTACATTTTTTGATGAGAATTTCATATTTTGTGATCTTCTCATTCCAGTTCTAGATGGTGTTTGTTTTCGTTTTGGTACTGCCATAATTAAGAGTTAATTACACTTTTTATATAGGAATTCAAAGTTTTTTTTGACAAATCTTTGTTAAATCTATCAAAATAAACTACTAAATTATCCAATTTGTTAAAATTGAACAACAATTGTGAAAATCTTATTAATTTTTCACCATTTTCTAATTTATCCCAAAGATGTATGTCTGTAATAATTTTGTGAAAAAGATTTATATAATCTTTCATTTTTTTATTAATTGATTGATCGCCATATCCAATTTCTCTAATACTTAATTCAATTTGTCTAAAATTAAAATCGTATATTTCTTGTAGTATTTTTTTATTTTGACTTGATTTAAAATTTTTTAAGAAAAAAGCAAAATGTATCAAAAATAAGGTTATTCTGTCAGAAAACTGATCTTGAGATTTAATATCAACGTATAAATTTTTATTAGTGGTTAATTTGATTAAACTATTGTAAATATGTATAAAATCTTTATTCATGAAAATCTTTGTTTATTTAATTATAGCTTTTTTATTTATAACAAATTGTTCACTAAATAAAGTTGTAAAAAAACACGGTATAAGAAATCTCGAAATAAAACAGAAAAAATTAAATATCAATCAATCTAATATCAATGATATTACAAAATTATTAGGTCCACCTTCTACTAGAAGTACTTTTGACAATGATATTTGGATTTTTATTGAAAGAGAAATAACCCATGAAAGAATTATAAAATTAGGTAAAGAAAGATTAATAAAAAACAATGTTCTAGTTTTAGAAATTGATAATAAAGGAATGTTGGTAAAAAAAGATTTTTATGACATCAATAAGATGAATAATATTAAGCTTAGCGCACTTAAAACAGAAAATAAATATTCTAAACGATCATTTGTATTTGATTTCTTGTCAAGTATGAGACAAAAAATTAATGATCCATTAAAAAAAAGAAAACAACCTAAATTTTAAAAATCTCTTTTATTTCTATCCAGCTATTACTGCTAACAATAATAATGCTACAATATTTGTTATTTTAATCATCGGGTTTACTGCAGGACCAGCTGTATCTTTGTAAGGATCCCCAACAGTATCTCCTGTCACAGCTGCTTTATGAGCTTCAGAACCTTTTCCACCATGATTGCCATCTTCAATATATTTTTTTGCATTATCCCAAGCACCACCTCCTGCTGTCATAGAGACTGCTACAAATAATCCAGTTATAATCACACCAAGTAACATAGCACCAACAGAGGCTAAAGCTGCAACCTGACCGCCTATTGCAAAAATAATAAAATATAAAACAATTGGAGATAATACCGGTAGTAAAGATGGAATAATCATTTCTTTAATTGCAGCCACAGTTAATAAATCTACAAGTTTTGCATAGTCTGGTTTTTGTTTTCTTTTCATTATCCCAGGATATTTCTTAAATTGTCTTCGAACTTCAATTACAACAGCACCACCTGCTCTACCAACTGCTTGCATTCCCATTGATCCAAATAAATAAGGAAGCATACCTCCGATTAATAACCCTACAACGACATAAGGATTTGATAAATCAAAAGTCACAACAATACCCTCAAGATTTGAACCTATCTCTTTTGAAAAATGTTTAATATCTTCTGTATAAGCGGCAAAGAGCACTAGAGCTCCTAAGCCAGCAGATCCTATAGCGTATCCTTTGGTTACCGCTTTCGTAGTATTACCTACAGCGTCTAACGCATCAGTTGTTTTTCTTACGCTATTAGGTAATTTTGACATTTCTGCAATACCACCTGCATTATCAGTAACTGGACCATAAGCATCAAGAGCTACAACCATTCCTGCCAAAGCTAACATGGTTGTAACAGCTATAGCAATTCCATATAAACCGGCAATATGATTTGTTAATAAAATACCTGCTACAATAATTAATGCTGGTACAGCTGTAGCTTCTAAAGAAATTGCCAAACCTTGTATTACATTTGTACCATGACCTGTTGTTGATGAACTGGCAACACTTCTGACAGGCCTATAATTTGTTCCTGTATAATATTCAGTTACCCATATTAGTAAACCTGTTATTATCAAACCAATTACTCCACAATAATATAAATTCATTCCAGAAAATGATTTGTTGTTTAAATTATATGTATTTTCTAAACCTAGAACAAAATCTGTAACAGGGTATAATATAGCTAACGAAGCTAAAGCTGAAACGACAAAACCCTTGTATAAAGCCCCCATTACATTCTTGCTTTTACCAAGTTTGACAAAAAAAGTTCCAACGATCGATGTCAAGATACATGCACCACCAATAGTTAATGGATAAATCATCATTGCCATATCACCTGGAAAAAAAATTGAAGCTAAAACCATCGTTGCAACTATTGTAACTGCATAAGTTTCGAATAAATCTGCAGCCATACCTGCACAATCACCAACGTTGTCGCCAACATTATCAGCAATTACAGCTGGATTTCTGGGATCATCTTCAGGTATTCCAGCCTCAACTTTTCCAACTAAATCAGCTCCAACATCAGCTCCTTTAGTAAAAATACCACCACCTAATCTTGCAAAAATTGAAATTAAAGACGCACCAAAACCTAAAGCTACAAGAGCATTCACTATTTCTCTTTCATCTATATTGAATTTTAATAATAAATAGTAATAAACTGCAATTGATAATAAAGCTAAACCTGCAACAAGCATTCCAGTTACTGCGCCAGACTTAAAAGCAACTGAAAGACCACTCGCTAATCCTTTACGAGAAGCTTCTGCAGTTCTTACATTAGCTTGAACAGAAACTAACATTCCAACATAACCTGCAATACCTGATAAAGTAGCACCAATCAGATAACCTAATCCAACAAGTGGACTAAAAGCTACACTAACAATAATTAAAACAACAATTCCAACAATAGCAATAGTTTTATATTGTCTAGCTAAATAGGCTTTTGCTCCAATTTGTATAGCAGACGCAATATCTTGCATTTTAGAATTACCAGCGCTTGAATTCAAAATATTTTTTCCTGTTAAGTATCCGTAAACGATTGATAAAAAACCTGCTGCAATTGTGTATAAAAGAATAGTTTCGATTGTTGAATTCATAATATCTTTAATTAAGTTGTTGGTTGTTAGTTTTAAAAACGGGACAATACAAAAAAAGATATAAAACGCAATGATTAACTTCTAAAATTGATGAAAATAACCTTTGGTTTTAACAGCTATTTTCTTATTTTTTTCATCTATAATTTGGGATTTTTGAGTGTGATCACAAATTTTTCCTATTTTTGAAATCTTTATACCTAAAGACTTACTTGTTTTAGTGATGATTCTCGATTTAGATGGAGCAGCTGTAAATAATATCTGATAGTCATCTCCATTTGAAATAGAAGATATCTTTTCAATTATATTTAGATTAATTAGCTTATTAAGATTATTTGATATTGGAATACTCTTCAAATACAATTTATATGATAGTTTTTGTTTATTTATCAATTTTTCTAAATCAGCTATTAAGCCGTCAGATATATCAATCGAAGTATTCGCAAAAGAAAATAATTTTTTTGTTAAGTTTATTTGTAAGTTAGGGTGAAAATATTTCTTTTTAAAATATTTTTCTAATTTTTTATTCAAATTTATTTTTTTTTGAAAGACTTTTAAACCAATAAAACTATCACCTAGATTGCCAGTAACATATATGTCATCATCTAATTTTGCTTTATTTCTGAAAATAATTTTATTTGAAAATCCTAGTGAAATTACAGTAAAACTTAATTTTGTTGAGAATACTGTATCACCACCACAGAGATAGATTGAATATTTTTTTTGTTCCTCTTTTAATGATTTTGAAATTAATTCAAGATTTCTTTTAGAAAAAGATTTTTGGTTACCAGAACCGGAAATAAAATAATATTTAGGATTTACACCTTTACATATCAAGTCAGATATAGAAGATCTAATTATTTTTTTAATAACAAGTTTTGGATATTTAAAATTTATAAAATGAATACCTTCAATATACGTGTCAATGGAAATGACTAACTCTTTAGACTTATCAAAAAATACATCATCATTTAAATTCAATGAACTTTGGTTATTATTGGACAATTTAGAAAAATATTTTTTTATAAGATCAAATTCTTGCATTAGTCAATCTTATTTTCTTCGCAATAGTATCGAGTAAAGCATTAAGATATTTTGTTTGCGAGTCATTTAAAAAGAAATTAGAGGCATTTAAGTATTCTTTGATAATAATTTTGATTGAAACATTTGGTTTATATAAAAGTTCATAAGTTGCTGATTTTAATATTACTTGAAATAATTTATCCAATTTACTAATCTTAAATTTTTCACCTAAATTTTTATCTAATTCTTCAATTAAAATGTCATCACGTTCAATTGTTCCAGAAACTATATCTTTAATAAATTTTTTGAATCTATGTTTAGGAAATATTAATTCTTCATCATCGTTAAAAAATTTTCCATATAATTTTTGAATAATAATTACCCTGGGATTATTTTTTGGACTAAAAGAGGTTTTCATTATTGTGACAGAACTGAAATGACAGCATTTGCAGCTTCAGCACCTTTTTTTTTTCTTGCTTTAGCCTGCTTCATATTAAGACAAGTTATAATTCCATTTCCTATTGGTTTTTTTGACTCTATGGCTATATTCATAATACCTTGAGTTGAAGCTTGAGATATAAAATCAAAATGTGGAGTTTGACCTTTTATCACGCATCCCAGAGCAATAAATCCATCGAATTTTTTTAAATTTTTTGCAATTGTTACCGGTATTTCAAAAACACCAGGAACATTTATTATTTTAATTTGAGTTAATTTTGGTAATGATTTTTGGGCACTCAATAATAAAGCATTAGAAACATCTTTATAATAATTTGCATTTACAATTAATATTTTTTTTTTCATTAGATTAATTCTTGTTTAGTTATTTTTATATCAAAACCCTCTAAACCAATAACCTTTTTTGGAGATTTTGTAATTAAAATCATTTTTTTAATCTTTAAATCTTTAATAATTTGAGCTCCTATACCATAATTTCTTATTTGTTTATTCTCTCCACTTTGAATGATTTTTTTATTCTTATAATCTTTAAGTGTTTGAGTAACAGATTTTAAATTTGTATCTTTAATAAAAACTAAAACACAATTACTGTATTTCTTAAAATAATTTAAAGTTTTATTAAATGAATTAGGTAGTTTTTGGTTAATCAAATAATTTTGAACTACATTTGATGATATAACTCTAACCCTAGGTATTATTCCTTTTTTTATAACTCCTTTAACCAAAGCAAAATGTTCTGAACCATCCAATAAATTTTCATAAATCTTAATTTTAAATTTTTGATTGTTAACTTTAATATCTGAAGTTTTTTTCAATTTAATTAATTTTTCTTTTTTTAACCTATAAGAAATTAAATCTTCAATTTTAGCTATTTTAAGATTATGTTTTTTTGCAAAATTAAGTAAATTTTGACCTTTCGCCATTGTTCCATCTTCGTTCATAATTTCACAAATCACTGCTGAATTATTTTTTTTGGCAATTTTTGAAATATCTACAGAAGCTTCCGTATGTCCTGCTCTAACAAGCACACCTCCATCTTTTGCTATAATTGGAAATACATGACCTGGAGAAACAATATCTTTTTTATTTACATTTTTTTTTGATGCTATTCTAATAGTCCTAGCTCTATCCTTTGCAGATATTCCAGTTGTTATTCCTTTTTTAGCTTCAATTGAAACAGTAAATGCTGTTTTGTTTCTTGATTGATTTATAGGAGACATCAAAGATAAGTTTAATCTTTTAGCTTGCAAACTATCTAATGCTAAACAAATTAAACCTCGACCGTATTTAGCCATAAAATTAATATTTTTAGCATTTGTATCTGATGTAGAGATTACAAGATCTCCCTCATTTTCTCTTTTTTCATCATCAACCAAGATAAACATACCGCCTTTTTTTGCGATCTTTATTATCGTTTCTATTGATGAATAATTACTTTTTTTCATAAAAAAAATTTTTAACGTATTTAGAAAGTATGTCTATTTCAACATTAACTAAACCACCTTTTTTAATTTTAGATAAATTTGTTAATTTGAAAGTGTGTGGAATAACCCAAATTTGAAAACCTTTTTTTGTTATTTTAGATATTGTTAAAGAAATACCATTGATACATATTGATGCTTTTTCTATTAAATTTTTTCTTTCCTTTTTAGCTATTTCAAAGTCAAAAATATATGACTTATCTATTTTTTTGATACCAATGACTTTACCAACAGTATCAACATGACCCTGACAAATGTGACCTGATATTTTTTGACCATATCTAAGTGGAAGTTCTAAATTTACATGTTCATTGATTTTGAGATATTTAAATTTTGATCTATTGATTGTTTCATTTGAAAGATAAAATTCCATCTTTTTTTTTTTGATTGTAATCAATGTCAAACAAACACCATCACAGGCTACTGAGATACCAATATCTTTTTTTGTTAGTTTAATATCAGATTTTATAAAAATATTAACACCATTAGGTCTTTTTTGAACCTTTTGTACAATTCCCTTAAAAAATATAATTCCATTAAACATTTTATCTTTTATAGACGGTAATATTGTCTTTGGCTAGTTTACTAATTATTTTTGACTTAACTTTATAATTTTTTTTTAGAATACCATATGATGTAAAAATCACATTTTTTTTATTTCTCAATAAATTTTTAGGACTTTTAAATAGATAAAATTGATTAGCTAGTCTATGAGTGAGTATATACTTTGTAATCTTATCACCTCCCTCAATTAATAAATTTCTAATACCCAAAGTAAATAATTTTTTAAAAATAAGATTTAAGATAAATCTTTTTTTATTGTCTAATCTTGTTTTAATTAACAAAATTTCTTTATTTTTCAAAATTTGAATTTTTGAGTTGTTAGATGAATTATGAAATATTATTGTATTATTTTTTTTTGCTGATTTGAAAATATATGTGTTTAATCTAATATCTAAATTTTTGTCTAGAATAATTCTTTTTGGAGAAAAATATTCATAACCTTTTAATCTACAATTCAACTTAGGGTTATCGATATTAAGAGTTTTACTTGAAATCATAATTCCGTCATGTCTAGATCTTAAATAATGAGATAATTTATCTGAAGTTTTGTCAGTTATTCTTTTTATACCTTCGCTGTAAATAAGTTTATCTTTGCTTAACGCTATTTTTGCTGTAACAAATGGTAATTTATTCTTTCTGTTTATAATGTATGAGTCATATAAATCTAATGCTTCATGTTTTAAAAGCCCTTTACTTACCCTAATTTTTCTTTTTCTTAAAATATTAAAACTTTTGCCTTTTACTTTATCATCTATGTCGTTTATAGAATAAAAAACCTCTTTAATACCACTCTTAATAATTTTTTTTGTACAGGGTGGTGTTTTTCCATAATGGTTGCAAGGTTCAAGAGTTATATAAATTTTTGAACCTGATAAATTATCAAACGAATTATTTATAGCATTGGACTCTGCATGAGGTCTTCCATTGATACCTGTTTGACCAATTGAAATTATTTTATCATTTTTGACTATTACGCAACCAACTGAAGGATTTTCTCCTGTTAGACCCTTTCTTGCTTTTGCTAAATTTATAGCAAGTTTCATATAATTTTTATCTTTTAATGAAAATTTATCTTTTTTTGTAGACATCTAGCTTGTCCACAAATTGCACAAAGTCTTTTTCTTCTCTGAAATTTCGATAAACTGAGGCAAATCTAACATAAGCTACTGGATCGAGTTCTTTTAAACCTTCCATAACCATAGTTCCAATTGTATTTGTTGAAATTTCATTTTGACCGAGCTCCTCTAAACTACGTGAAATTCTACTAATAAATTTTTCAACCGTTTCGGTATCGATGGGTCTTTTTTTTAAAGCTATATAGATTGATTTTGAGAGTTTATCTCTATCAAAAGCTGATTTTCTTCCATTTTTTTTTACAACCATTAATTCTCTATACTGAACTCTCTCAAATGTTGTAAACCTAGCTCCACATACACATAATCTTCTTCTACGTATAGCGGTGCCATCCTCAGTTGGACGTGAGTCGACCACTGAAGTCTCACCCTTTTTACATATTGAGCAGATCATTTATTCAAATTTTTATAAATTGGAAAATTGGAACATAAGCTAATAACTTCATTTCTTACTTCATTTTCCACCTTACTATTATCCCCTGGATTTTCAGATAATCCTTTTATAACTTTTGTAATTAATTCTCCAACTTTTTCAAATTCTTTTAAACCAAATCCTCTTGTGGTTGCTGCTTGAGAACCTAATCTTATTCCAGAGGTAATCATTGGTTTTTCAGTATCAAAAGGAATTCCATTTTTGTTACAAGTAATATTTGCTCTGCACAAGCTTTCTGAAGCTATATTACCTTTCACGTTAAATGGTCTTAAATCAACTAGCATTAGATGAGTATCAGTTCCACCAGAATAAATCTTAAATCCATTGTTCTTTAATGTTTCTGCTAAAATTTTTGCATTAGCCAAAACATTTTTGATATAAGTTTGGAATTCTGGTTTTAAAGCCTCAAAGAAACCTGCTGCTTTAGCTGCAATTATATGCATTAAAGGCCCACCTTGATATCCTGGAAATACCGCAGTATCAAATTTTTTTCCTAGATCTAAATCATTAGATAAAATTATTCCTCCTCTAGCGCTTCTAAAAACTTTATGAGTAGTTGATGTCACTACATGAGCATAATCACAAGGATTTGGATAACCTTTTCCAGCAACTAATCCTGAAAAATGAGCCATATCAACCATCAAGTATGCACCAACTTTATCACAAATTTCTCTAAATCTTTTAAAATCAATTACTCGAGAA
>CACOLY010000015.1 GCA_902628195.1 uncultured Pelagibacteraceae bacterium
TGCTGTAATGGCTCCTACAGAAATTCTAGCAAGACAACATTTTTTATTAGCCAAAAAATTGTTTAAAACTTCAATTAAGATTGATTTGTTATCTAGTAAATCAGAATATAAAGATAGAAAAAGAATTTTACAAAATCTCGGCAATCATAAAATAAATATTATTTTTGGAACTCATTCAATTTTTCAAAAAAAAGTTGAATTCAAAAAACTTGGTTTAATTGTTATTGATGAACAACATAAATTTGGGGTCAACCAAAGAAAAAAATTATCTGATAAAGGTGGACCGAATTGTGATGTTTTGCTTATGTCAGCAACTCCTATTCCACGAACACTTACAATGACTATTTATGGTGATATGGATCTTTCAATAATAAAAGAAAAACCAAAATTTCGTAAAGAGGTTAAAACTTATACTAAATTAGAGTCTAAAATAGATGAAATTATTAAATTTGTAAAAAAAGAAATCAAAAATGGAAATCAGGTTTTTTGGGTATGTCCATTAATAGATGAGTCAAAAAAAATTGATCATTCATCAGCTATTATTAAATTTAAGTTTTTAGAGAAAATTTTTCCAAAAAAAGTTGCTTTGCTTCATGGTAAAACAGACCCAATTGAAAAAGATCTTATATTAAATAAGTTTTTAAATAAAAAATTTGATATTTTGGTATCTACAACAATTATTGAAGTAGGAATAGATTTTCCAAATGCAAACGTAATAATAATTGAAAATGCAAATAAATTTGGATTATCCCAATTACATCAACTAAGAGGAAGAGTTGGAAGAGGTAATAAAGAATCAAGCTGTATCTTAATGTTTAAATCCTCATTAACAGAAAATGCAAAAAAACGATTAAGTATTTTAAAAAAATCAAATGATGGTTTCGAAATATCTGAAGAAGATATGAAGTTAAGAGGTTATGGAGATATTTTGGGCTTTAAACAGAGTGGATTAAAAATATTTAAACTTGCTGATCCAGTTTTAAATGAAAATCTATTTCGTTTAGCAGAAAATGAAATTAAACGTATTGAGAAAAATAATGAAGATATTGGTAAATTTAAAACATTAATGAAATTATATGATCAAGCTGATATAATTAACGATATTGTTTAATTTTTCCCCGATGAGGTTCCTGCAGAAACGATAAATTTAGAGGCTTCCTCAAAACTCATATCTAAATAAATAACATCATCAATTGGAAACATTAATAGAAAACCACTTGTTGGATTGGGTGTTGTTGGTACAAATACATTAATTAATTTTTGATTTGTCTTTTTTGCCATCTCACCTGTATTTTCTTTGGTGGCAAAACCAACGGCCCATACACCTTTTCTTGGATATTCAATTAAAACTACACTTTTTTTATCATTATCCTTATTAGAGAAAGTTTCTGTCATTTGTACTATTGCTGAATAAATAGTTCTTAGAAATGGAATTCTTTTAAATAGATCATCAATAAGTTTTAAAATTCTTTTACCTAAAAAAGATAAGGATAAACCACCAACAATGGTAATGAATATAATTGAAATCAAAATTTCTATGCCAGGAATTTCATAGGGTAAATAACTATTTGGATTAATATTTTCTGGTAAGATTTTCGAAGAAAGACCAATTAAAATTTTACTTAGATATAAAGTAAAACCTATAGGTATTAAAACAACAACCCCTGTAATAAAATAATTTCTTAAAATAAGAGTTAATGATCTTTTTTTTTTCAACTTAGCCATATTTCAATTAAAACTCGAGTATATTACAAATAAAATTGCTATAATAAAAAGAAATAATAATATTTTATTATTTAGATTCATTTATAAATATATTATCAATGTTGTAGTTAAATGAATAGAAGAAAATTTTTATCATATGTGGGTAGTGGATGCTGTGGATTAATCCTAAATTCATGTGCTACTGCACCAATAACAGACAGAAGACAATTTAAGATTATACCTGAAGCTAAATTAAATGCTCAAGCAGCTCAAATATATGAAAAGGTTAAAAAGAATGAAAAATTAATAACTGATTCTAAATTAGATCAAATTAAAGAAATTGGTAAAAAGATGGAGGATTCGATAAGCGAATATTTCTATAAAGCGAAATTAAATGATCCAACAGCTAACTTTGATTGGGAATATATTTTAATTAATAATAAAAAAGTTAGAAATGCATGGTGTATGCCTGGTGGTAAAATTGCTGTTTATTCAGGAATTTTAGAAGTTACAAAAAATGAAAATGGATTAGCTGCCGTAATGGGACATGAAATTGCTCATGCTGTTGCAAAACATTCAGTTGAAAGAGCAAGCAGAGGTGCTGTTCTTAATGTAAGTACACAAGTTATTGACATATTGTCTGGTGGTAAATTATCTACGGTTAACAGAACTACGGGCATGAATACCGTAGGTTTAATCTCTCAGCTTGGAATTATGAATCCATTTAACCGAAAACAAGAAAGTGAAGCAGATTATCTTGGAATGATTTTTTCCTCTTTATCAGGCTTTAACATAAAAGAAACAGTCAAAATTTGGGAAAGAATGAAAGAATTTAATAAAGGAAAAAAAACTCCTGAATTTATGAGTACACATCCTTCGCCTGATAATAGGATAAAAAAGATTAATGAATGGACTAATGAGATTATTTTAAAATATCCACCAATTAATATATCATAATATATTAATGGTGAGCCGTGATGGACTCGAACCATCGACCCATTCCTTAAAAGGGAATTGCTCTACCAACTGAGCTAACGGCCCAAAATACAACGTATATATAGATTTATTTTGATAATTCAAATAGGAATTTCTGACACAAATAGATTTTTATTTACAACTTATTTATGTATTTATTGTGAAATTCGTCAAAAGTACCATTCTCAATATTCTTTCTAATTTGATCCATCAATTCTTGATAAAAATTAATATTATTCAGAGTTAAAATCATAGATCCTAAAATTTCGTTTGTATTAAAAAGATGATTTAAATAATTCTTAGAATACTTATTCAAGTCCAAATTTTTACAATTTTCATCAAGCGGAGTGTTATCATTTTGATATTTCTTATTACGAATATTAATTCTTCCGTTCCATGTAAAAGCAAGCCCTGTTCTTCCTGATCTTGTTGGCATTACACAATCAAACATATCAATACCTCTTTTTACAGCTCCGAGAATATCCGATGGTGTTCCAACACCCATTAAATAATGAGGTTTATCATCAGGAAGCTCATTCTTAATATCATCCAAAACTGTAAACATTTCCTCTTGAGTCTCACCTACTGCTAAACCACCAATAGCATAACCATCAAAATTTATTGATAGCAAACCCTTCAAAGACTCAACTCTTAAATCTTTAAAAAGACCTCCTTGAATAATACCAAATAGAGCTTTATGTGGTTTTTTTCCAAAAGCTTTTTTGGATCTTTCGGCCCAATGTAAAGATAAATTCATAGACTTTTTAATTAAATCGTAATCATTAGTTTTTTTTGGACATTCATCCATTATCATAACAATATCTGAATTTAACCCTAACTGTATTCTTATACTTTCTTCAGGACTTAGATAATATTTCTTCCCATCTACATGGGAGTTAAAAATTGCACCTTTTTCTTTATCAATCTTATTTAATTTTGAGAGTGACATTACTTGAAAACCACCAGAGTCAGTCAATATAGGTAAGTCACAATTCATAAAACTATGCAATCCACCTGCTTTTTGAATTCTTTCTACTCCTGGTCTAATCATTAAATGATAAGTATTACCTAAAATAATTTCAGAGCCAGTTTTTTTTATATCATTAATAGTGCAGGCTTTAACTGTAGCTTGTGTGCCTACTGGCATGAATGCAGGTGTATTAATATTTCCTCGATGAGTTTCTATTAAACCCCGTCTAGCAAATTTATCAGTATTTAAAATTTTAAAGGCAAAATCTTTTAATGCCATTTAAACGACTATAGAGATTTAAAACTTATAATTTTATCTGGATCTGAAACAGCGCCGTTATTATTCTCATCTCCTCTTTTAATCTTATCTACAAATTCCATACCAGAAATTACTTTACCAAATACAGTATATTGTCTGTCCAAAAAAGGAGCTGGTTTAAAACATATGAAGAATTGACTATTAGCACTATTTGGATCTGATGATCTTGCCATTGATAAAGTTCCTCTATCATGTGGTAAACTATTAAATTCTTGTTCTAAATCTGGTAAGTCTGAACCACCCATTCCAGCCATTCTCAAATTAAAATCTTTTGAACTTGAATTTCCAAATTTTACATCACCTGTTTGAGCCATAAATCCATCTATCACACGATGAAAAACTACATTGTCATATTTGCCTGCATCAGCTAATTCTTTTATTCTCTTTACATGTTTTGGCGCAACATCATCAAATAATTCAATTTTCACATCGCCATCTTTTAATTTTAAAATCATAATATTCTCCTCCGACATTGTTTGGTTTGTTATTAAAATGAATATAAAAAGAATTTTTAATAAAAATTTATTCATATTTTTCTTTTAATAATTTTATAGTACTTTTAGTAGCAAATTTTTTAATATCACCTTTCAATTTTATTATTTCTTTAACAAATTTTGATGAAATAATTTGATTTTCTACATCAGACATTAAAAATAAAGTTTCGATATTACTATTTAATTTTCTATTCATTCCTGCTAATTGAAATTCATATTCAAAATCCGAAACCGCTCTCAATCCTCTTAAAATAATATTAGATTTATATTTTTTACATAAATCCGTTGTCAGAGTTGTAAAGCTTATAATTGTAATCTTTTTTTTATTTAATTTAAGATCTGAAAATAAAGCTTTTTTAGTAATTTCTATTCTTTCATCTGAATTAAAAAGGTAATCTTTATTATCAACGTCAGAAACTGCTACAACAATTTTGTCAAATAATTTTAAACCTTTTTTAATTACATCTATATGACCAAATGTTATTGGATCGAACGTTCCTGGATAAATAGCTACTTTTTTCATTAAACTAAATTATCATTAATTTTGTCTGCAGAAACAACTTTTTCTTCACCCGATAATTTAATAATTCTAACACCTTGAGTATTTCTTCCAGCAGTTCTAATTTCTTTAACCGCAACTCTTATTACTCTACCTTTATTTGTTGAAATTAAAATTTCATCACCATCAAAAACGGGAAAGGATGATGATATATTACCATTTCTTGGTGAGTTAATAATTCCAATAATTCCCTTACCACCACGATTTGTAACTCTATAATCAGTATGGGGTGTTTTTTTTCCAAATCCATTTTCTGTAATTGAAAGTATGAACTTTTCTTTGGCTTTTAGTTCTGATTTTTGATCTTTATCTTTTTTTCCTTTTTTAATTTCTTTGTCATTATCTATAATAGAAAGAGATACAATTTGATCATTAGGAGCCAAAACAATACCTTTTATACCTTTTGAGGATCTACCTTTAAAAACTCTTAATTTTTTTGACTCGAATCTTATACATTTACCAAACTTAGTACTCAAAATTATATCTTGATCTTCTTTGCAGATCTTAACACCTACAATTTTATCATTAGTGTCTAATTTCATTGCGATTTTTCCAGCAGCATTAATTGATGAAAAATCTTCAAGACTATTTTTTCTCACCTTTCCTTGAGAGGTAGCAAAAACAATCTGATAATCTTTTAATTCTGACTGACTATCTGGGAAAGGCATAATTGAGCTTATTGATTGGTGATTTTTTAAAGGTAGAATATTAAATAAAGATTTACCTTTAGAGGCTGCAGAACCTACAGGAATTTTCCAAGCTTTAATTCTATAAACAAGACCCTCAGTAGAAAAGAAAAGAACTGATGTGTGTGTGTTTACTGATAGTGTTTGTACAACAGAGTCTTCATTTCTTGTTGTGATACCTGTTTTACCTTTTCCACCTCTTTTTTGTTGTTTAACATTATTCAATGAACCTCTTTTTATATAACCTTGTAAAGTAACAGTAATAATAACAGACTCTTTTTGAATAGTTTCTTCAATATCATAATTTAATACCGCATCAATTATATTTGTTCTTCTTTTGACTGAAAATTTCTCTTTGATGCTTGATAGTTCTTGACTAATTACTTTTAATAATTCTTTTTTAGATGAAATAATTTTTTTATATTTTGTTATTAAATCAGCAAGCTTTTTTATTTCAACTTCAATTTCGTTAATACCAAGTGCAGTTAATTTTTGTAATCTTAATTCTAAAATCGCATCAACTTGGTTGTCTGAAAGATTATAAAGACCTTTAGATCTCTTATTTTCAACTAACGAAATCAACTTTTGGGATTTATTAATTTTCCATTTAGTTTTTAATATAGATTTTTTTGCATCTTCAGGTGTTTTTGATGAACGAATAATTTTAATTATCTTATCTAAATTTTCAACGGAGACAGATAAACCAATTAATATATGAGCTCTATCTTCAGCTTTTTTCAGATCAAATTTAGTTTTCTTTATTACAACATCTTCTCTAAATGATAAAAAGTTTGTTAAAAAATCTTTAAGATTACATGTTTCTGGTTTTCCATCTACGATAGCTAATGTATTAAAACCAAATGAACTCTCTATTTGTGTATTTTTATACAGTTGTCTTTTGACTGTCTCAGGCTCAACACCACTTCGTAAATCTATTGATACTCTTATTCCTTCTCTATTAGACTCATCTCTAATATCTCTAATACCTTCAATTTTTTTTTCTCTTACTAACTGTGCTATTCTTTCATTTAAAACTGATTTATTAACTTGATAAGGTATTGATGTTATCACCAATCTTTCTCTTCCATTTTTAGCTTGTTCAATTGAAATTTGACCTCGTACTTTGAATGAACCTCTTCCCTTAGAATAACCTTGTTTGATCATGTCTTTTCCTATTATTACTCCTCCAGTAGGAAAGTCTGGTCCAGGTATATGTTTCATCAATTGTTTGATTGTAATATCTTTATTTTCAATTAATGCTAAAGTTCCATCAATTATTTCACCTAAATTATGAGGTGGAATACTAGTTGCCATTCCAACTGCAATTCCTCCTGCACCATTAACTAAAAGATTTGGGTATTGAGCTGGTAATACTGATGGTTCTTTTTCTGTTTCATCATAATTACTTTTAAATTCAACAGTTTTCTTTTCGATATCATCTATAAGATATTGTGAAACTTTAGATAATCTTGTTTCAGTATATCTCATAGCAGCAGCAGGATCTCCATCAATTGAACCGAAGTTTCCTTGTCCCTCAACTAAAGGTAAGCTCATAGAAAAATCCTGAACCATTCGAACTAATGCATCATAAACCGATTGATCTCCATGAGGATGATATTTACCAATAACGTCCCCTACTATTCTTGCTGATTTTCTAAATTGTTTAGACCAATCATAACCACCTTTGTACATTGCATACAATATTCTCCGATGTACAGGTTTTAAACCATCCCTAATATCTGGGAGTGCTCTACTTACAATAACACTCATTGCATAAGAAAGATAAGATGAACTCATCTCATCATGCATAGATATAAGTTTTATGTTCTTTTCTTTAATCTCTTCAGTTTTTTGCATAAGGATTAAAATGGAATTTCATCATCCATGTCATTAGAAATTTGTGACATGTCATCATTATTAGAAGATTTAGTATTATCACTTGAAATACCACCACCTGAATTATTACCCCCTAGCATCGTTAAGGAAGAATTGTAACCTTGAATAACTACTTCAGTTGAATATTTGTCTTGTCCTGATTGTTCATCTTTCCATTTTCGGGTTGTAAGTTGTCCTTCAACATAAATTTGAGCACCCTTTTTTAAATATTGTTGTACAACATTTACTAACCCCTCGTTAAATACAACTATACGGTGCCATTCCGTTTTTTCTTTTTTTTCTCCTGTATTCTTGTCTTTCCAGGATTGGCTTGTAGCAAGACTTAATCTAGCAACACTTTTGCCATTTACCATTTGTTTAATTTCAGGGTCTGCGCCTAAACGACCAATTAAAAGTACTTTATTTAAACTTCCAGCCATAATATTTTAATAATTGTTAAATTTGTTAATTAGAATTATATCACACTTTACTCTGAATATTAATTTTATTAAGTCAAAGCAACAAAAATTATGATTAAAAAGATAGTTATTAAGGGAGCAAAAGAACACAACTTGAAGAATATTTCTTTAGAAATTCCCAAGGACAAATTTGTGGTCATAACAGGGCTTTCTGGATCTGGAAAATCATCATTAGCTTTTGATACTGTCTATGCAGAAGGACAAAGAAGATATGTTGAAAGTTTATCAGCTTATGCAAGACAATTTTTAGATAAGATGAAAAAACCAAATGTTGATTTAATTGAGGGTTTAAGTCCAGCTATATCCATTGAACAAAAAAATACTTCCAAAAATCCAAGATCTACCGTTGCTACAGTTACAGAAATTTATGATTACATGAGAGTTTTATATGCAAGAGCTGGAATACCTTATTCACCATTTACAGGTAAACCTATTACATCTCAAACAGTTACTCAAATAGTTGATAAAATTAAACAACTCCCTAAAAAAGCAACAATATATATTTATGCTCCAGTAGTGAGAGGTCGTAAGGGAGAATATAAAAAAGATATTTTAGGTTATAAAAAAAGAGGTTTTAGAAAAATTAAAATTGATGATGTGTTATATGATATTGATAAAATTCCTGAATTAAATAAAAAAATCAAACACGATATTTCAATTCTAGTTGATAGAATTATTATTAATTCTTCTTTAGGGAATAGATTAGCAGAGAGTATTGAAACTTCAGTTAATTTAGCAAATGGCTTAATTTTTGTTGAATATGAGGATGAAACTTTACCTAAAAAATACAGGAAATTTGAAAAATTAATTTTTTCAACAAAATTTGCATGTCCTGAAAGTGGTTTTACAATTGAAGAAATTGAACCAAGATTATTCTCTTTTAATAGCCCATTTGGAGCATGTGAAGAATGTGAGGGTATAGGTATAAAATTAAACGTAGATCCAAACTTAGTTATTCCAAATGAAAAAAAGAGTATAGCAGATGGCGCTATTGAACCATGGGCTAAAACAACAACTCTTTATTATGCTCAAACTTTATCTTCTCTATCTAAGCATTATGGTTTTTCATTAGATGAAAAATGGTCAAAACTCTCAAAAAAAATAAAAGATATCATTTTGTATGGATCTGATGATGAAGAGATAAAATTTACTTATGATGATGGTTATGAAAAATACTCACATAAAAAAACGTTTGAAGGAGTAATCAATAATCTCGAAAGAAGATATCTTGAAACCGATAGTGATTGGAAAAGAGAAGAAATATCTCAATATCAATCAGATACAAAATGTGAAAGATGTAATGGGCATAGATTAAAAGATGAAGCTCTATGTGTTAAGATTGATGGTTTACATATAAGCGAAGTCACAGAAAAATCTATTTTAGATGCTGCAAATTGGTTTGAAAATTTAAAAAATAATTTAGATAAAAGACAACTCAAAATTGCTGAACATATATTAAAAGAAATAAATGAAAGACTAAATTTTTTATTAAACGTTGGTTTGGATTATCTAACCTTATCTAGAGAATCTGGAACTCTTTCTGGAGGAGAATCGCAAAGAATTAGATTGGCGTCACAAATAGGTTCTGGTTTAACAGGTGTTTTATATGTTTTGGATGAGCCTTCTATTGGATTACATCAAAAAGATAATGTTAAGTTAATTAATGCATTAAAAAGATTAAGAGATTTAGGGAATACAGTGATTGTAGTTGAGCACGACACTGAAACAATGGAAAATGCTGATCATATTATAGACCTTGGGCCAGAAGCAGGTAATAAGGGAGGAGAAGTGATTGCTCAAGGCACTTCTAAAGAAATTAGTTTAAATAAAGATAGTATAACTGGTAAATATCTTTCAAATAAATTAAAAATTGAAATTCCAAAAAAGAGAAGATTAGCCAAAAATGGTAGATTTTTAGAAATATCCGGTGCTACAGGTAATAATTTGAATAATGTAAATCTAAAAATACCATTAGGAAGTTTAACTTGTGTTACAGGAGTATCAGGAAGTGGTAAATCAACTCTAATTTTACAAACTTTGTATAATGCTTTAAATCTTACTTTAAATAACAACAAGTCTAGAAAAATTCCAAAGCCATTCAAAAATTTTAAAGGTATAGAATTAATTGATAAGGTTATTGATATAGATCAATCTCCAATTGGAAGAACACCGAGATCAAATCCAGCTACTTATACAGGTGCTTTTGGTCCAATACGAGATTGGTTTACAGCATTACCAGAATCAAAATCAAGAGGATATAAACCTGGAAGATTTTCTTTTAATGTTAAGGGTGGAAGATGTGAAGCTTGTGAAGGTGATGGTGTAATAACTTATGAGATGCATTTTCTTCCTGATGTTTATATTCAGTGTGATGAATGTAAAGGTACAAGATATAATCGTGAAACTTTAGAAATAAAATTTAAAGACAAAAGCATTGCTGATGTGCTAAATATGACAGTTGATGAAGGTTGTGAATATTTTGAAAATATCTCAAATATTAAATCTAAGTTATTAACTCTTAAAAAAGTAGGACTGGGATACATAAAGATCGGTCAACAAGCTACCACACTTTCTGGTGGTGAGGCTCAAAGAATCAAATTAGCTAAAGAATTGTCAAAAAGATCTACTGGTAGAACGATGTATATATTAGATGAACCTACTACTGGACTACACCAACATGATATTAAAAAATTGTTAGAAATTCTGCATACTTTTGTTGCTTTAGGGAATACTGTCGTTGTAATCGAGCACAATTTAGATGTCATAAAAACAGCAGATTATATAGTTGATATGGGTCCTGAGGGTGGAATAAAGGGTGGAAAAATCATAGCTGAGGGTAAACCTGAGGAAATAAGCAGGATGGACAAAAGTTACACAGGTAAATTTTTAAAGCCACTTTTGAATTAAAAATTTTTAAAATTAAAGAAAATTAGTATATATTTTTAAAATGAGTAATTTTTTATCATCTTTATCAAAAACAATACATGCATCTTTAGCATTGGCTATAATTTTATTTCTAGGATTATTTTATCAAAATGATGGGTTTGCTTTTGATAGAATTTTTTGGAGTACCACAACAAGGTATGTACACGTTATTGTTGGAATAATGTGGATTGGTTTACTTTGGTATTTTAATTTTGTTCAAATTCCAAATATGCCTAAAATTCCAGATGAACAAAAGCCTGCTATAGGAAAAGTTATAGCACCAGCGGCATTATTTTATTTTAGATGGGGTGCTGCTCTAACGATTTTTTCAGGATTAATTTTAGCTTCTTTAAATGGATATTTGCATGATGCTATGACTCTAAGTATAGGTAGTGGTGTACCAAAACATACAGCTATTGGTATAGGGATGTGGCTAGGAGTTATTATGGCTTTTAATGTTTGGTTTGTAATATGGCCGAACCAAAAAAGAGCTTTAGGTATGGTAGAATGCGATCCTGAAACTAAAGCTAAATCAGCTAAAATTGCTATGCTTTTTTCAAGAACAAACACATTGCTGTCGTTACCAATGTTATTGGCAATGGTTGTTTCTCAAAATTTATACTAATTTTTGTCGTCCTCTTTCAGAATTGTCTTTTGAGATACATTCAATCTAACAAGAACTGTATTAGCAATGTATATTGAAGAATAAGTTCCAAAAATTACACCAAAAATCATAGCAAGTGAAAAACCTTTTAAAATTTCACCACCAAAGAAAAAAATTGACAATAAAGCTAATAAAGTTGTTATAGAAGTTATCAAAGTTCTTGATAATGTTTCATTAATTGAAATGTTTGTTAATTCAAAAATTTTAATATCAGAATATTTTCTTAAATTCTCTCTAACTCTATCAAAAATAACAACCGTATCATTCATTGAATAACCAACGATTGTTAATACTGCTGCAATAATAGATAAATTTATTTCTAAACTTAATAAAGAGAACAGTCCTAAAGTCACAATAACATCATGAAATAATGCAAAAATAGCACCTAAACTAAATTGCCATTCGAATCTAATCCAAATATAGATTAGCATTAATAATAATGCTACTGATATAGCTATTACACCAGATTTTAATAATTCTGAACTAACTTTTGGACCTACATTTTCCACCCTTCTAAAATTAAAATTATTCCCAAATGATTTATCAAGATTTACTTTTATTTCTTCAATTATATTTTTATTACTATTATTCTCAAATTTTATTAAAAAATCTTTTTCATTTCCAAAATTTTTTACCGATACATCACCAAGATCCATTTGATTAAGATTATCTCTAAGCGATGCAACATTTATTTTGTCATCACTTGATCTAAGTTCTATTAATGTCCCTCCCTTAAAATCAATTCCAAAATTTAGTCCTTTAAAAACTAAAAAAAATAAAGAAGTTACAACAAGTAATACAGATAAAATATTGAATTGATTGTAATATTTATTGAATGCTATCATTTAGATAAGTCTTTCTTTTTCTTTATTTTTAAACACATATAATACGGTCAATAACCTGGCTATAAAATATACAGAAAAAAGAGTTGTAAAAATTCCAGTTGCTAAAGTTAAAGAAAACCCTTTAATTGGCCCTGATCCCATGAAAAATAGAATTATTGCAGCCAACAAAGTTGTTATATTTGCATCGAGTATAGCTGTTTTTGATTTAGTGTAACCACTATCAAATGCAATTAAATTATTTTTTTCATTTTTTAATTCTTCTTTAATTCTCTCAAAAATTAAAACATTTGCATCTACTGCCATTCCTACCGTTAAAATTATTCCAGCTATTCCAGGTAATGTTAAAGTTGCCTCAAAAAGTGTCAAAATTCCAACTAATAGAAATAAATTTATAATTAAGGCTACATTAGTTATTAAGCCAAATATTTTATACTTTACTAAAATAAATAAAATCACCAGAATGAAACCTATAATTAAAGCAATTACTCCAGCTTCTATTGAGTCTTGACCTAAATCAGGTCCAACTGTTCTTTCTTCAATTATATTCAATGGAGCTGGGAGTGCTCCTGATCTTAACAATAAAGCAAGATCAGTTGCAGATTGAAAAGTAAAGCCTCCACTTATTTGTCCAGATCCACTTGCTATAGTATCTCTAATTACTGGCGCACTTATAATTTTACCATCCAAAACTATTGCTAATTGTTTTCCTATACCTGTAGATGTTGCCTTACCAAATCTTTTAGCTCCAACCCTATCTAAAGTAAAAGAGACAACGGTTTCATTTGTTTCATTATCCATTCTTGGTTGAGCATCAAGAAGATTTTCACCACTCATTATTATTCTTTTACTGACCATAGATTCTTCATCACTATCTTCATGTTCTAATTTTTCAGTACCAAAAGAATCGTTTTCATTATTTGTTACAAATCTGAAAGTAAGATTAGCTGTTTTTCCAAGTAATGATTTAATTCTCATAGGATCATCTAATCCTGGAAGTTCAACTAAAATTCTATCATTTCCTCTCTTAAGAATGTTGGGTTCATTTGTACCAATTTCATCAATTCTTCTTCTAACAATTTCTAATGCTTGATCTTGTGAGGAAGTTTTAATTTCAACAATACCTTGACGAGAATAATTTACTGTAAAATAATTTCCTTCATCTAATATATCTAGTTGATGAGATTTAAATCTTTGATAGTACGGATTAAAATCACTTTCTTTTGAATTAAAATCATCTAAAACTATTTGTTTGAATTTTTGATCAACAGAAAATGATAGTTTCTGATCAGAAAGTTTTAGATCTTTTATTCTGATATCTTTTTTTTTAAAATGGTTTCTTATTGTAACAGTTAAATTTTGAAGTTTTTGTTCAATTACTGGTTTATTATCAATTTCTAACAAAAGATATGAGCCACCTTGTAAATCTAATCCAAGATTTATCTTTTTATTAAATAAATTACTCTCAAAATTAAAAAAGTTAGAAAATGAAATAAAAATAAAAAATATAGAAATTATCGTGACAGAAATTAATCTTAATTTTGAAAAATAAAGCACTTTATTTTCTATGAAAATTATTTCTTAACTTCTTGAGAATTCATTAGGCTTTGAACACCTGTGCCTCTAATAACTTCAACTGTAACGTTATCAGCTATTTCAACTTCAATTTTATCATTATCAACAACTCTTGTAATTGTTCCCGTTATACCACCTGAAGTTACAATTTTGTCTCCCTTTTTCAAACTTTCGACCATAGCTTTATGTTCTTTTACTTTTTTTTGTTGTGGCCTTATCAAGAAAAAATAGAAAATAACAAATATTAATATTAATGGTATAAATTGACCTATTCCTGAACTTTCCATAAAACTCCTTAATTAATGATGAATATTTATACCATCTATGAGATTAAAACAACTTTAATTGAGAGTGATTTTTTCTAAATTATTCATATAAGGTCTTAAAACTTTTGGAATATTAATTGAACCATCTTTTTCTTGATAATTTTCTAAAATAGCAATCAGTGTCCTTCCGACAGCCAAACCACTTCCATTTAAAGTTCCAACGAATAATGTTTCTTTGTTTTCATCTTTATATCTTGATTTCATTCTGACACCCTGAAATGTTGAACATGAGGAGCAAGAAGAAATTTCTCTATACCTATTTTCTGATGGCAACCATACTTCTATATCATAAGTTTTTTCTGCACTAAAACCCATATCTCCACTACATAATATCATTTTTCTATAAGGTAATTCTAAAAGATCTAAAATATCTGTTGCACAATTTGTCATTCTCTCTAACTCTTCTAAACATTTTGTATTTTCCACAATACTAACTAACTCTACTTTGTAAAATTGATGCTGTCTGATCATTCCTTTAGTATCTTTACCATAACTACCCGCTTCTTTTCTAAAACATGGAGTAGATGCGACAAATCTTAATGGAAGGGTCTTTTTATCAACAATCTTATCTTTTACTATATTTGTTAATATAACTTCGGCTGTAGGAATTAAAAACTTTCTATCACTTCCCTTTTCAAGTTTAATTTCAAATTGGTCATTTTCAAATTTAGGTAATTGACCTGTACCAAACATTGTATTATCGGAGGCAAATAATGGAGGAGATATTTCTTCATATCCGTTTTTAGTAATATGAGTATCTAACATAAAATTAGATAATGCTCTTTCCAATAAAGCTAATTTATTTTTTACAAATACAAACCGACTACCAGTAGTTTTGGTAGCAAGATCAAAATCTAACATTTTTAATTTTTCGCCTAATTCATAATGGGACAAGGGTTTAAAATCAAATTGAGGTATTTTGCCTGATTTTGAAACTTCAACATTGTCATTTTCATCCTTTCCAACAGGTACATCAGAATGAGGAATATTTGGTATATTAGATAAAATTTTTTCTAACTTATCTTTTATTATATTTTGTTCATCAGTTGTTTTATTAATAGATAAAGAAATTTGTTTAGATTTTTCAAATAATGATTTATCTTTTGATTTTGAAATATCTTTCTTTTCTTTTTCTAAATTTTCTTTTTTTTGAATGAGTTCTCTATTTTTTTTATCTAAATTTACGAGTTCATCAAAATCAATATCAATAAATCTTTTTTGAAGTGCTTTTTTAAAATTTTCATAATTTTTTCGAATTTCTTTTAAATTATGCATCTGAGTCTTTTAATTTTTTATTTTCAATAAATTTTACTGAAAATATAGATAATTCATATAGAATAAGTAAAGGAATTGCTAAACCTATTTGAGTAATGGGATCTGGTGGTGTTAACAATGCAGCAGCTGCAAAAATTATAACTATAACATATTTTCTTCTATTTTTTAAAAATTCAGAATCAACTACACCAACTCTTGCCAATAAACTTAAGACAACAGGAAGTTGAAAACTTATTCCAAAAGCAAATATCAGTTTCATTACTAATGAAAGATATTCGTTAACTTTTGCTTCTAATTGGATTGGTAAATTTGTAGAAATTCCAGTACTTTCAAAAGATAAGAAAAACTTAATTGCCAATGGCATAACCAAATAATAAACCAACATTCCTCCTAAAAAAAATAATATTGGTGTTAGTATTAGATAAGGTAAAATTGCAACTTTTTCATGTTTATAAAGACCTGGTGCTATAAACTTCCAAATTTGCATTAATATAAATGGACAAGTTACAAAAAAAGCAGTGAAAAAAGATACTTTTAAATATGTCAAAAATGTTTCTTGAAGTGCTGTAAAAATTAATCTTCTATTATTTTCATCATCCTTTACAGCTTTAGCATATGGTTCAACTAAAAAACCATAAATATGTTCTGCAAAAAAATAACATCCAATAAAAAAAATTATGAGAAAGATAAAACTATGAATTAATCTTTTTCTTAATTCAGCTAAATGGCTTACAAAGCCAGTATCTTTATCATCACTTGTCATTGTCTTTATTTTTAGGATCTTTTTTTTCTTTTATTTCTGTTTCCTCTATATCTAGATTAGAAACCTCATTTTGAATATTGCTAACATATTTTTTTGCAGTTCCAATCCAAGAACCAATCTTTTTTAACATAATTGGAAAATCTTTAGGTCCCAAAACAACTATTGCAATTGCAACTACAATTAAAATCTCAAACCAACCAATAGTAGGCATGTGATTTATTCTTTATCGTTAGGATTATTTGTATCTTTATTATTTTCGGAAATATTTTTAGGTTCATTGTCATCAGTAACATCTGATGCCATCCCTTTTTTAAAACTTTTAATTCCTTTGGCAACATCACCCATTAGACTAGATATTTTGCCCCTGCCAAATAATAATACCACAAGTATAACAACTATTGCTATTTGCCAAATTCCAATGCTCATGTGTTTCTTATAACCTTTTTATGTAATAATGAAAAGTGACTTTTTAGTAGTTTAGAGTGTGTAACGTCTTATTTATTTTTCATCTTTATCTAGAGTGCTACTTAACATTTCATCAATATTTGAATAAATATCCTCTTTTTTATCGTCTTGTTTTTCTTTATAAAATTTACCAGTTCCAAAAATAGTGTTATCTATATTTGTACTATCTATTAGTCCAGCTGCACCCAGTTCGTCAACTGTAGGTAAATCTGATAATTTTTGCAAATTAAAGTGACTTAAAAAATCATCTGTAGTTACATATTGAATTGGTTTTCCAGGAACATTTTTTCGACCACCAGGTTTTACCCAATTGAGTTCCATTAATATTTCAAGTGTATTTGTTCCAAACGCAACACCTCTTATTTCTTCTATTTCAGCTCTAGTAACAGGTTGGTGGTAAACTATAATAGCTAATGTTTCTATTGCTGCTTTTGACAATTTTTTTTCAACAGTTTTTTCTTGTGACATTAAACTCGATAAATTAGGTGATGTCCTAAAAGACCATTTATTTTTGATACAAACTAGATTTATTCCTCTTTGTGAATATTCATTTTGTAATTTTTCTAAAGATTTTTCTATATTTGTTTTTTTTGAAACTTTGTTGGAAATAGTTTCAATATCTAGAGGTTCAGCTGCAGCAAAAATAATTCCTTCAATTTCTTTTTCTATCTGAGTCAATTTAGACGGAAAAGTAATAATATTATTCTTGTTCTTTATTTTTTTTTTAATCATTTATTTTCTTTAATATAAATATCCTCAAAAAGATCTTTTTGTTTAATACTTAGATTACCTTCTTTAACAAGTTCTAGTGAACCTGCAAATATTCCCGCTTTACCAGTTCTTTTAAATTTTTTTCCTTCTTTAAAATTGGCTGGTATTAATTCATCTAATTTTTTCCAATCAAAAAGTTTTCCAAAAAAATCTTTAATTGTTTTTATTCCTTCTTCTGTAGTAAAGACTGGTAATCTTGGAATATTAATTCTTTGAAAATCTTTTGTCATAAGTATTGTTGAGTATGCTTTAAGTAATTCAAATAAATTTACTTTTAATTCACTATTATAAATTTGACGAGTTCCTAACTTTGTCCCTCTGGTTCTAATTTCTCTTCCAAGTCTTTTTCTTTTTAACATCTGTTCAGATAGTAAACGAATTAATTCTAATTTTTTAAGTTGAAGCTTCAATCTTTCAGCTACTTCTTGTAATTTAAATTCTTCTTCAGGAGTTCCGGGTAATAATAATTTTGATTTTAAATATGCTAACCAAGTAGCCATTAAAAGATACTCAGATGCTATTTCTAAATTAAGCTTTTTTTCTTTTGTGATAAACTCGTGAAATTGATCAGCTAGTTTTGTAATAGATATCTTTTCTAAATCAACTTTTTGAGCTTTAGCTAAATCCAACAGAACATCCAAAGGACCTTTGTAATTGTCTACATCTACTTTGAATAAAGATGAATCATTTTCTATCATTAACCGATATTAACTTAAAATTTCATAAAATTGTGATGTTTTTTTAAAAATAAATTTATCAATAAGTGGCGAATTTTTTCCAACTACTTCCATTTCATTAAAGTTTCCGTTGCAATGTAAAACTATATTACAACCTGCTTTAAACGTTTTAATTGTATTTTTTTCTAAACTACCCTTAAGACTTTTCATGGATAAATCATCAGAAATTAAGATATCTTTAAAACCTATTTTTTGTCTTATCATTTTAATTAATTTTTTTGATTGGGTAACTGTATTTTGATTATCAATTTTATTAAAAATAATATGTGCTGTCATTGCAAAAAAAGTTTTTTTATTTTTAAATGGTATAAAATCTTTTTTAATTAAATAGCTTAAATTTTTGTTAACTATGGGCGTAAAATTATGACTATCTACTTTTGCAAGACCATGACCTGGAATATGCTTAATAACTGTACCAATGCCATTTTTTTTGAAATTATTAATACAAAGGTCACCAATTTTAGAAACTATTTTAGGATCTTTTGAAAAGGATCTGTCACCGATTATATTTGAGGCTCCTTTAACTCTTAAATCCAAAACTGGAGATGTGTTGATGTTTACTCCCATTGATTTTAAAAGATAAGATGTTTTGTCAATGAATAAACTGTATATGAAATTAAATTCTCTAAAATTTTTTATGAATTTTTCACCAAAAAATTCTGAAGTCAAATTATCAAATGATATAATATTCTTTAATCTATTTACTCTACCACCTTCTTGATCAATTAATATTGGATATTTTTTATCTTTAAATATCTTCCTAATAGATGAAGTAAGTTTGTATGTTTGACCAATATCTTTAATATTTCGTGTAAATAAAATTATACCCCAAGGTTTGTACTTTTTTAAAAAGGATATTTCTCGATTAGAAAGTTTAGTTGATTTAATACCAACAATAAATGCCCTACGATTAATCATTATCCTCGATTAATTTCCAGAAATTAAATTTTTTCTTCTTTTTTTGATTTGTATCTTCAACATATTCTAAAATATCTTTTGTATTATCCTCTAAGACAGGTAATTATCTAATCAATTTTGCAAATAATATTATTAATTCCAACAAAAATATGAATTTTGAAAATTTTGAAAAAATTTCAAATAAATTAACAGTTTTATCTACTGAGGAAGCACTAAAATTAATAAAAATTAATCTTAATAGTCTTGGTATTATTCATGATAATTTTGTAAGCGAAAAAAAACTTGTCTCAAATCAAGAGGTTCAAAAGGTAATAGATTATCTTCAAAAAAAAAATTTTGTATATAAAGGCAAAATTAAAGCACCAGCTGGTGAAGATAATGATAATTGGGTTGAAAGAGAACAATTACTTTTTAAATCAACTGATTTCGGTGATGATAAGGATAGAGCATTACAAAAATCAGATGGAGCCTGGACATACTTTGCAAGTGATGTTGCATATCATAAAAATAAATTAGATAGAAAATTTGATTATTTGATTAATATTTTAGGAGCAGATCATGCAGGATATATAAAAAGAATTTCATCATCTGTTGAGGCTTTATCAAGCTCTAAAGTAAAACTTATTTGCAAAGTAAGTCAATTAGTTAAATTAATTAAAGACAAGAAGCCTTTTAAAATGTCTAAAAGAAAAGGTGATTACATAACCGTTGATGACTTAATTAATGAAGTTGGTAAAGATGCAACAAGATTTATAATGTTGAACAGAAGTAGTGATGCAGAATTAGATTTTGATTTTGATAGTGTGATTGAAAAATCTAAAGATAATCCACTATATTACGTTCAATATTGCTATGCTAGAATTTCTTCAATTTTTAGAAACCTAAATATTAATTTTACATCTAATATTGAAATTAAAGATTATA
>CACOLY010000016.1 GCA_902628195.1 uncultured Pelagibacteraceae bacterium
GAATTAAGATTTAATAAATCATTCTTAAAATTAACAGAAAAAGAATGTGATTTAATAATCTATCTATTTGAAGCAAAAAAACCCATTTCAATCAAAGATTTACAATTGAGTGTATGGGGTCATCAATCAAAATTAGAAACTCATACAGTTGAAACTCACATCTATAGACTTAGAAAAAAAATATCCGAAACATTTAAAGATGAAAACTTTATTATAAGTGAGAAATATGGTTACAAGATTACTTAAGAAAAAGAACTTTATCGCAAAAGATTTATTTAGCAGAAAATATAAACCAAGAATAATTAAACCAAAAAAAGGTAAAGGAAGTTTTAAAAGAATTAAAAAAGTTTAAATCCTAGCCCCAAATTGCTGAATAATTTTAGAGGATAAATCAGTCCCTTTTTCTAAACATTCTTTTTGTGTAAAATGATTTATATAACCATGTAAATAACCTGCTGCAAATAAATCCCCCGCTCCAGTTAAATCAATTATTTTAAGGTTTTTTTTAGCATCAACTTCAATTACTTCACCTTTATAAATTAAGATTGCTCCTTTATCACCCCTAGTTATAACTAAATGCTTTTTTAATTCTTTACCAAATGAAATAACTTCATCAAAATTTTTTGCCTCAATTAATGAAGTTATTTCTCCTTCATTGGCAAATATTATATCTAATTTATTTTTTACTAGATTTAAAAAATGTGGTTTGTGTCTATCAACACAAAATTGATCAGATAAAGACATAGCAATCTTTTTTGAATGATTGATTGCTTTATCAAAAGCTTTTTTTGGATCACCTTCATCCCATAGATATCCCTCTAAAAAAATTATTTCACTTTCTTTAATTTTTTTTATGTCCAAATCATCCGCATTAATTTTTCCTGCAGTTCCCAAGTAGGTACACATAGTTCTTTCTGAGTCCGGTGTAACCAAAATTAAGCAAGTTCCAGTAGGCAAAATTTCTTTTTTTTTAGAGTAACAAAAGTTTACATTTTCATTTTTTAAACCTTCTTCGTATTTTAAGCCAAAATCGTCATCAGAAATTTTTCCAATAAAACCAACATTATTTCCTAATTGAGATAAACCTACAATTGAGTTTGCAACTGATCCTCCCGACACAGTTTTTTCAACCTTAAGACCTGATAACAATTTTTTAAATTCATTTTCATCAAATATTAATTTCATTAGTCCTTTTGTAAGATTATTATGTAATATAAAATCGTTATCAACTTTACAAATTACATCAACGATTGCATTTCCTATTCCAATAATTTTCATTAGGCTTTTTGAGTTTTTATAGGTTTCTTCCTTTTAGGATAGCAAGTAGTGCAAATTTTACAAGTTATTCCATAGCAATTTCTGGCTTTGCAATATTCTCTCCCATAATAAATTATTTGAAGATGAAGTTTATTCCAACTTTTTTTTGGAAAAAGTCTCTTTAAATCTTTTTCAGTTTGTATAACATTTTTACCGTTAGTAAGACCCCATCTTTGAGCTAATCTATGGATATGAGTATCAATTGGGAAAGCAGGGTAACCAAAGCCTTGAGACATGACTACACTTGCAGTTTTATGACCAACTCCAGGCAATAGCTCTAACTCCTCAAAAGTTTTTGGCACTTTCCCACCATGTCTTTCAAGCAGTATTTTTGATAAATTATAAATACTTTTTGCTTTAATTCTAAATATACCAATTCTTTTAATTAATTTTTCGATTTTTTTTCTACCTAATTTTACAAAATGTTCTGGTTTATAATATTTAGGATAAATACTTTTAGTTACATTATTGACATTTACATCAGTACATTGCGCAGAAAGCAGGACAGATACTAATAAAGTAAAAACATTTCTACTATTTAAAGGAACAACTATATTTGGATAAATTTTGTTAAGAGTATTTTTAATTACTCTTGCCCTTTGAATTTCGTTCATTATTTGAAATTCATAAGATCTCTCATCGAATAAAGACCTGGTTTTTTATTTATTAACCATTTGGCAGCTGATAATGCACCTTCAGAGTATAAAGCCCTATCAAAAGCCTCATGATTGAGAGTTATTATTTCTTTGCCACTGGAAAATTTTACTTCATGCTCACCTATAATCTCACCTCTCCTAACAGAATTGAAATTTATTTTTTTTCCATAAGGAAATTTTTTTTTATTTAAATATTTGTTTCCAATTAAATTATAAAAATTCATATTTTTACCATGTGCGATACCTTTGCCTAACATTAACGCAGTTCCAGATGGATAATCTTTTTTATGTTTATGATGAATCTCATAAATTTTACTTAAAAAACTTTTTCCAAGAGAAGCAGCAGTTATTTCTGTTAGATACATTAAAAGATTAATGCCTAAACTCATATTTCCAGCTTTCAAAATTGGAATTTTCTTTGAGAATTTTTTAATCAAATCCTCTTCTTTTTTAGTAAATCCGGTAGTGCCAATGACAACTCTTTTTTTCAATTTAGCTGCAATTTTCAAAACTTCAAAAGTACATTTTGGGACTGTGAAATCTATGATTAAATTTATATCTTTAAATATTTTTTCGGAATTAAAACTTGGTTTAATACCATAGATCTTTTTATTTATTGTTCTATTTTCAGTTATAGCCACAAGTTTAAATCTTTTATCTGATTTTACAGACTTAATTATTTGTTGGCCCATACGACCCATACATCCAGTTACTAACAAGTTTATTTTTTTCATATTTATTCTTAGTTTAGTTAATTATTAGGATAAGTAAAATTTTATTTATAAATACGATCAATAATAGAAAATTTTTTTATTAACTATTCCAAAAATCTTTAGCTTTTTGAAAAAACTTTTTTATACTAGGATTTGATTTTTCATTTTCTATTTTTCTAAATTTTTCTAACAATTCTTTTTGTTCTTTATTTAAAAAAATAGGGACTTCAGTTTTAACCTGAACATATAAATCTCCATAATCTCCTCTTCTCATGAAAGGCATACCCTTACCTTTAAGTCTAAATTGTTTGCCGTTTTGTGTTCCATTTGGAATTTTTATCTTGGCTTTTCCTCCATCAATGGTTGGTATTTCAATTGATGTACCTAGAGCTGCATCTGCTAATGATATTGGAAATTCAAAAAAAAGATTAACATCTGATCTTTTAAAAAGTTCATGATTTTCAACATTTATAAATAGATATAAGTCACCACTTCCACCACCTCTTGTACCAGCCTCACCTTTTCCTGCAAGTCTTATTCTTGTTCCATCATCTACACCTTTTGGAATAGTTACTGAGATTTTTTTTGAAGATTGTTTGTTACCTTGACCATTACAATCATTACAAGGATTAGTAATTTCTTCCCCACTACCTGCACATTGTGGGCATGTTTGTTGTACCGTGAAGAAACCTTGATTTGTTCGAACTTTTCCATTTCCACCACAATAAGTACATCTATCTGGACTTGTACCTTGCTTTGAACCATTTCCCTTACAGGTATTACATTTTTCTGTAGTAGAGAATTGTATATTTTGTTTTTTACCAGTGTACGCTTCCTCTAAAGATATGGATAAATCATATCTTAAGTCAGAGCCTCTGTTATTACTTTTCCTTGAACTTCTTCTAGTTCCGCCACCAAAGTCTCCAAAAAAGTCTTCAAATATATCTGAAAAATCTGCACCACTAAAACCTCCAAAACCTCCAAAACCTCCACGACCACCACCATTTTCAAATGCTGCATGACCGAAATTATCATAATTTTCTTTTTTTGATTTATCTGAGAGAATACCATAGGCTTCGCTTGCCTCTTTAAATTTATCTTCAGCAACTTTGTCTCCAGGATTTTTATCAGGGTGATATTTTACCGCTAACTTTCTATAAGCAGATTTTAATTCATCAGGAGTTGCGTTTTTACCTACGCCAAGGACATCATAATAATCTCTTTTAGCCATTTTTTAATATGGACAAATGATGTCAGTTAAGCGCTTTTTTCTTTGTTCTCGTCTTTTACTTCTTCAAAATCCGCATCAACAACATTATCGTCTTTTTTTCCTTTGTTATCATTTCCATCGTCTTTACCAGACTCAGGTTTTGTATTTTGTTGGGATTTATATATAGCCTCTCCAAGTTTCATTGAGGCTTGGACTAAAGCTTCTGTTTTTTTCTTGATATCTTCAACATTTTCACTTTTTAAAGCTTCTTTTAATGCTGAAGAAGAGTCTTCGATAGCTTTTTTTTCAGCATCTGAAATTTTAGATCCATGTTCTTTTAAATTTTTGTCTGTTGAATGTATTAAAGTGTCTGCTTGGTTTCTCACATCTACAGCTTCTCTTTTTTTCTTATCGGCATCTTTATTTGCCTCAGCATCTTTAACCATTTTTTCTATTTCTTCATCACTCAGGCCACCTGATGCTTGAATTTGAATTTTTTGTTCTTTACCAGTCCCTTTATCTTTAGCTGATACGTTAACAATTCCATTTGCATCTATATCAAAAGTCACCTCGATTTGTGGAACACCTCTTGGAGCAGGTGCAATCCCTACTAATTCAAAGTTACCTAATATTTTATTGTCAGATGCCATTTCTCTTTCACCTTGAAGCACCCTAATAGATACAGCTGGCTGATTATCCTCTGCTGTTGAAAATACCTGACTTTTTTTGGTTGGAATAGTTGTATTTTTTTCGATTAATTTTGTTGAAACACCACCTAAAGTCTCAATACCAAGAGATAGTGGGGTTACATCTAACAGCAACACATCTTTTACATCACCTTGTAGAACTCCAGCTTGTATTGCAGCACCCATAGCCACAACTTCATCTGGGTTAACACTTTTATTTGGATCTTTGCCAAAGAAATTTTTAACCTCTTCGATAACTTTTGGCATTCTAGTCATACCCCCAACCATAACCACTTCATCAATTTCACTTGCAGTGATTCCCGCATCTTTTAAAGCAGTTTTACAAGGAGGCATTGTTCTAGCGATTAAATCCTCAACTAGAGCTTCAAGCTTTGCTCTGGTCATCTTTAAATTAATATGTTTTGGACCTGTTTTGTCTGCTGTTATAAAAGGTAAATTTATGTCTGTTTGTTCTGCAGATGAAAGTTCAATTTTAGCTTTTTCAGCAGCCTCCTTTAATCTTTGTAAAGCAAGTTTATCTGATTTAAGGTCAATTCCATTATCTTTTTTAAATTCAGAAATTAAGTAGTCAACAACAGCATTATCAAAATCCTCACCACCTAAAAATGTATCACCATTAGTTGATTTAACTTCAAATACTCCATCACCTAATTCTAGAATAGAAACATCAAATGTTCCACCACCTAAATCATAAACAGCGATTTTTTTATTTTGTTTTTTATCCAAACCATAGGCTAGAGATGCTGCTGTTGGTTCATTAATAATTCTTAACACTTCTAACCCAGCTATTTTTCCTGCATCTTTTGTTGCTTGTCTTTGTGCATCATTAAAATATGCTGGAACAGTAATTACCGCTTTCGTTACAGATTGACCTAAATATTTTTCTGCAGTTTCTTTCATTTTTTGTAAAATAAATGCAGATATTTGAGAAGGAGAATATTTTTCACCTTTTGCTTCAATCCAGGCATCACCCTTCTCAGAATTAACTATTTTAAAAGGTGCTGCTTCTACATCTTTTTTTACAGTTGGGTCATCAAAATTTCTTCCAATTAATCTTTTAACGGCAAAAATTGTATTTTCTGGATTAGTAACAGCTTGTCTTTTTGCAGGTTGACCAATTAATTTTTCATTTTCATCTGTGAATGCAACAACTGATGGGGTTGTTCTTGCTCCTTCAGTATTTTCTAAAACTTTAGCTTGTGTTCCCTCCATTATGGCAACACATGAATTTGTAGTTCCTAAATCTATTCCAATAATTTTACTCATAATGTTAACTTCTCTAAGACGTCATATAGTGTTTAAATGCAAAACTACAAGTTGATCTCATAATTATTTATTTTCTTTATTTTCCTCAATTTCATTAGTTTTTTCCTCTTTTTTAATAACTTTTTTTGACACTCCAACTAAAGAGGGCCGAAGTAGTCTATCTTTTAAAGTAAAACCTTTTTGAATTTCTTGTATTATTGTTCCTGGCTCTTTTGTATCATCCTCAATTTCTATCATTGCTTGGTGAAAATTTGGATCTAGTTTTTTATTAAGGCTATCGATAGGTTTGATATTATTTTTTTCAAATATTGAAATTAAATCTTTTTTTATAATTTCTAAATGGTCTAATATTTTTTTTAAGGCATCTGTTTCTTTTAATTTATCATCACTTTCAAGAACGTGTTTAGAACGATCTAGATTATCAATTAAATTAAGAGCTTCTTTTGCAAAACTATATCCACCATATTCAAAAGCATCTTCTTTTTCTTTTTCAAATCTTCTTCTTTGATTTTCCATTTCAGCAAAAGTTCTTGCAACTTTGTCTTCGAGCTCAACAATTTTTTCTTCTGGTGTAGGTTCTTTGATTTCTTCTTTAGGATCGTTGTTTTCGTCTTTTTTATTTTCTAAATCTAAATTTTCATTAGTTTTCTCAGTTTCCTTAACTGTGTCCTGATTTTGATTTATAGAATCGCTATCTTGGTTTTCTTCTTTTTCCATAGCATTATATATGGTAAGGATTTTAATAATTTCCAGATGTCTAGACAAAAAATTTATAAATTACTTATTGGAACCAATAATAAAGGTAAATTACGCGAAATTAAGAGTTTGTTACCAAAAAATATAAAAATTTATTCTACATATAAATTCAAACTAAAAAGTCCAATTGAAAATGGTAAGACATTTGAGGAGAACTCATTAATTAAATCTAAGTATTTTTCAAAAAAAACGGGTTTAATTTGCTTAGCTGATGACTCAGGTCTAGAAATAGATTTTCTGGATAAAAACCCAGGAATTTATTCTGCGAGATGGGGTGGTAGGTATGGAGATTTTAATAAAGCAATAAAAAAGGTTTATCGAGAGTTAAATAAAAAAGACAAAAATTGGAAAAATAAAAAAATTAAAGCTAGATTTATCTGCGCTTTATCTATTTCATATTTAAATAAAAAAATTGTCTGTGTTTCGGAAAAAGTTGAAGGTCAAATATCACACAATCCAAAAGGAAAAAATGGTTTTGGGTATGATCCAATATTCATACCAAATAATAAAAATAAAACTTTTGGTGAAATGAAACCATCATATAAATATAAAATTGATCATCGGTTTAAAGCTTTTAAAAAAATTAGAAAATTTTTTTAAGAAGTCCCTCATTAATTTGATAAAAATTTAATTTATGATTAATTTTATTATTTTCTATTTCAAAAATACCAATTTTTCCTTTAAAAGAACTTTTTTTCTTAAATATTTTATTTACATCAATGATTTCATTTTTTAATGAAAGATAATAAATTAATCCAATTAAATCGTAACTAAGTAAAGATAAATAATTAGGGTATTCGTTAAACTCTAAATAATATTTTTTTTTAAAATTTTCCAAATTATCTTTATCAATTGAAGGATAATAAATAGGTTGAATTGTTTTTTCTTCTAACAAACTTTCATCAAACCATTGATTAAAAGTTATGATAAATTTTTTTTTGGGTGATACATCAGTGTAAAGAAGAGATGTAATAACACTTTTTAAACTTTCATCAAAGTCTGAGATAATTACAGAGTCAAAATTCACATTTCCAATTGTGTATCTTTTATTCAATTTTTCTAATTGTTTTTCTTTGTCTATAAGTTCAGAATTTTCTACTCTTTTTATTTCGTCAGCTAAATTTTGTTTTCTAACTTTATAATTAGTAATTTTTTCAATCTGGGCTGTTAACTTGGTTGGTTCTATATCGTAAATATGGTATTTTGAAATTTTAATTTTTGATTGTTTAATTGCTTTTTTAATTTCTGGTTCATAATCGATTTTGGGAGTTAAAAAAATGGTTTTTTTAATTTCATTTAATTCTAAAAATTCTTTTATCGCATTTAATTGTGAAGTAGCATTTACACCTCCACTTAAAATATTCTTTGGAAGATTTAGTGTCTTATTTGTTAATGATACAAATATTAAATCTTCAATTTCATTTAAATATTCCAAGCTGCTATAAAAAACAGGCCCAATTATTATTTTGACTCCCATTTCTTTTAATTCGTAAGCAGATTTAATTGCTTGCTTTGGGTTTGATTTAGTATCCTTGGGATAAATTTCTAAATTATTTGAATTTATATCTTTTAAAGCAATTCTCGTTGACTTTATTATTTGCTGACCAATATCCTTATCCTTTCCAGTCATGGGAATTAATAAACCTATCTTGATTTTCTCTTCAGCAAAAGAAACTGTTAATGAATTGAGATAAAAAAAACTAACTATCATCCAGACGGAAAATTTAAAATATTTATACATTGTAAATGATATTATATTATTTTATTAAAAATTATGGTTAGAAATATGGTGATTAATAGTCAAGAATTAAAAAGGGGTCTTTATGTATTATCGACGCCAATAGGAAATTTGGGTGATATTACATTAAGAGGTTTAGATATTTTAAGAAATTCGAACTACATATTATGTGAAGATACAAGAAATTCTAAAAATTTATTAAATAAATATGAAATTAAATCTAATTTAATTGCATATCACAAATTTAATGAGAAAAAGGTTTTATCTAAAATCTTAGAGCTTTTAAAATCTGGAGCAATTATATCTTTAATCTCAGATGCTGGTACCCCTGGTATTTCTGATCCTGGTGCAATTTTAATTAATGAGTGTATTAAAAATAAAATTCAAATAATACCTGTTCCAGGACCTTCATCAGTTATTTCTGCAGTTTCTGTTAGTGGTTTTTCAAATCAGTTCTTTTTTTATGGTTTTTTTCCTGAAAAAAAAAATCTTTTAAATGATTTAAAAAAATTATCACAATTAAATTCGTCAATAGTTTTTTTTATATCTCCAAAGAAAATAAATAAAATCATACCAATTTTGAAAGAAAATTTTAATGGTAGAAAAATTCTTATTTGCAAAGAAATGACAAAATATTTCGAAGATTTTATTTATTTAGATATTGAAAAACTTGAAAAATTTGATTTTGAGTTAAAGGGTGAATTAACATTAGTAATATCTGAAAAAAAGGAAAATAAAAAAGATTCACAAAAGTTAAGTGAATCAGATAAAAGAATAATAAATAAATTAATTAATAAATTAAGTATTAAAGAAATAACAAACTTAATTAATGAAAAAAATAATATTTCAAAAAGAGAAATTTATAATTTTTGTTTGAAAATAAAAAATGAAAAATAAATTTTTATTAATAACTTTTTTGGTTTTAATTCTTTATGGGTGCGCAGGAGTTTCATCAAAAGGTGTTTTTGGCACAGGTGTGAGTGTAGCATTTGATCCAAGATCTGTTGGGACTCAAATTGATGATTCAATAATGCAAAAGAGCTTATCTACAAAAATTATCCTACTAGATAAAAGTTACTTTTTATCAGTTAAATCAAAAGTATTAGATGGAAGAATCTTTTTGACTGGTAAGGTGGATAATCCAGAGGAAAAATTGAAATTAACTAAATTAGCATGGGAAATACAAGGGGTCAGATCAGTAAGAAATGATATCAAAATTAAGGAGGAATTTAGCTTCAAACAATCTGCAAAGGATCTATTAATAACTTCTCAACTAAGAACAGCTTTAGTTATTAATAAAAAAATTAAATCTTCAAATTATCAAATTGATACTTATAAAAGAAAAATTTATCTCTACGGAATATCAATGAGCGAGGAAGAGAAGGATCTAGTTTTAGATGAGGCAAAACAAATACTGGATGTTGATGATGTTGTCGCTAGTATTCTTCTTGTTGAGGATCTGAGAATACAAAAAAATTAGTTTTTTTTATAATCAATAACATCAGCTGAGTAAGCAGCAATTGATGCTAAGTTAATTATTTCAGAAGTTGAACTTCTTAATGGTGCGATTTCAATTGGCAAACCTAAACCAATTAATAAAGGGCCTATTACTTTGGCTCTACTCATTGATTTTATCATTTTATAAGATATAGCAGCACTATGTTGACTTGGCATTATCAAAACATTTGAATTACCCACAATTTCGGAAAAAGGATACAATTCTTTATATAGTTCTTCGAGAGCTACATCTGGCTGCATTTCTCCATCAAATTTAAAGTTAACTTTTTCTTTTTTTAAAATTTTAACAGCATCACTTAATCTTTTTGTTCTATCAGTTGCTGGTTCACCAAAAGTTGAGTGGGATAAAAAAGCAACTTTGGGATCAAAACCAAAAAGTCTTACAACTCTCGCTGCAGATTTTGCCATTTCTACTAATTGTTTTGAGTCTGGATATTCAATAACAGATGTATCACATATAAAAATTGTTTTACCTCTATTGACTATTAAGTTTAAACCAAACATAATTTCCCCGACTCTTGGCGCCACAACTTGTGTAATTTTTTCAAGAGATGCAGAATATCTTCTTGTATTACCTGTAACCATTGCATGAGCGTCTCCACAAGCTACCATGCATGATGACCAAATCACTCTATCATTTCTAATAAGTCTATCACAATCCCATTCCAACATACCTTTTTGTCTTTGAAGTTTTTCAAATAAATATTTTACATACTTTTCTCTTTTATCTGTATCTTTTGAATTTACGATTTGGATATCAAAGTTTTGATTATAGCCAATTTTTTCAATTTGTTTTTTTATTAATTCTTCTTTTCCAACCAAAATTGGTATTCCTAATTTTGAGTTTTTAAAAGCTATAGCAGCTTTCAGTGTATTTTCATCCTCACCATCTGCAAATACAACTTTTTTTTGTTTTTTTTTAATATAATTATGAATACCCTGCATAATTGTTACAGTTGGATCTAATCTTTGTTTAAGTTGATCTTTATATGAGTCAAAATCTTGAATTTTTTTTCTCGCAACACCTGTATCAATTGCAGCTTTAGCTACAGCAGCAGGAATTACACTTATTAATCTTGGATCAAATGTTGATGGGATTATATAATTTTTACCATAGTGTGGTCTTTCCCCACCCATTGCAGCAACAACCTCGTCTGGTACATCTTCTTTTGCCAAATTGGCTATTGCTTGAGCTGCTGCAATTTTCATTTCTTCATTAATTGTTTTAGACCTGACGTCTAATGCTCCTCTAAAAATATAAGGAAATCCAATTAAGTTATTTACCTGATTGGGATAATCTGACCTTCCGGTTGCTATAATTGCATCATTTCTTATTTCCTCGACTTCCTCAGGTGTAATTTCTGGGTCAGGATTAGCACAAGCAAATATAATTGGATTTTTAGCCATTTTTTTTACCATCTCTTTTTTTAGAGCACCTTTTGCAGATAGACCTAAAAAAACATCAGCATTTTTAATAGCATCACCTAAAGTTCGATCCTTTGTTTGAATTGCATGACTTGATTTCCACTGATTTAAGTTTTCTCTTCCATGATATATGACACCAGTTCTATCGATCATTGTTATATTTTCTTTTGGTACCCCAGTTCTTTTAAATAAATTAGCACACGCCATTGCTGAAGCACCAGCACCATTTACAACTATTTTTACCTCGTGAATTTTTTTTTTAGTTATATCTAGAGCGTTAATTAATGCTGCCGTTGTTATGATAGCTGTACCATGCTGATCATCATGAAATACAGGTATATCTAAAATTTTTTTAAGCTTTTCCTCAATTATAAAGCAATCTGGTGCTGCAATATCTTCAAGATTAATACCACCAAAACTAGGAGCAAAATTTTTTATACTGTTTATAATTTCGTTAGGTTCAAAGGAATCTATTTCAAGATCGATCGAATCTATATCTGCAAATCTTTTGAATAATACAGCTTTTCCTTCCATAACTGGTTTAGAGGCTAATGCACCTAAATTTCCCATTCCTAAGATTGCTGAACCGTTACTTATAACTGCAACTAAGTTACCTTTACTAGTATAATCAAATGCAGCTTCAGGATTTTTACTTATAGCTCTTACTGGTGCTGCAACTCCAGGAGAGTAAGCTAAAGCAAGATCTCTTTTAGTTGTCATATTTTTTGAGGAAGAAATTTCAATCTTTCCAGGTTTTTTATGACTGTGAAATTCTAGCGCTTCTTTATCAGTGTAATGATCAATTTTTGTTTTTTTCATTTATGTTAATTAGGTGTACAAATGGGGTAAAATTAAGACTAATATGATTTATGAATTTAATTAAGTCAACAGGGACATTTGGTTTTTATACAATAATTAGCAGAATACTTGGTTATTTAAGAGATATCTTAATCGCAATCTTTCTTGGAACTGGTTTTATAGCTGATGCTTTTTTTGTTGCATTTAGAATTCCAAATACGTTTCGTCGATTATTTGCCGAAGGAACATTCAACGCTGCTTTTGTACCAAGTTACACTTCAGAGTTAGCTAAAAGCAAATTGAATTCTTCAAAGTTTGCTGGTGAAATTTTTAATTTACTATTTTTAGGGTTGTTCTTCTTGGTTTTATTAATCGAAATTTTTATGCCCTATTTTGTAAGTTTAATAGCACCGGGCTTTGTTGAAGATGATAAAAAGATTGAACTTGCAACTTATTTGACAAGAATAACATTCCCATTTTTAATGTTTGTAAGTCTATCTTCTTTTTTTTCAGCTATTTTAAACTCACATAATAAATTTGCAGTTGCATCAGCAGCACCAATAATTTTAAATGTAGTTTTAATTGCAATTCTATTATTTGGAAAAATTTTGAATGATAAATTGATTGTTTATTTATCTTATGGAGTTTCAATTGCAGGTTTTTTACAATTAATTTTTTTATATAAGTTTGTTACCAAGTTTTACTCAGTAAAATTTAATTTTAATTTTAAATTTGGTAAGGCTGTTAAGATTTTTTTTAGAAAACTTTTACCAAGTATATTTTCATCAGGTGTTACTCAAATTAACATTTTAGTTGGAACTATTATTGCATCCTTCCAAGCAAGTGCAGTATCTTATCTTTATTATGCAGATAGAATTTATCAAATCAATTTAGCTATCGCGGGTATTGCAATTGGTGTAGTTGTATTACCTCAACTTTCACGGCATGTTCAATCAAAAAATAATATCAAAATTTTACTAATTCAAAATAAAGCATTAGAGTTAAGTATGTTTTTGAGCTTGCCAGCAACAATAGCATTATTGGTTGGATCTGAACAAATAATTTCATCGTTATTTGGATATGGTGCTTTTAGTAATGAGGCAGTAATAAATTCTTCTAAAGCACTATATTATTTCGCTTTAGGATTACCAGCATTTGCATTGATTAAAATTTTTTCAAGCTTTTTTTTTGCAAACCATGATACCAAAACACCTTTCTATATTTCATTATTTTCAGTAGCTTTAAATATTTTGATTAGTTTGTATTATTTTAGATATATTGGCTTTATAATTATACCTATAGCAACAACAATTTCATCTTGGTTTAATTCTATTGTCTTATTTATTTATTTATTAAATCGAAGTTTATTTAGATTTAATAATACTTTCCTATCCAAATTTTTTAAAATTATTTTTGCATCAATTAGCATGGGTTTATTCTTTAAATTTTTGACTTCCTTTTTTGAGAATCAGCTTGCTTATTATTATGAATATAAAATTTTGTTTTTATTTTTATGTGTTATTTTGTGTGTTGTATTTTACTTTTTGATATCTATTTTGATCAAAGCTTTTAATTCTAAAGATCTTAAACTAAAGTATTAAATATGAATAAAAAAATTTTTTCAGGTGTTCAACCTACTGGAAATTTGCACTTGGGAAATTATTTAGGTGCAATAAAAAATTTTGTGAGCTTAAACAATGATAAAAAAAATAAATGTGTTTTTTGTGTAGTTGATCTTCATGCAATTACAACCAAACAAGATCCAAAAGAACTTAAAAATAATATAAGAGAAACAGTAGCAACATTTGTTGCAAGTGGAATCGATCCAAAAAGAAGTATTATTTTTAATCAATCCCAAGTGAAAGCACATTCCGAAACAGCTTGGATATTGAGTTGCGTTGCAAGAATGGGTTGGTTAAATAGAATGACACAATTTAAGGAAAAAGCTGGAAAAGATAAAGAGAAAGCAAGTGTGGGATTATATTCCTATCCAGTTTTAATGGCAGCAGACATATTACTTTATGATACAAGTCATGTTCCAGTTGGAGAGGATCAAAAGCAACACTTGGAGCTTTGTAGAGATATAGCTCAAAAATTTAACAATGATTTTGAAGTAATAGATTTTTTCAAAATACCTGAGCCTTTGATACAAAAAGAATTTTCAAGAATTATGAGCCTTAAAGATGGTTCAAGAAAAATGAGTAAATCTGAACCTTCGGATTTGAGCAGAATAAATTTAACTGATGATAAAGATCAAATTATAAATAAAATTAAAAAAGCCAAAACAGATATTTTTCCTTTGCCTTCTAATAAGGAAGAATTGAAAGATAGACCAGAAGCAAAAAATTTATTAGGAATTTTTTCAAGCTTAACTAATACTTCTTTAGATAAAAATATAAATAATTTTTCAGGTAAAAATTTTTCAGAATTTAAAGAAGATTTATCACAAGCTTTAGTTGATAAAATATTGCCTATTTCAAATGAAATTAAAAAGCTTTTAAATGAAAAAAAGTACTTAGACGAAATTCTTTTGAATGGTTACGAAAAAGCTAATGAAATTGCATCCAAAAAGATAAAGAAGATACATGAAATTGTGGGTTTTTAGAAAAAAATCCAATTAACAAGTTTTAATTTTTTAATTATTCACTATATATAAAATATGTTTGTGCAAACTGAAATTACTCCGAATCCGAATTCTTTAAAATTTTTACCAGGCAAAACTGTTTCAAATAATGGATCTTTTGAAGTGACAAATAAAGATGAAACAAATAATGAGTTAATTAGAAATTTGCTATCAATTAATGGAGTGCAAGGAATTTTTTTAGGAAAAGATTTTATATCTGTAAATAAATATGAAAACACTAAATGGGAAGAAATAAAACATATAGTAATTTCGTTAATAAATGATTTTTACTCAACTGGAAATGAGATAGTGATAGATAAAGACTTAAAAGAATCTAATTCAAATTTAAAAGATATAGAAAAAAAAATTGTACAAATCTTAGATCAGAAAATTAGACCCGCTGTAGCAAAGGATGGAGGTGATATTAAGTTTAAAGAATTTAAAGATGGTATTGTTAAAGTTCAATTACAAGGCAGTTGTTCTGGTTGTCCAAGTTCAACTATGACTTTAAAGCAAGGAGTACAAAATTTGTTATGTCATTATATTCCAGAGGTTAAGCAAGTAGAGGCTATCTAAGTATGAATAAAAAAATTTTTAATAATAAACTTAAATTTCTTAAATTTTTTGATCAAAGAAACTTAGGAAGCATCCCTAGAACTTTCTTAAGTTCATTTGCAGTAATTCTATTTTTTTACTCTATGCCTTTAATAATTGATTATTCAGATATTAAAAATTCAGAATTTCAAAATAAATCAAGAGATGTTTTAGCTTATACTTTAAATAACGGTGAAAATCCTAAAGATAAAGATAATAAAATTCTTAATGAAAATGATTTATTAGTAGATATTTTTAGTTTGAATGATTTAGAAACTGATACTGTAAGATTAAATGCATCAACAATAGAGCAACTATTTGAAGATACTGGATATACTTTAAAAGAGGTAAGAGAAAAAAAATTAGTAAAGCCCGTAGCTTTAACGTTACTTCCTAATGAAATTAGGATGATTGAAAATACAAAAAAAAGGAAAGAATTTTTTATACAAATTGTTTTACCATTAATTTTACAAGAAAATAACAATATAAAATTAGATAGAAAAAGACTTTTTAAAATAATTAATAAAAGTAACAATACAAACTTAGAAAAAAAGTGGTTACAAAAAAAATATAAACAATATGGAGTCCCATCAAAAGATTTATCAATTTTAAAAATTAGAATGGATGAAATACCCGTTTCACTTGCTATTGCACAAGCAGCAAAAGAAACAGGTTGGGGAACATCCAGATTTGCATTAGAAGGAAACGCTTTATTCGGACAATGGACTTGGTCAGGTGAAGGTTTAAAACCTAAAGACGCTGACAAAGATGAAGGTCACAAGGTAATGAAATTTAATGTATTACAAGCATCAGTAAGAGCTTATCAAAGAAATATTAACACTCACTCAACTTACAGAGACTTTAGAGAGGCTAGAGCAAAACTAAGGGATAAAGGTGAGCCATTAGACAGTTTAATTCTTGCAAAATATTTAAAAGAATATGCTGAGACAGGAAATCAATATGTTGAAGTTTTACAAAAAATTATTAAACAAAATAACTTAAAAGATTTTGACGATGTAAAACTACTTCCTTCAAGCATCGAGTTAGATAGTTTAATTTAATTTTCAGTTATAACAAATTGAGTACCAAACCATCGCCATTTACCACCATCGTTTAAGGAACAATTAACTCTTCCTCTTCTTGGGAGAAATTTTTTGTCAAAATTTATAGTTAAGATGTTGTTTAAGAATTCTAAATTGGGTTTTTTCCAAGTTCCACCATCATTTGAATAGCAATTAATATTTTTTATATTTTTTTGGTTTTCAAAAAATTCAATAATTAATTGAGGAGGATTATTTTTGTCATTAATTTTTTTTTCAATTGGTTTTAAGTTTTTATATTCTAATGGCATATAATTTATTAAAGAATTAAATCTTTTTAGATCACCATATTTTTCATTTATTGGAAATCTAGGTAGTTCAAATTTATCTTTATTTATATCAATAATTCCAGAATGTTGACCAAATGCAATTTTAAAGTTTTTAGAAATATAATTTTTCATGAATAGAGAATATTCACCAAAAGGATATGAGAATATTTCAGGCACATATCCAAGTTTTTCTAAAAAAATTTTATTTGCCATTTCTATATCATCAATAAATTCAGAATCGCTCATTTCAATAAGATATTCATGAGTATGTGAATGATGTCCTATATAGCCAAACTCTGATTCTTCAATTTCTTTTATTTCATCCCAATTCATATATCCATTGTTTCCCACTGGTTCTGTAGATACAAAAAGTATAAATGGAATTTTATTTTTTTTTAGATAAGGCCAGGCTTCATCATAAAATGATCTAAAACCGTCATCTATAGTGATTAAAATTTTCTTTTTATTTTTAATTTTGTCAAATTCTTTAACAAAAGTTTTAGCATTATAAAACTCATAATCTAGTTTTTTTATGATTTTCATATGTTCATCAAAAATTTCCATTTTTATATTAGTTGATGGATATTTATTTTCATTAAATCGATGGTACATAAGTGATAAAATTCCATGATCATTTGAAAAATATTTGTTAATATTCTCATCTGAAATAGAATTAGAAAGAAGAATTATTTGTATTATGAATACGTTAATAATTGATGCTACAAAAGATAAAATTTTTTTAATGATCATAACAAATGATAGTAATCATTATATAACACATGAAAATAGTAAAAGTAATTATGAAAAGTTAATCTTACTGATCAATGAATTGTTAAAGACAAGAAATTTAGAATTAAAAAAGATTCAAAAAATATATGTAAATAGAGGGCCTGGTAGTTTTGCTGGTATTAGAAATTCATTATCAATAGTTAAAGCATTACATTTAGCTAAAAAAATTGACTATTATTGTTTCAGTTTTAGTGATTTTACTGAGGAAAATGACGTTAAATATGAAAATATACCTAAACTTTGTGAAAAATTTAAAGTTAAAAAAAATTTGATTAATCCTATTTATATGAGTTAAAATTATTTATGTCAGAAACTATTGAACAAAAGTGTTTATCAAAGGGTGTAAAATTAACAGATCAAAGACGTATAATTGCAAAAATTATATCAGAGTCCAAAGAAGAATACGGTGAGTCTGATCATCCCGATGTAGATGAATTATATAAAAGAGTTTCTAAAATTGATCCAAAGATAAGTATTGCTACAATTTATAGAACTGTAAAACTTTTTGAAGAAGCTGGTATTTTAACAAAACATGATTTTAAGGGAGGAAAAGCTCGTTATGAGGCAATGATTGAAAGTCATCATGATCATTTAATTGATGTCAAAACAGGGGAAATAATTGAATTTGTAGATGATGAAATCGAAAAACTTCAAAAAAAAGTTGCTGAAAAATACGGTTACGAATT
>CACOLY010000017.1 GCA_902628195.1 uncultured Pelagibacteraceae bacterium
GAAGAAAAAACCGAAACCTAAAAAGAAGAAAAAAGTAGTTAAAAAGGTTAAGAAAAAGAAAAAAGTAGTTAAGAAGAAAAAAGCAGCTAAGAAGAAAAAAGCTAAGAAGAAAAGAAGAAAAAAGAAATAATCACCTCATTACTTTAGAATAAGATTTATTTACTTTAATTAATTTAACTATAAGTTTATTTTAGTGAAAGAATTTTTACAAAAACATCTAAATTATTTTGTCTTTTTATTCTTATTAATTTTTTTAATCTTTTTAAAATTTTTAAATCCAAGCTTTATAAAATCAGTTTCATATTTAAGTTTCGATTTATACCAAAAATTATTTGCTGAAGAAAAAAAAACTGATGTAGTAATTATAGATATTGATGAAAAAAGTTTAGGTAAGTTTGGACAATTTCCATGGAATAGAAATGTTTTTGCTCAAATACTTGATCAATTAAATACTTCAAACCCAAAAGCTATTGGATTCGATATTTTTTTTACTGAAAAAGATAAACAATCTCCAGAAGAAGTATTTAAATCTTTTGGTTTAATTCCAGCTGATATAGCTGAACTTCAAAATTTAAAAAGTCCTGATGATGTATTCTCAGAAAAATTAAAAGAGTCTAAATCAATTATTGCCGTATTAGGTAGCAATGTTCCTTCACATTCAAATTATGATCGAAAAGCAAAAGCTAGATTTTTATCTAAGGGGGGTGACCCAAAACAATTTACTTATTCTTATCCTTATTCGATAGGTTCTTTAGAAAAATTAGAAAAAAATGTAAAAGGTTTAGGGTCTATTTCATTTTTAGATCAATTAGATGGGATTATAAGATCTTTACCCTTAATCGTTCAGTTTAATAAAAAGATTTATCCAACCATGGGTTTGGAAATGGTTCGAGTAGGATCAAAACAAAAAAATATTTATGTTGAGTTAAATGAAGTTGGAATTCAAAGAATAAGTGCAAGACCTTACAAAATAGAGTCTGATCCAAATGGAATAATTTGGATTAAATATAAAAAATCTCAGAAAGAACAGTATATCTCTGCTGGAGATGTTTATGATGGAAACTTTGATAAAAGTTTTTTTGAAAATAAATATGTTTTAATAGGTGCTTCAGCTCAAGGATTGTTCGATTTAGTAAAAACACCACTTGGAGTAACTATTCCTGGAGTTGAGGTTCATGCAAATGTAATAGAAAATATTTTAGATCAGTCTTATTTGATCAGGAATCCAAATACTTATATTTTTGAATTATTATTTTCTATTATAGTTGCACTTATTACTTTTATTTTATCTCAAAAAATAAAACCAAAATATAGTTTATCAATTTTCTTTGGGAATATTCTAGCAACTTTAATAATTGGGTTTTCGATTTATAAATTTAGATCAGAATTAGTAGATTTTAGTTATCCTATTTTTATTATTACCATAACTTTCCTGACTGGGCTGTACTTTAGATTTATTGAGGAAAATAAAATGGCATTAGCTAATTTGCAGAAAGAGGCGAAACTTTTAAAAGAAAGAGAACTGGCCGCAGGAGTTCAGAAAAGTCTTTTTCCAGATATTTCTAAATTCGAGAATTTTATCTTTGCTAAAAACGTACCTGCAAGAGATGTATCAGGAGATTATTTTGATGTCGTAAGATCTACTCCTGAAGAATATTTTTTCACTTTAGCGGATGTATCTGGAAAAGGAGTTAAAGCTGGAATGTATATGGCAAAAGCATCTTCAATATTTAGAACCTTAACAAATTTAAAATTCCCACTGGAAAAAGTTGTCTTTGGAGTAAATAATGAACTTGTCGAAGCCAAGTTTAAAGGCATGTTTGTAACTGCTGTTTTTGGAAAATTGAATATTAAAACTGGAGAATTGGTTTTTATAAATGCTGGTCATGAAAGTATCTTAACTTTCGATAAAGATAAAAAATATGACTATATTAAATCAGATATGCCACCCATTGGAATTGTAAAATATTTTACAGAGTCGATGGTAAAATCAAATACTATAAATTTAAAAGATAAAACATTTGTCGTTTATACAGATGGTGTAACCGAGGGTTATTTAAAAAATGGTGAAGAATTAGGAGCTGAAGGAGTTCAAAAAATTATTGATAATATGTCAGAGGTTACCCCAAAAACTATTGTGGAGTCTATTGAGAAAGAATTAAATTGGGGAGCTGAAAAACTGAGAGATGACATTACTTGTATGGCAATAAATATTGAAAATACTGAGCTAATTAAAAAAAAATAATCAATTAACAACCCAATTTGGTTAATTTTAGGTATTTCAAATTAAAAATTTTTGAATAAATTAACTTGGTGAGAAAAATAATTTTACTACTATTGATTGTACCTTTTTTAAATAACTGTACTCAATACACTGCAATGGTTGGACCAAGTTTAACACTTGCTCAAACAGGAAATGTTATTCAAGCTTCAGCGTCATTATCAAGCTCTTTAGCTGTAAACAAAATGACAAACGATTTCATACATGAATTAAAAGTTGAAAAAATTTGTCCAACAACTCACTCTTCTGAATTAAATCAAATTTTTTTTGAAACAATTGAACATATGGATTGTTACTATGATCCATTGAGTATTTTAAGATAATTTTTTTAAAGATGAGAGTAATAAATTTTACTTTCTTTATTTTATTATTTCTAATCACCACAGCCAAAGCATCTGAATTACAAATAAAATGGAGAACAAATTTGCTTGTTCCAAGACCAGATATAGCTTCAAGTGGAAGCCACGTATGTTTTGATGAACAAGGAACTCAAATAGTTAAAGATGGAGCTGAAGATCCATCAGATGTTGCTTTTAGTAATGATGGTTTAACTTATGTTATCGGTAATATACTCAGTGATGGTATAAATAATCGAATAATAGCTTATAAATTAACCACACCTTTTGATTTAGACACTGTCAAAAATGATTGTTCACAGTTTCGTTTTAATCCTTGGAAAGATATGACAACTGAAACAAATACAAGAGTAGAGTCTATAAGATTTAATCGTGATGGTACGAAGTTTTTTATTGTAAATGAAAATGGAGAAATCTTTAGTTATAACCTTTCTACTCCTTTTGATTTATCAACCCGGTCATATATAACTGAGTTAGATTTATCTGGATCTAGAATATCAATAGAGTTTAGTGGCGATGGTATGCAATTATTTAAATTGGATGGAAAAAATCTAGATCCAACGATTGAAGTTTATGATTTACCTGGTCCTTATGACACTTCTTCAGCTACATTAAATTATACGTTAGATTTAAATGGCACTGAAATAGAAACATTACAATCCCCAGCACACATGCAAGCTTTAGATTTTGAATTTAATGATACTGGAAGTGCAATTTATATCTTGGCGCAAACAACAAGTCCTGGAAATGATACCGGTTTTAGTAAGTCTGCTATCTTCCAATACAATATGGCAGCAAACTACGACATATCCTCTGTTAAATTTAAAGGTCGATGGAATGTAGTATTTGATCCTAGTGATGATCATGCCGGTATAGGAAAACCATATGGTTTCGCATTTAGCACTTCAGGAATGAAATTATTTGTGACGAATCATAGAACAGGTGCCAATCAAGTTGATAGAACTAATGAATACACTTTAGAGTGTCCTTATGGTATTTATGAATGTACATCAGATGCAAGATCTAATTTAGGAGCCCAAGTAGAACTTGCAAAACAAAATATCAGCCTAAATACATCAACAATATTTAAAAGATTTGAATGGATTAAAAGAAATAGAAATAAAGAAAATCTTAATAATTTTTCTTTAGATATTGATACAAATAATCGTTTATTAATTGCTTTAAAAAATAATCTTCAAGCTTCTTTAAATAATAAAAAATCTAAAACTGATAAAAAAAAAAGAAAATCTGACTGGTCTTTTTGGAACCATGCAGATATTTCTTTTGGAAGCTTTGATAAAACCTCTTTTGAAAAAGCTAAACAAATTCGAACACGAGGTCTTACTTTTGGTGCTGATAAAAAATATAATGAAAACAAATACTTTGGTACCGCAATAAGATATGGAAACAGTGGCGCAGATATTAAACATGCTCCTCAGGGAGTTTATTTAGAGTCTTTAACTTTAAATTTTTATGGAACAATTCCTATTGATCAATATCGATATACAAATGCTGTTTTTGGATTAAGTACACTTAGATTTGATCAAAAATTTTTAGGTAAAAAAACAGGTGGAAGAAAAGGTCAACAAGCTTTTACTTCCTTAAATTTTAGATCCAAAAAAACTTACGGTAATTTAAATTTAACACCATCGGGCAGATTTAACTACGGTATAACAAATTTATCCCATTTTACTGATTTTATTTCAACTGCTAAATCAGGAACTGATATTATTTATGATGAAGAAAATTTTGAAAGTGGAGAAATTGCAGCAGGATTTTTGTTTGATATTAATGAAATGAAAGTTCCTGATGGAAGAATTTTTAGACCAAACGGAGGATTTGAAATGATATTTGATATTTCACCTAAAATGTCCTTCAATCATTCTAATGTTGGAGGTACAAAGACTAATACAGCTCAGATTGAAAAATATTCTCAAAAAAAATTAAAAGGAAACTTAGGATTTGAAGCTGTCTATGAAAATGGATTTACTTTTTCAATTAATTACGAAAAAATAATGCATAAAGACAGGGCGAGATCATATTCACATCAAGATACATTTTTATTTAAACTTGGTCATGTAGATAACAATATCTCAGAGTTTGCAATGAATTATGATCCAAACCAAAATAATAAAACAGAAATAAATTACACAAAAAAATTTAATAATTTTGATCTTAATCTAAATTCAAATTATAGTTTATTTAGCAAAATTCCTGAATATGGCGCAAATATTGAAATTATCGGTGAATTTTAGATTTTAAATTTTATAAATAGCAACTGTACAACTCATCTTGAATGTAATAATTTTAGATTAATGAACAGATTTTTTTTATTTATATTTTTAATTTTCACAACTGCTTCCAATTCTGGAGAAATTTCTAGCAAAGTTTCTGAATATGTTAGCAACCTTATTCCTGGTGAGGGTGATACAGAAGTAAGTATAGATTTAAGAGAAAATAACAAACCTGATTATAGTATCCTGGCTGTAAGAGAAATCCAAAAAACAGAAGATGGAAATTTTTTCACTCAATTTTCTTTTTTTAATACTGAAAAAAATAACGATGAAAGATTAGTTGGCAATCTAGGGTTTGGAAAAAGAATACTTAGTGATGACAAAACTATGATGACAGGATTTAACGCTTTTATAGATTATGATGACATTGGTAATGCTAGATCAAGTCTTGGTTTAGAGGCTAGGAACGCAGTTTTAGAATTTGGATATAATTATTACTTTGGAATTGATGATGGAACTGATGAAAAAGTTTTAGATGGATATGATTTGAGATTAGCTTCTCAAATCCCTTATATGCACTGGGCAGATATATTTATAAATGCTTATGAATGGGAAGGTAGAGACAGGGATGATATTAAAGGAACTAAAATAGGTTCCGAATTGTTATTAAACCCAAATTTAAATTTAGAATTGGCATATGATGATAAAGATAAAGCTGGTTTAAAAGATGAGTGGTATGCAAAGATTATGTTTATACACCCTCCTAGAACTGGACCATCATTACAGGATGGTTTTTTAAGTAGTGATACTTGGAAAGAAAAAAAAGATATGTCAGGTGAACTTTTAACAAAAGTTAAAAGAAATAATAAGATTGTGGTTGAGTTTAAAGGCCTATCAACAATATCAAGAACAGATTAAATATGAATAAATTATTTAAAATTATTATTTCAAATATCTTAATTTTATTTTTTCTTTCAGTTTCTGCTTATGCTGTAACAGGGGCTGCAGATGTTTACAAAGTTACAATGAGAAAAGTTGAGTTATGCACAGGAAGCACAGGTGTTTCAAGTTGTGATAATGCAGTAGTAATAGGAACAGGAGACAAAGAGGTAGATATAGCATCTGTTGATGCTGGAGCATCAGCAGCAAGTTATGGTGAACCAGCTTTATTACCTCTAGGAGAAACCTATACTCATATGCGAGTTACTATTGACAGAAAATTTATAATTAAAAATTCTACTGCAATAGCAGCAGGAGAAAATGCAACAGCTTGTAGAACTATTGCGTCTACTGATGGAATGTATGTAACAGATGAGGCAACTGATAAGTATACGCATAAGCCTGTAGTTGCAAATAATCAAACAGCTGCAGAAATGAATGTATATTTAGTAAATGATCAGTATACTCGATGTAATCTTGCAAATTGTTCAAATAAAACAGATGATCAAAGCATTTCTTATGCACAAGGAACAGGATCTTCAAAACATCAAACACAACACGCTGATGGGAGTACTGATGATGATCATGTAATGATATATGAGCTCACATCTCCATACACTGTAGCATTGATTGCACCTAAAATAGATATTTCTTTTGGAACTTCAGCTGCAGTTAGTGCACAAGAAGTAAATGAATTATGTCAAATTTGGGCTGAAGAGCCAGTTGTTACGATCACTATTGAATAATATTACTTAAGTAATTCTTGTAATTTATTTTCTTTTTCTAAAGCTCTAACTTCATCATAACCACCAATGTGTTGATCATCAAAAAATATTTGTGGTATTGTTCTTTTACCATTAGCTTTTTTAATCATTTCATCCATAGCACCATCAACTGTTGCAATATTAATTTCATTATAAGTAGCGTTATTTCTAGTTAATAATCTTTTTGCTGCATCACAATAATTGCACATTGGACCTGTATAGATTGTAATTTTTTTCATAACTTATAAATAATCACCTTTTTTAATTTTACTAGATATTTGTTTTCTAGAGTATTCAAATTTTTTTCTATGTTTAATACTTTTTTGATGGACTCTTTTTCTCCATAATCTGAAAGATGACGGTTTAAGAGACCTTCTCATAATTTTGATGACATCAGCTTCAGACTTTCCAGTCCTTTTTTTAATTTCCTCGAAAGTGATCCTATCAGCCCAAGCTGCCCAGATGACCCAATCTGGATCCTCAATTTTTGGCTCAGGATTTTTGACTCGGGTGACCGGCCTGTGACCTTTTTTTTTCATAAATCCTTTATATTTGAAAAAATTCAATAATGCATTTTTTCTGAGATCTGTTATATTATCCTAGATAGTCCTTCTTAGCCATCTTTAGCTCCCGGTTTTTAAGGACTATCTTTTTTTTTATATGCTCATTATAAAGTACCCAGTCTATGAAATTAGGATTTATAGGAACTGGAAAGATAGCATCATCAGTAATTACTGGAATATGTAAATCATCGATTAAGTATAATAAAATATTAATTTCTTCTAGAAATAATAAAATTTCTAGACAATTAAAAAAAAAATTTAAGAGAATTGTTATAGAAAGAGATAATCAAAAGATTATAAGTAGTAGTAATTGGGTTTTTTTAGCGGTTACACCGACAGTTGGTGAAAAAATAATTAGAAATTTAAAATTTAGATCAAATCAAACTATTATTAGTTTTATTTCAACCATAACTATTCCAAATTTAAAAAAAATGATTAAGGTTAAAGCAAATATCGTTAGAGCAATACCATTACCACCAATATCTTTGAAGAAAGGACCAGTTCCAATTTGTCCTCCAAACAAAAAAGTAAAAAAATTTTTTGATCAAATAGGTTCTACAGTTGAAATAAAAAACGAAAAATTATCTATTAATTTTTGGTCAACCTCTGGAATGATGGCATCTTATTATGAAATTTTAAATGTAATGAGTAATTGGTTAGTAAGCAAAGGTATTAAAAGATTAGACGCTCAAAAGTATATTACTTCTTTGTTTTTAGCTTTATCTGAAGATGCAGTTGTAAATTCTAAAAAAGATTTAAAATATTTGGTAAAAGAGTCTCAAACACCTAAAGGATTAAATGAACAAGGTTTGAAAGAAATGAGTAAAAAACGTGTTTATAAATCTGTTATTAATACTTTAAATAGTATTCATAAAAGATTAAATAAGTAATTAATGTCTGAAAACATTTTAGAAATTAATAATTTATCAAAGTATTTTGGAGGGTTGGCTGCAGTTTCTGATTGCTCGTTAAAAGTTAAAAAAGGAACTATTACAGGCATAATTGGTCCTAATGGCTCAGGAAAAACAACTTTATTTAATTTAATTGCTGGAAATTTAAAATCATCATCAGGAAATGTTTTGTTTAATAATGTGGATATTACTGATGTCCCATCTTATGAATTATTTTCTAAAGGTTTACTTAGAACCTTTCAAATAGCACATGAGTTTACTAATCTATCTGTTCTTGAAAATTTAATGATGGTTCCAGGCAATCAATCTGGAGAAAAACTAATGAATGCATTATTAAAACCTTCATTAGTTGCAAAAGAGGAAAGTCAAATTAAAGAAAAAGCTATGGAAGTTGTTGAATTTTTAAATTTGGCACATTTAAAAAATGAATTAGCAGGAAATTTGTCTGGCGGTCAAAAAAAATTATTAGAATTAGGAAGAACAATGATGGTAGATGCTAAATTAGTTTTATTAGATGAAGTAGGTGCCGGAGTTAATAGAACTTTACTTAAAGATCTTGGTTCAGCTATCGAAAAATTGAATAAAGAAAAAGGATATACATTTTGCATGATTGAACATGATATGGATTTTATAGGAAGATTATGCGATCCAGTAATTGTTATGGCAGAGGGATCTGTTCTATTTGAGGGATCAGTTGAGGAAGCAAAAAAAGATGAAAAAGTTATTGAAAGTTATTTGGGCAGAGGCTCAAAGTTAAAGGATAATTAATAATGGCATTTTTTGAGGGTAATAATATGACAGGTGGTTATGGAAATGGCCCAGATATTATTAGTTCGTGTTCTGTTAATGTTGAAAGAGGGGAAATAGTTTCAATCCTTGGTCCTAATGGTGCTGGAAAATCTACAGCGATGAAAGCAATGTTAGGTTTGCTAAATTTAAAATCAGGATCTGTAATTATTAATGGAAAAGATATATCAAATCTTTCACCTCAAGATCGAGTCAAAGAGGGTATCTCTTTCGTACCTCAAACAAAGAATGTTTTCGCAGGAATGACTGTGGAAGAAAATTTAGAAATGGGAGCCTTTTTAATCAACAGTGATTATAATTCAGTCATTGATGAAATTTATGATTTATTTCCAATACTTAGAGAAAAAAAAAATCAGTTAGTTGGAGAGTTGTCAGGAGGACAAAGACAGCAAGTTGCACTTGGTAGGGCATTAATGATTAAACCATCAGTTTTAATGCTTGATGAACCTACAGCTGGTGTTTCACCAATTGTAATGGATGAATTATTTGATCATATAGTTAAAGTTAAGAGAACTAATGTTGCTATTTTGATGGTTGAGCAAAATGCAAAACAAGCTTTGAATATTTCTGACAGAGGTTATGTTTTAGTCACTGGTGAAAATCGATATGCTGGAACTGGAAAAGAATTATTAAATGATCCAAGAGTAAGAAGCTCTTTTTTAGGTGGTTAATATGGATTTCTTAAATGCAATTATCTTATTATTAAATTATATATTTGTTCCTGCACTTGCTTATGGCTCGCAATTAGCATTAGGTGCAATTTTTGTAACTTTGATTTATGGAATTTTAAGATTTGCTAACTTTGCAACAGGAGACATGATGTCTTTTGGAACAATGTTTACAATATTATTCACTTGGTATTTTCAATCAGTCGGTATTGGTCTTGGTCTATTGCCTACTGCACTTTTAGCAATTCCTTTTGCAATAATTTTTATGATTGGTTACATGCTTTTAATAGATAAATTTGTTTTTAAATATTATAGAGTAAACAAAAGCCCGCCAGTCCAATTAGCAATGGTTAGCATTGGTGTAATGTTTGTAACTCAAGCTGTTGTTAGAATAATAATAGGACCTTCTGATAGAAGATTTTTTGATGGAGAAAAGTTTTTAATTAAAGCAGGGGAATTTAAGGATATTACAGGTTTAAATGAAGGACTAGCAATTAAATCTACACAAGTAATAACAATTCTGGTTACTGTGGTTCTTGTTTCTACTCTTTTTTGGTTTTTAAACAAAACTAAAACTGGAAAAAGTATGAGAGCATACTCTGATAATGAGGATTTAGCTTTACTTTCAGGAATTGATCCAAAAAAAATAGTAATGATTACTTGGATTATAGCAGGTATTTTGGCCACAATAGGAGGAGCACTTTACGGTTTAGATAAAAGTTTTAAACCTTTCACATACTTCAATAATATGCTCCCAATATTTGCTGCTGCAATTGTTGGAGGAATTGGAAATCCTTTTGGAGCATTCTTAGGAGGTTATGTAATTGCTTTTTCTGAAATACTTTTAACATATGCTTATAAAAAATTCTTTATGTATGTATTGCCAGAAAGTATGGCGCCAGACGGTTTAATTCAGCTACTTTCAACTGATTATAAATTTGCAGTATCGTTTTCAATATTGGTAATTGTACTGTTATATCGACCATCTGGAATATTTAAAGGGAAGGTATTGTGAGAAAAAATTTAAACGTAATTGCAGCTTATAGTATCATGATGGGATTAATTATCCTTGTAGGAATATTTCAATCCTGGAATATTGCCCTGTCAATATTTAATCTTTGTTTGATTTCAGCTGTTATGACAATGGGAGCAAATATTCAATGGGGTTATGCAGGTCTAATTAATTTTGGAATAATGGGTTACACAGCATTGGGTGGTTTGGCAGCAGTTTTAATTTCTGTTAATCCAGTTCAAGAGGCCTGGAGTGCAGGTGGTTTGAATATTTTATTTAGTCTGTTTCTTATTATAGGAATGGTTTTAGCAATTCGATATGTTTTAAATAAATATGAAAAATCGAAAACAAGAACTTATATTATTGCCTCAATTATCATCTTAGGAATTATTATAATACGATTTGTATCTGAGCCTGGAATTGAGGCAATCGAAGAAGTAGATCCTGCAAAAACCGGTTTCTTAGGAGGTTTTGGTTTACCAATTATTTTTTCTTGGATAGTTGGTGCTTTATTTGCTGGAGGATTAGCATTTGTAATCGGTAAAGTTGCCTTGGGTTTAAGAGCTGACTACCTAGCTATAGCTACTTTATTAATATCAGAAATAGTTATAGCAATTATTAAACATGAGGATTGGTTAACGAGAGGAGTTAAAAACGTAATTGGATTAAAACGTCCTGCACCTTATGAAGTAAATTTGCAACAAACTGAATGGTTTATTAATTTAGTTGAAAAATTTAATTCTAGTAAATTAAGTTTAATCTCAGATTTAACTGAAAGACAAGCAACTCTTAACCAATTTGTTATTGAAGGATCATCAATTTTTGTAAAACTTTGTTACTCAGGTTTATTCTTAGTTGTTGTGGTTATACTTTTAATATTAACTCAAAAAGCACTTTACTCACCTTGGGGAAGAATGATGAGAGCTATAAGAGATAATGAGGAAGCAGCTAACGCTATGGGAAAAAATGTTGTAAAACAACATTTATTAATTTTTGTTTTGGGTTCAGCAATTGTTGGAATAGCTGGTGCAATGTTAGTAACTCAAGATGGATTATTTACACCAGGTAGTTACAGACCAATGAGATATACTTTTTTAATTTGGGTAATGGTAATTGTTGGAGGAAGCGGAAATAATTTTGGTGCAATTCTTGGAGGTTTCGTTGTTTGGTTTTTATGGATCGAAGCAGCTCCTATTGGATTATACTTAGTAAATTTAACAACTGCAGGATTAGATGACACTCACTTTTTAAAAGTTCATTTAATTGAAAGTGTACCTTATTTTAGATTTTTAATGATGGGTATGGGTCTTTTATTGATCATGAGATATAGACCAAGAGGTATACTTCCTGAAAAAATAGAAATAAAATAATCTTATGAAATATATAATTTTAGGTGCAGCTTTTGCATGGGCTTTATATATGGCAGATAAATATTTATTTTTTTAAAAAAAAACCCCCAACAAATCAATGCTGGGGGTTTAAATATTAAGATATAATTATTATCTTTGTTTTTTAGTTTTGAATTTTCCGCCTTTAACTTCTTGTTCTAAGAAAGAACCTTCAGCTTCTCCGACGCTAGTAAAAGTAACTCCAGTTGCACCTTCGTAATCAACTTTCTTACCTTTAGCTAATAAATCTAAACCTTTTTTAAGCTCACCTGGATAAATTTTTGTTCCAGGACCGTTAGCAACATCCATTACATTTTTCGCAATTGATGCTCTATCAGCTGAGTTACCCGCTTGCATTGCCAAGACAATTAAAGCAGCTGCATCATAAGACTCACCTGTATAAGGGCCAGAACTATCGATACCAGCAGCACTTGCTACTTTAGAAAACACGCCAGCTCCTTTTCCAGTTGATCCAGGCATTGAACCAAAAGATTTTCTTAAATCTTTACCAAATGCATCAACTAAAGATTGACCAATCATACCATCAGATAAAACAAATTTATCAAAAGCACCTGAATCCAAAGAAGCTTGAATAATACCCTTACCACCTTGGTCTAGGTAACCGATAACAGCTACTGCATCACCACCTGCTGAAGCAAGAGTTGCTACTTCAGACGAGTAGTCTGCTTTTCCATCTTCGTGAGCATTAACAGTTGTCACTTTGATACCATGAGCTTCAACAGCTGCTTTATAAACATCTGCTAAACCTTTTCCGTAGTCATTGTTTGTATAAGTGATTGCAACACTTTTAACTTTTCTGTCTTTAGTAATATCAGCTAAAATCTGTCCACCTCTTGCATCTGACGGAGCAGTTCTAAAAAAATATCCTTTATCATCAAGTGTTGTTAATCCTGGTGATGTAGCTGATGGTGAAATCATTACCACACCGTTAGGAACAGCAACATTTGAAGCAATCGCTCCAGTTACACCTGAGCAGTCAGCACCCATAATAGCTGCTACACCTTGTGAAATTACTCCTTCAGCCGCTGCAGTTGCTGCCGCTGAGTCAACACAAGTTGAATCTGCTCTTATTACTGAAATAGTTTCTCCGCCTAATAGTGAACCAGAGTCAGACGCTTCTTTAAAAGCAAGCTCTGCAGATGCAGCCATAGCAGGAGTAAGAGATTCAATAGGTCCAGTAAATCCTAAAATGATCCCCATTTTAACTTCTGCAAAAACATTTGTTGTAAAAGTAGAAACAAAAATAAATGCAGCAATAAATAGTTTTTTCATTATTTTCCTCTATTTGTTAACAATTTATAAAAGATAAATTAAATCTTATTTAAAAAGATTTTCAACAATCAAATTATCTTATTTTATAATATGTTTAATTAATCTAGACTGTTAAATTAATGATTTATTATGAAATTAAACAAAATTGAGCCTCAATTTATAAAAAATTGTAATCCCAGAATTGGACTAATTGCTTTAGCGACTGATTTTATGATTGAAAGGGATTTTATAAATGTAATCAAAGATAAAGATATAGATTTTTTTGTGAATAGAATTGAATGTTATAATCCTCTTTCAAAAGAAAATTTAATAAGAATGTCAGAGAAAGTAACTGAAGTTGCAAATAATATTTTACCGAACGAGGAGATTGATTGTGTTGTATATGGATGCACATCTGGAACCATTGCTGCTGGTTATGAGTCTATAGAAAAAAAAGTTAAAGCCGCAAAACCAAAAGCAAAATTAACAACACCAAGCTCGGCTGCCATAAAGGCATTAAAAAGATTTAATGTAAAAAAAATTGCAATTTTTACTCCCTATAGCAAAAAATTAAATGATGAAGTCGTAAATTATTTTATAAATGAAGGATTTAATGTTACTTCAAATTCTTATTTAGATATCAAAGCCGATTATGACATAGGAAAAGTAGAACAAGAATTTCTATATAATACTTTGTCTCAAATCGAAATGAATGACGCTGAAGCTTTATTCATTTCTTGTACTGCTTTGCCAGTATTAAATATTATTGATAAATTAGAAAAAAAATTGAATAAGCCAGTTTTATCTAGCAACCAAGCTTTAATTTGGGATTCTTTAGAAAGTATAGGCAAAAACAAATCTGTGATAGGTTTTGGGAAGTTATTTAATATAAACTAAGTATGCTTTTTACAACAGAAGAATATAAACAAAGATTAAAAAAAGTTCAAAAGATGATGCAAGTAAAAGGTATCGAACTTTTAATTTCACATGACACAAATAATATGAATTACTTAACAGGCTATGATGCCTGGTCTTTTTATTATGCCCAGTGTGTTATAGTTCATGTAAATGCTGATGAACCTATGTGTTTTGTAAGAGATCAAGATGCAGGTGGTGCTTATATTAAAACTTACATCAAAAAAGAAAATATAATTGTTTATGATGAACATTATATTCATACTTGGCCAAAACATCCTTATGATTATTTGGTAAAAATTGTTAAAGATAAAAAATGGGATAAACTTTCAATAGGATTAGAAATGGATGCTCATTATTTCACAGCATTTTGTTATGAAAAAATCAAACAAGGTTTACCTAATGCAAAAT
>CACOLY010000018.1 GCA_902628195.1 uncultured Pelagibacteraceae bacterium
TTTTAATAAAGCCAAAAATACTGCTCCGTTTGCTTGAGCGCCCGAGTGAGGCTGAACATTTGCATATTTACAATTAAAAAGTTTTTTAATTCTCTCTAATGCCAATTTTTCAGCAACATCGACATGTTCACATCCATTATAATATCTTTTTCCAGGATAACCCTCAGCATATTTATTTGTTAAAACTGAACCTTGTGCTTCTAATACAGCTTGTGAAACAATATTTTCAGATGCAATTAGTTCTATATGATTTTGTTGTCTGATTAATTCATCATTAATTGCTTTGAATAAATCAGGATCAGATTTAGAAAGACTTTTTTCAAAAAAATCTTGATAAGAAGAATTTATATATTTTGTTTCACTTGACATAAATAATCTATATTTTTTTAACCCTTTTTATATGTCTTCCACCCTCAAATTTAGTATTTACAAAAGTTTCAATACATTTAAAAGCAGTATTTTTTTTTGTTAATCTTGAGCCTAATGTAATAATATTTGCATTGTTATGCAATCTAGATAATTTTGTATTTTTGACAGAATAACACACTGCAGCTCTTATTTTCTTGTGTCTGTTGGCCGCCATCGACATTCCCATTCCAGAACCACAAACTAAAATACCAATATTTTTTGTATTATTACCTACTTTTTTACAAAGTCTATGTGCAAAATAGGGATAATTTACTGAAACTTTTGAATTATTTGTTCCCAAGTCTTGAAATTTATATTTTTTTGAAAATCTTTTTTTAATTTGCTCTTTCAAATTAAACCCAGCATGATCAGAAGAAATAAATATTTTTTTCAAGTTAATTAAATTTATAATCTAAAACACAAGCAACTAAATGGATTCTATTTTCTTCTCCACCATTAAATGCATTATGATATTTTGTATTATTTGTAATCCAAACAGATCCATCAGCTGGCATGTGTTTTGCAACATTATCTATAACCATAATTGAACCAGGGTTTGTTATGATAGGTATGTGAAGTCTTGGTTCGGGATCTCTATGCCAACTTAAAGTAGATCTTGGTTCTTTTAATAAAACTCTCACTCTTCCCAATTTATATTTACTAGATAAAACATCGTATACTTCTTTAAAATATGTATCTTTAAAATCATTAATAAATTCTGAATAAGCTGCCTCATTGATCATTTCATCTCTCATAGACTCTTTGCCTGATGAATCTGGTTTTGTCCAAAATACACCTCTAGCCTTATTGCCCATTATTGACTCAGGATCTCCAGGTATTTGTGTCAATGATATCGCACCAAAATTTGATATACCCTCAACTCCTGAAAAACCTTTTATAGCTAATATTTCTTTATAAGCATTTTGAAGTTTATTTATATCAAATTTTATATCTTGTTTTTGAAAATCATTAAAATTTAAATTCATAAGATTGTTTAATATCCTTTTTGCGTTATATTTGTATATTACATTTGTCGCATATTATAAATATATTTTAATGATGATAACAGGAAAATTTCCAAGTTTGAGACTTAGACGCAATAGAAAAAACGATTGGTCTAGAAGATTAGTTGAAGAAAACAACCTAACACCTAACGATTTTATTCTACCAATATTTTTAATTGATGGGAAAAATAAAAAACAATCAGTTAAATCTATGCCTGGTGTTTACAGGTATTCATTAGATAAAATTTGCTTAGTAGTTGATAAGGCAATTAAAATTGGAATACCAATGGTTGCTTTGTTCCCTTACACATCCAAAGATAAAAAAAATGATCTTGGAACGGAAGCGTTAAATGAAAATAATTTAGTTTGTAAAGCTATACAAATAATCAAAAAAAAATTTAAAAATGATATCGGTATAATGTGTGATGTAGCTTTAGATCCATATACATCACATGGACATGACGGATTATTAAAAAAGAAATATGTTTTAAATGATGAGACAATTGAAATTTTAATAAATCAATCTTTGTTACAAGCTCAAATGGGATGTGATGTTCTTGCGCCTTCTGACATGATGGATGGTAGAATTGGAGAAATTAGAAAATCTTTAGATAAAAATGGTTTTAAAATGACTCAAATTTTATCTTATGCTGTGAAATATGCTTCTAGTTTTTATGGACCATTTAGAGATGCAGTTGGTTCTAAAGGACTTTTAAAAAGTGATAAAAAAAATTATCAGATGGATTTTAAAAATAGTGATGAAGCTTTAAGAGAAGTTGCATTGGATATTAAAGAAGGAGCAGATATGATAATGGTTAAACCTGGTTTACCATATTTAGATATTATTAAATTAGTAAAAAATAACTTTAAAATTCCAGTTATTGCATATCAAGTTTCAGGCGAATATAGTTTATTAACTAATGGAGTTAATAAAGGTTTAGTAGATAAAAATGTTATTATAGAGAGTCTAATCTCATTTAAAAGAGCTGGAGCAAATGCGATAGTCAGCTATTATGCTGATAAAATTGATAAAATTTTAAAATAATTATTTTAATGAGTTTATAAAATTAAATCTTGTAATTGGTGGATTTAAATTATTTGGTTTTAAAATAGTTTTTTCTAAATAATCTCCTATCAATTTTAAACCATCTAAAAGATTTTTTATATCTTCATTATCTTGATTTCTATTAATTAAAAAATTTGGAATTATTTTTTTTCCAGAAGATGACTTTACGACATACTTTATATTATTATCTGTAACTTTTTTATCAACTAAATCTTTAAATACTAAATCATAGCCAAGATTTTTAAATAATTCCATTTCCCAATAAATATAATTTTTAATCCAATTTTCTTCATTCAGTAATCTATAAAAATCAATTATTAACTCATAAATTTTGATATTTGATTGAGACTCAGCAGTCAATATCTTAATTAAATTCATTGCAGAAATTATACATAATAATTTTTTTTGATTTTCAAAAAAAATTGGTGAATAAGCCTTTTCAATTTCTATTTTAAAATATCCAATCTTATTTTCAGACTTTGAATTATAATTAATATGGATCTGATTTCCAATTTGAAGATAATTTCTCAATTTTTTTGAAGTTCCACCAAATATAATTCCTGAAACTTTTCCATGAGATCTAGAATACACCTCTGAAATATAAGAATTTTCATTATACTTATTTTTAGAAATCAAAAATCCAATATCATCCCAACTCATATTTTTTTAATACTATTTAAACAAAGAATAGCAGCATTTTGTTCTGCATCCTTTTTTGATTTTCCCTCAGAAATAAATAATTTTGTATCAAATAATTTAACACCTACTTTAAAAAGTGGTTTATGTCTTGGGCCTGTATTTGAAATAAGTTTGTATAATGGTAGTTTTTTAAATCTTTTTAATGAATATTCTTGTAACTTAGTTTTGGCATCAATGTGAGTAATAACACTATTTTTAATGTTATCTGACCATAAATTTAAAATGACTTTCTCAACAATTTGAAACCCTTTGTCTAAATAAATTGATCCAATCAATGCTTCACAACTATCTGCCAAAACTTTATCTTCAATAATATTAAATTTATTTTTTGAATTTAAAGTTAAGATATAATTCTGTAGTTGAATTTTTTTTGCAATTTCTAAACATGTTTTTTTATTAACTAAAAATGCAAACTTTTTATCTAGAATACCTTCTTTCTCATTTGGATAAATTTCCAAGAGTTTTTTTGCCATAACCAAACCCAAAACACGGTCTCCTAAGAATTCGATTTTTTCATTATTATCTTCTCTGTTATAACTTTTGTGTGTCAAAGCTTTAATTAAGAGATCTTTATTTTTAAATTTAATTTTTATTTTTTTTTCTAAATTTTGAAAGTTTATTTTTGTCATAGAATTTTCTTAAAAAATCTATCAAATCTTATTATTTCATTCCAATTCCAAAATGAAAAAATACTACCTTTTTTCCTATCAGATGAAAAAAAGATAAATTGGGCTTTTCCAACTAAATTATCTTTATGAACATATCCAACACTTGATAAAAATCTACTATCTTTAGAACAATCTCTATTATCACCCAAAAAAAAATAATGATTCTCGGGAACAATAAATTGGTCAGAGTTTTTAAAAGAATGATCTTTAAGATAAACACTTTTGTATTTTTTTTTATTAGGTAGAAGTTCTTCAAATGTTAGAACTTCGAGAGCATGTTTTCCACAGTTAATAATATCATTTTCTGAAATTTTGGATTTCAGAATTTCAAAATTATTTAAATATAAATTTGAGTCTATAAATTGTATTTTGTCACCAGGTAACCCTATTAATCTTTTTATGTAATCAGTTCTATTATCTGCTGGTGTTTTAAAAACAATTACATCTCCTCTTTTAGGTTCATTAAATAGAATTCTATTATTAAAAATTGGTGGACTAAATGGGAATGAATGTTTGCTATAACCATAGGAATATTTTGTTACAAATAATCTATCACCGACTAATAAATTAGGTTCCATCGATGAAGATGGGATATAAAAAGGTTGAATCAATAAAGATCTGATTATTATTGCTATAATTAGTGCATAAAATAGTGTTTTTATATTTTCTAAAATTGAATTTTTATTAAACATTATTTTTTTTGTATGACAGTAAATGCTACTGAATAATCTGTTTCATCAGAAATTGAAAGAAACAAATCGTAACTTTTTAATTTGAATCTATTATAAATGATTCTTTTTATATTATTAGAATTATAAAAATAAGGTTTACCCATTTTATCATTTAAGATTTCAATCTTTTTAAAACTTATACCTCCCCTTAAACCAGTTCCTAAAGCTTTGGAAAAAGCCTCTTTTGCAGCAAATCTTTTAGCAAAAAAATTAACTTTATTTGATGTTTTTTGAGAATAAAAAATTTCTTTTTTAGAAAAGATTTTTTCTATAAATCCTTTTTTTTTTATTGATTGTTTAATTCTCTGATTTTTAACTAAATCAACACCTATACCGAAAATTTTCATTATATTTATTTAATTATTTTCTTAAAATTTTTAATTACTTTAGATAATCCAAAAAAAATTGACTCACCAATAATAAAATGTCCTATATTAAATTCTTTAATTTGATTTATTTTGGACAGAATTTTTGTACTTTTATAATCGAGCCCATGACCTGCGTGTACTTCAATTCCTGATTGATTGGCCATTAAAGAACATTTTTTGATTCTATCAAATTCTTTGGAATAATTTCTTTTTTTTTTTATTAAGTTAGAAAAATATCCTGTATGTATTTCTACACAATCGATATCTAGATTTTTTGCTATCTTAATATCATTTAATGATGGATTTATAAACAAACTTGTTCTAATTCTTTTTTTTTTAAATCTTTTTATAATTTTTTTTAATTTTAATTTGTTTTTAATTAAGTTTAAACCTCCCTCTGTGGTAATTTCTTTTCTGTTCTCAGGCACAATACATACAAAATCAGGATTAATTTTTAATGCTATTTTTATAATTTTAGGATTAGTTGAAATTTCTAAATTAACCAAAAGTCCTTTAATCGAACATATTTTTTTTGCATCAATATCTTTTATGTGTCTTCTATCCTCTCTTAAATGTATTGTTATAGAGTCGGCTCCTATTTTTTTAACATATTTAGCAGCAAATAATGGATCAGGATGTAGCTCACCTCTTGCATTTCTCAATGTTGCAACATGATCTATATTTACACCTAAACGTTTCACTTTATATTTCTACTTCCTGGTGTCGTGATAGGAATTGATTTAAGATTGTTTGGTAATTGATTTTTTTTGAATGTAGGCACGTTTATTTTCATATGGGAAATAATTTTCTTTTTTATTTTTAAAGTTTTTTTTGAAGATCTATCAATTATTGAGGCGAAACCGACATTAGAAGCTTTAGATTTTTTGATAAGCTTTTCACATTCTAAACTAGATTTTCCTGTAGTAATGACATCCTCTATAATAAGAACTTTGGATTTTTTATTTATCTTAAAACCTCTTCTCAAAACAAATTTACCTTTTACCCTCTCACAAAAAATTGTTTCTTTTCTGAGAATCTTTCCTATTTCATAACCAATGATTATTCCACCCATAGCAGGTGCCAGTATAAGATCAAATTTCTTAAATTTTTTTTTAATCTTTTTAGCCAGAGATCTACATATTTTTTCAGCCAAATGTGGATAGCTTAAAAGTTTTGCACACTGAATATATTTTGATGAATGTAATCCTGAGGATAATACAAAATGACCTTCTAGTAGTGCATTAGTTTTTTTTAAAATATCTAAGGATTTTTTGTGTGAAAGCATTTCTTTTATTTTCGTGTCGTATTATCTTAAATTTTATACCTTTTTGTTTTAGCTCTGCAATAAAATTGGTAAAATTTTTCAAATCTCTAATAATTAATTGAAATTTAAAATTTATATAATTAGGGTTTTTACCAGCCATTTCTAAATTTGAAATGTTCAATTTGTGTTGGCCAATCAAAGAACTTACATTTCCTAATTGACCAGGTCTATCGGGCAAAGATATCCATAATGTAGTGTTGTATCTTTTAATTTTCTCTTCTTTTTTTTCACCTCTATCATGCCAATATTTTCTAATAGCAGATCTTGCTTTACCGGTTTTTGTTATGGGTATCCAATGAAGTGAAGGAGAATTTTTTTTAGATGTAATGATTTTTACAGTATCACCATTTCTTAAAATTGTTTGTAATTCACTTTTGTTTCCATTTATTTCACATCCAATAGCAGTGTTACCAATTTTTGTATGAACTGCATATGCAAAATCTATAGGTGTAGCATCTTTAGGTAGTTTGATAACTGATCCTTTAGGCGTAAAACAAAAAACATTTTCTTGGAACATTTGAAGTTTTGTATATTCATATGAATGTTCAGGATTTTCATTTTTTTCAATTATCTCAACTAAGTCTTTTAACCAATCATATTCTTTCCATGATAGTGAGTTAAACTTTTCTGATGATTTATATTGCCAATGAGATGCTATGCCTCTCTCTGCGAAATCATGCATTGCTTTGGTTCTAATTTGAATTTCTATTGGTTTTTTATAAGAGCCAATAATAGCAGTATGAATTGATTTATATCCATTTATTTTTGGAGAAGAAATATAATCTTTAAATTTACCAGGTATACAATTCCATTGTTTATGAAGAATACCCAAGGTTTTATAGCAATCATCTATTGATTCTAAGATAATTCTAAATCCTATAATATCGGTAATTTGTTCTAGAGAAACTCTTTTTTTTTGAACTTTTCTCCATATCGAAAAAGGAGTTTTCTCTCTTCCGTATATATTTGATTTGATATTATTTTTTTTTAACAATGCATTTACTTCGGTAGAAAGAGTTTCAAAAATATCTTTTTTATCCAACTTTATTTCATCTAATCTTTTTTGAATGAGTTTTCTTGCATCATTATTAAGAACTTCAAATGCTAAATCCTCTAATTCATCTCTAATTCTGTGCATACCCATCCTATCAGCTAATGGGGCATAAATTTCCATTGTCTCTTGAGATATCCTTTTTTGTTTATCTAAACTTTTTATTGCTTTAATTGTTCTCATGTTGTGTAAACGATCAGCTATTTTTACGAGTAAAACTCTAATATCTTTTGAAGTGGCTAAAATTAATTTTCTAAAATTTTCAGCCTTTGAATTTGTAGATGCTGTGTTTTCAAGAACAGATATTTTTGTAACTCCATCAACTAAATCAGCTACTTCTGAACCAAATTCATTTTTTATTGTTTCGTAAGTTGCAAAGGTATCTTCAATAGTATCATGGAGTAAACCTGTTGCTATAGTTGCACTATCTAACTTTAATTCAGTTAAAATATTTGCAACTGCAATTGGATGAACTGAATACGGATCACCTGAAGCTCTTTTTTGGTTGCCGTGAGCTTTTACAGCAAAATCAAAAGCTTTATTTAATTTTTCTGGATTTAAAAATTTATTATAATTTTTAACTTTATTTATTAATTCTTCACAATTTAACATTCTTTATTATATCATTAATTCAAATTTGTTTAATAGAACTAATGTCTCTATGAGATAAAGCTAAAATAAGAGACTTTATATGGTGTTTTGATATTGGATGTCTCCATTTTTTATCAATTTCAAATAAGGGAATTAGAACAAAATTTCTCTTATGCATCTTGGGATGTGGAATATTTATACCTTTATCCTCAAATTTATTATCATAATCAAGAATATCAATATCACATTCACGAGGTGAATTTTTGGGTGTTTTTTTTCTTCCTAAAGATTTTTCTATATTTTTACACAAATTTAATAAATTAAGTAAATTTAAATTTGTTTTTACCTTCATAACTATATTGTAAAATTTAGGATTATTAGAATCTGGCCAAGATGGAGTTTCATAATAATTAGATATTTGAATGATCTTTACACTCTCATCAGAAAGCATAATCTTTGCATTCTCTATGTTGTTTATTCTGTTACCCAAATTAGATCCTACTCCTAGATAAACAAATTTAGCTTGTTTTTCGAACGTATCTTGCTTTATCACGATTCCAATCTCTATTTTTTTTTGAAGCTCTTTTATCAAATTGTTTTTTACCTTTTGCTATAGCTAATTCAATTTTTGCTTTTCCTTTTTTAAAATACATTTTTGTAGGAATTATTGTAAAACCCTCTCTTTGAATTTTTCCTATAAGTTTACTTATTTCACGTTTGTTTAATAATAATTTTCTTTCATCCATAGGTTTATGATTAGCATAACTTGCCTGTTTATAAGATGCTATATGTGAATTTATCAAAACTATCTCACCATTTTTTTCTACAGCATATGAGTCTGCAATATTAACTTTACCATTTCTTACGGATTTAATTTCTGATCCCTTAAGAATGATACCAGCCTCTAAAAGATCTTCAAAAAAGTAATTAAAGCTGGCTTTTCTATTTAAACAAATTATTTTCAAACCATGATTGGCTTTTTTAATCATTAAATTAATTTTGCAGATTGAAGAGCCTTTTTTATAATTTCTTTTGTTTCATTTGTTACTTTTACTAAAGGTAATCTTACTTCATCATCGCACAGGTTTAATAATTTGGCAGCATACTTAACTGGACTTGGATTACTTTCTACAAACATTGCATGATGTAATGGTTGAAGTAAATCATTTAACTTTTCAGCTTCTTTAATTGCACTTTCTTTTTCAGATTTTGAGAATTTTTGAAAATCTGAACAGAATTTTGGTGCTATATTAGCTGTTACACTAATTGCGCCTACTCCACCTCGTTTATTAAATTCCAGTGCGTTATCATCATTTCCAGTCAATTGAATAAAATCTTTACCTAACTTTTTTAATGTTAAGTCTACTCTAGTTAAATCTCCAGTGGCATCCTTAACACCAATTATATTTTTTAATTCAAATAATCTTGCCATTGTATCTACAGTCATATCAATGACTGATCTACCAGGTATATTATAAATTATTATTGGAATCCCACATTTATCATTTATGGCTTTATAGTGTTGGTATAAACCTTCTTGTGTAGGTTTGTTGTAATATGGAGTGACTATCAATGCTCCATCTGCTCCTATTTTTTCAGCGTGTGTAGTTAGTGAAATAGCTTCTTCTGTAGAATTTGAGCCTGTTCCTGCAAAAACTGGTATTTTTTTTTTACTTTCTTTAACACACAATTCTATAACTTTTTCGTGTTCTCCATGGCTTAGCGTAGGAGATTCGCCTGTTGTACCAGCGGGGACAAGCCCATTAGTGCCATTTTCGATATGAAAATGAATTAACTTGATATAAGTTTCTTCATCAAGCTTATTATTTTTAAATGGGGTGACTAAAGCTACATTTGAACCTTTAAACATAAATACTTATAACATAGTTTAAAGATTCATATAGTAAAAGATTATGTTCAAAAAATTCTTGTTTTTTATTGGTTTAGTAATATTTACAAATTTTATTAGTTTGTCTTTAACTGAAATAATCCCATTAAAAAAACCTGCTCAAACTAAAGAAGAAAAAGAACAAAAATTATTAATAGATGTATTAAAGCCCTTACCTAAGCCTATTATTAACGAAATAATTAAAAAAGAGGAAAAAAAACCAAAAAAAAATATTGTCTTAAAAAAAGAAAAAAAAAAGAAAGATATTATTTTACCTAAAAAAAAACCACTGATAGCAGGATCTAAAAAGAAAAAAGAAACAGCAAAAAAATCAAAATATTATAGTAAAAAAGATTTCGCTTTAGCCAAAAAAGCTATTTTAGAAATGAAACAAGCAAAATGGCCGAATGCTTTAAAATCTGCAAAAAAAGCCAGAGACAAATCAATTTATAATTTCATACAATGGAGACACCTTCTGACTAAAGGTAATAAAGCGTCATATTATGAATATAAAACATTCATAGATGCAAATGAAAATTATCCAAGAATTGGTAGAGTTAAATATTTAGCAGAACATAAACTTTCAACAGACTCGATTTCCCCACAAAAAATTATTGATTGGTTTGGACCTAATGAGCCTTTAAGTGGTTTTGGAAAAATGATTTTAGGTGAAAGCCACATTTTAAAAGGGAATACACAAAAAGGAATTTCGTTAATTAAAGAAGGATGGATTAGTGCAGAGTTAAGTAAGTCTGAACTTAGATTTTATCGTAAAAAATTTAAAAAATATCTTAACGCCGAAGATTATGTAAAAAGAGCAGATTATCTTGCATGGAATAATAAATATTGGGATCTTAAACGTCTGCTAAGATATCTTCCTAAAGATTATGAATTACTATACACAGCAAGACAATTATTAATGAGTAAGTCATATGGTGTTGATACTGCAATATCAAGAGTGCCGACAAAATTTAAAAATGACGCTGGATTAAATTATGATCGATTGAAATGGAGAAGAAAAAGAGGAAGAGTTGATAGCTCACTTGAAATATTATTAAGGGTAAAAAACACTAAAGACTATTTAGTTAGACCTGACAAATGGTGGATTGAAAGAGAAATTATTTCAAGATCACTTATTTATAAAAAAAAATATGAGCTAGCTTACAAAGTAGCAAGTAATCACGCATTAATTGATGGACCAGAATATGCTGCTGCCGAATGGATGAGCGGATGGATAGCTTTAAGTTTCTTGAATGATCCTTTGTTAGCTAAAGATCATTTTGAAAATTTTTATAACAATGTAGGTTACCCAATAAGCACATCAAGAGGTGCTTATTGGTTAGCCAAAACTTATCAAAAATTAGGTAAAGAGGAATTTGCTAATCAATGGTTTGAAAAGGCTGCTAATTTTCTTACAACTTATTATGGTCAACTAGCGTTTATGGAGCTTAATCCAAATGAAACATTTGAACTAACAAAAGATATAGAAGTATCAAAAGATTATAGAGATTATTTTTTTAAAAAAGAATTAGTAAAAATAATTTATCTTCTTGATGAACTTAATGAAGATAAATTTACAAAACATATTTTAAGACATCTGGCCAATGATAATATTGATAACGGTAGTGAAATATTAGCTGCTGAATTAGCTACTAATATAGATAGATTTGATTTTGCAATTCAGATAGCAAAAATTGCCTCTTATGAAAAAAGATTTCATAACAAATTTAATTACCCAATAATAAGTACTCCTAAATATATTAATGGAAGAAAAATTCCTGATACAGCATTTATATTATCTATAATAAGACAAGAAAGCGAATTTGATTTAAGTGCAAACAGTCATGCTGGCGCTAAGGGTTTAATGCAGTTAATGCCTTACACTGCAAAATTAGTTGCAAAACAAGCAAAGCTTCCATATTCAAAATCAAGACTAACAAAAGATGCAGAGTATAACATTAATTTAGGTTCTCATTATATTGCAGGATTAATTTTAGAATATGATGGAGCCTATCCATTTGCTATAGCCGCTTATAACGCTGGACCTAAAAGAGTTAGATATTGGAAAAAGATAAATAAAAATCCTCAAAAGAAACAAATTGATTATGTAAATTGGATTGAATTAATAAAATTTAAAGAGACAAGAAATTATGTTCAAAGGGTTTTGGAAAATTATAATGTCTATCGTTATATTCTAGAGCAAAAGCCCGTAACTATGAAAAATTTTTTTAAAGACGACCCATTATACTAATTTATGGCGGAAGAGGAGGGATTCGAACCCTCGGTACAAGTTTCCTCGCACGGTCATTTAGCAAACGACTGGTTTAAGCCTCTCACCCACTCTTCCAGGAAATTTGTCACTTTTGATTGTATTGAATAATCAATATTTATAAAGTAATTATTCATAATAATGAAAAATAAGTACTCTTTATTTTCGCTGGTAAAAAATGCTTTTTCATATCATGAAAATTGGGAAAAAGCATGGAAAGATCCTGAGCCCAAAAAAGAATATGATGCAGTAATTGTTGGTGGTGGTGGCCATGGATTAGCTACAGCTTATTATTTAGGTAAAAAACATGATATGAAAAATATTGCAGTTGTAGAAAAAGGTTGGATTGGTGGAGGTAATACTGGCAGAAATACAACTATCATAAGATCTAATTATTTATGGGATGCTAGTGCAGGACTTTATGATCATGCTTTAAAAATTTGGGAAGGTTTATCACAAGAGCTTAATTACAATGTAATGTTTAGTCAAAGGGGAGTGATGAATCTAGCACATAATTTGCAAGATGTTAGAGATCTTAAAAGAAGAACACACGCTAATAGATTAAATGGAATAGATGCAGTTTATCTTAATACACAACAAGTGAAAAAATTTTGCCCAATAATAAACACATCACCTGATATTCGTTATCCTGTATTAGGAGGAACTCTTCAACGAAGGGCTGGCACTGCACGTCATGATGCTGTCGCTTGGGGTTATGCAAGAGGTGCTGATGAAATGGGTGTTGATATTATTCAGAATTGTGAAGTTAAAGGAATTAAAAGAAATGGTGATAGTATAGAAGGAATCGAAACTACTAGAGGGTTTATCAAAACAAAAAAAATTGGAGTTGTCGCGGCTGGTCACTCTAGCGTTATAGCAAATATGGCAGGGTTAAAATTACCTTTGGAAAGTAAACCACTTCAAGCTTTAGTATCTGAACCAGTTAAACCAATTATTGACACTGTTGTAATGTCTAATGCTGTACATGCTTATGTTAGTCAATCTGATAAAGGAGAATTAGTTATAGGTGCAGGTACAGATGATTATGTATCTTATTCACAAAAAGGTAGTCATGATATAGTTGAAGGCACTTTAAATGCAATTTTAGAATTATACCCAATTTTTAGTAGAATGAGAATGCTGCGTCAATGGGGTGGAATAGTGGACATTTGTCCAGATGCAAGCCCAATAATTAGTAAAACTTCTATTAAAGGATTGTATTTTAATTGTGGTTGGGGAACTGGAGGATTTAAAGCAACACCTGGTTCAGGTGATTTGTTTGCTCATACTATTGCTAACGATGAGCCACATAAACTGAATGCTGCATTTAATTTAAACAGATTTGTAAGTGGTGATCTAGTTGATGAACACGGTGCAGCTGCTGTAGCACACTAATGTTTTTAATTAATTGTCCTTATTGTGGTGAAAGAGAACAAAGTGAATTTAAAGCAGGTGGTGAAGCTCATATTATTAGACCTAAGCAACCAACTGAATTGAGTGATGATCAATGGGCTGAG
>CACOLY010000019.1 GCA_902628195.1 uncultured Pelagibacteraceae bacterium
TAGAATAAAGTGGTTTGAAGATGGAACATTAAATGCGTCAGCAAATTGTATTGATAGACATTTAAAAGATAAAAAAGATAAAACTGCAATTATTTGGGTTGGCGATGATCCAAAAGATACGCAAAAAATTTCATACAAACAACTTCACCAAAAAGTTTCAAAAGCAGCGAATGGTTTAAAAAAACTAGGAATAAAAAAGGGTGACCGAGTAACAATTTACTTAACTATGATCCCAGAACTTGCAATTTTAATGTTAGCTTGTGCGAGAATTGGTGCAATACATTCAATTATTTTTGGTGGTTTTTCAGCTGAGTCTATAGCAGGTAGAGTTAATGACTGCGAGTCTGAATACATAATAACTGCTGATGAAGGTGTAAGGGGCGGAAAAACTATTCCACTTAAAGCCACAACTGATGAAGCACTCACTAATTGTCCAAATGTAAAAAAGTGTATTGTAGTAAAGAGGACTGGAAATTATGTTTTTTGGAATAATGATAGAGATGTTTGGTATCATGATTTAATAAAAGATGTTCCAAGTCAATGCGATCCAGAGGAAATGAACGCAGAAGATCCTTTATTTATTCTTTATACTTCTGGTTCTACCGGAAAACCTAAAGGGGTACTACATACAACCGGTGGATATATGGTTTATGCATCAATGACCCATCAGTATATTTTTAATTATAAACCAAAAGATATTTATTGGTGCACAGCAGATATTGGCTGGGTTACTGGTCATAGTTACATTATTTATGGTCCACTTTCCAATGGAGCAACAACAATTATGTTTGAAGGTGTTCCAAATTACCCTGATAGTTCTAGATGGTGGCAAATAGTAGATAAATTTAAAGTTAATACTTTTTATACTGCACCAACTGCTATAAGAGCATTAATGAGAGAAGGTGACGAACCAGTAAATAAAACATCAAGAAAATCTCTTAAATTACTTGGGACAGTTGGTGAACCGATAAATCCAGAAGCTTGGATGTGGTATTATAAAACTGTTGGAAATTCAAAATGTCCAATTGTTGATACTTGGTGGCAAACTGAGACTGGAGGAATATTAATTGCACCTCAAACAGGCGCTATACCTCTTAAACCAGGTTCAGCGACAAAACCTTTTTACGGAATCAAACCTAGTCTTGTAGATAAAGATGGAAAAGAAATAAGGGGTTCTGGTGAAGGCAGATTATGTATTTCTCAGTCATGGCCAGGACAAATGAGAACAGTTTATGGTAACCATCAAAGATTTATAGATACTTATTTTTCTCAATTTGACGGAAAATATTTTACTGGTGACGGATGTAGAAGAGATAAAGATGGTTATTATTGGATTACAGGAAGAGTTGATGATGTAATTATTGTTTCCGGACACAATCTTGGCACTGCTGAAATTGAAAGTGCTTTTGTAGCTCATCCTAAAGTTGCTGAGGCAGCTGTTGTGGGATACCCACATGATATTAAAGGAAACGGTTTATATTGTTACGTAACACTAAATGCAGGTGAAATTGAAACTGGAGAACTTGAGAGAGATTTAAAATTATGGGTCAGAAAACAAATTGGTCCCCTAGCAACCCCTGATTTAATTCATTTTACTCCTGGTCTTCCCAAAACAAGATCTGGAAAAATTATGAGGAGAATTTTAAGAAAAATTGCAGCAAATGAACATGGACAACTAGGAGATACAACCACATTAGCTGATCCAAGTGTTGTTGATAGTTTAGTTGAAAATAGAAAAAATACTTAAAAATTTATTCTTTCTTTAAATTCTTTCTTAACAATATCCCATTTTAAAATTACAGAATTTAGTACAATTTTTCTATCTAATGTTTTGAGTTCTTCAGCGATTGGAGCCCACTTAAATAACGATAATGCACTAGGATTAAATGGTAGATCATTAAAATAATAATCCCAATTCATATTTTGAATTCTTTCACTAAAATTTTTTTTTGCATTTTCCATTATATCTGGTGGCATATTATTTGTAGTCTCATCATCGAGAATTTTTAAAAAGATTTCTTGTGCTTTATCAACGTCTTGGTAATTTAAATTTGCTTTTAAATAAGAAAATGTAAAAAAAGTAAGATCCTGAAGAGCTACTGCATAAATGTTCCATTTAGCTAAATTAACAGACTTCATGAACTCATCATTTTCAAAATGAAGTACATATCTAGTCCCCATTCTAGTTTTTAAATATCCATAAAGTGTTACTTGAGAGACCCAGGCGGATTTTGTTTGAATAAAATTCTCAAGATCATCTAAATTGCTCAATTTTTTTTTAGGGATAAAAGCTTTAAAAAGCCCAAATAGATATATTTTAAAATCATTCCAAGTTAGATCTTTCCAAGTAAGTTTATATTTTGCCATAATGCGTTAATTTTGCTTAATTATAACTCAAAAAGTCCCTTATTTTGAACAATTTTAATACTTTAAATCTCTTTTAGAATGGTTATGGTTTTGGCCAGTTATAACTAAAAAGAGAGAGGTATATAATGTCAAAACAAGCACAACACTGGGAAAAAACCAGGGGATTGTTAATGGTTACATTGGCAATTTGGTTTGTATTCTCAATTGGCATCTTCCTTTTTGGAGCAGAAATGAATGAGGTAACGGGACCATTTGGATATCCGTTAACTTATTGGTTCACTTGTCAAGGTTCTCTTGGAATATTTGTAATCCTAATTTTCTGGTTTGCGAATAGACAAGAAAAAATTGATGAAGAGTTCGGCTTCAGTGAGAGAGGAGACGATTAATGATAAAAGGTAATTTTATAGATAATTTGCCTAAAGTTTATGGAATCTATACAGGTGGATTTTTAGCTTTCATAATCATAATGGCAATTGCTGAGCAGATGGGTATGTCAGCTAAAGCTATCGGAATTTGTTTCGTAGCTTTTACAGTAGCCATCTACGCGATAATTGGTTATCTATCACGTACAGCTCAAGCAGATGCGTATTACGTAGCTGGAAGACAGGTACCAACTGTGTTCAACGGGATGGCGACAGCGGCAGACTGGATGTCTGGTGCATCGTTTGTTGCAATGGCCGGTGGTATTTACTTTAAAGGCTATGGATATATGGCACTACTTGTTGGTTGGACTGGTGGATATGTGTTAGTCGCATCACTTTTAGCACCATACCTAAGAAAATTTGGCTGTTACACGGTTCCAGATTTTATTGGTACAAGATACGGTGGTAATTTATCAAGGTTAATGGCAGTAATAGTTTTAACTGTTGCTTCATTTACTTATGTGACTGCACAAATTAACGCTACAGGTACAATTGCATCTGTTGCTCTTGATATTCCATTTCAATATGCTGTTTATGTTGGATTAATAAGTATCTTATTATGTTCAATGTTAGGTGGTATGAGAGGAGTTACATGGACACAGGTTGCACAGTATATCGTATTGATTATAGCTTACTTACTTCCAGTATTCTGGATCAGTAACAAAATAGGTGCAGGATTCTTCCCACACTTTATGTTAGCTGATGAAGTTTCTAGAATTGCTGAATTAGAAGCTCAGTTTGGTTTTGTTAAAAACTCAGCTGAAAATCTAAAAGAAGTACCAAAAGGCTTAGCTGGAATAACTAAAGCTCACTCAGCGGTAAACGCTACACCTTGGGCATTTATTTCATTAGCATTGGCGATGATGATGGGAACAGCTTCATTACCGCACGTGATGATGAGATACTTTACTACTCCAAGTGTAAAAGCAGCTAGAAAATCAGTAGGTTGGTCTTTATTCTTTATCTTCCTACTTTATTCTTCTGCACCAATGTTAGCGACACTGTCTAAATTGGCATTGATTGATCCATCATTACCAACTGGTATTATTGGAAAATCAGTCTCAGAAGTTCAAGCGATAGATTGGTACCAAAACTGGAACCAAGCAAACCTAATGTTTATCAGCGACTTTAACGGAAATGGAACTGTTGAATTAAACGAGTTTTTCATGGGTGGTAAAGCCGTTGTATTAGCAACTCCAGAAATAGCTGGATTACCATATGTAATCTCAGGTCTAGTTGCTGCGGGAGGTATGGCTGCTGCCATGTCTACAGCAGATGGTTTGATTCTAGCGATTGCAAATGCTTTATCTCATGACTTGTACTACAAGATCATTGATCCAAAAGCAGAAACTGCAAAACGACTGGTTGTTGCAAGGGTGTTACTTGTAGTAATTGGTTTTGCTGGAGCAACTATTGCAGCAATGGAGATCCAAGGTATCTTAGGTTCAGTTATCTGGGCTTTTGACTTTGCGATGTCTGGTTTATTCTTCCCACTTGTACTTGGTGTATGGTGGAAGAGAGCTAACAGGGAAGGTGCTATAGCTGGTATGGCTTTAGGATTAATTTCTGGTGCTGGTTACCTAATTTGGGTAAGAAACGGCGGAAGTGGATTCTTAGGTATTACACAATTAACGTTTGGTATCTTTGGTTCAGCTGTCAGCTTAGTATCTATGGTTGTAGTAAGTTTAATTACTGCAGAGCCTAATGCTGCAACGCAAAAAATGGTTGATGAGGTTCGTGTACCGTCTGGTAAATCGATCCTTGGCAAACAACATTAAATAATTTTTAAGGGGCGATTAATTTCGCCCCTTTTAATTTACTTTTTTTTCCAATATAAATTGCAAATGTCAGCTAATTTTCATCCTTTAGTTTATATTATCGATTATGTTTTGGGTGTAATAATGTGGACTTTGATTGGAAGAGTTGCGATGAACATTTTCCAAAGAGAAGATTCTCAGTTCTTTTTTATGAGAGTGTTTGTTAAATTTACAAACCCCCTAATTTCTTTATTTAAGCCTATAACCCCAACATTTATTATTGGACCTTTGATACCTTTGTACGTAGCTTGGTTTTTTTTTATGATTAGGTTTTACTTAATGCCATGGATTTTGGGATATTCAGTTATGGGAATGTTGTCTTTTCCATTGGAAAGCGAAATTTCGAGACAAATTTACCAATTTTTTAATTAAATTTTATTTTAAAAATTGATACTAGTAATCTTGGTTATCAATGAAAAAAATACAAATTTCACCTTCAATTTTATCAGCTGATTTTAGTCAGTTAGGCAATGAAATTAAAAGACTAATAGATGCAGGTGCGGATATGGTTCATGTTGATGTTATGGATGGACACTTTGTGCCTAATTTAACCATTGGTCCACCAGTGATAAAAGCATTAAAAAAAAATTCATCAATTCCATTTGATGTACATCTAATGATCTCGCCAGTTCATAAATATATTGAGGCATTTGCTGATGCTGGCGCTGATATAATTACAATTCACCCAGAAGCTACAGAAAATCTACAAGATTCAATTAACAAGATTAAAGAATTAAAAAAAAAAGTAGGTATCTCGTTAAATCCTGAAACTAAAATTGACGTAGTAAAGAAATTTTTAAATCAGATTGATTTAATATTAATAATGAGTGTAAATCCAGGTTTCGGTGGTCAAAAATTTATGCCTGAAGTCCTAGAGAAAATAAAAGATCTGGTTGATATTCGGAAAAAAGAAGGAATAAATTTTGATATTGAGATAGATGGTGGAATTAACTTTGAAAACTCTAAACTAGCTATTGAAGCAGGTGCTAATATATTGGTATCAGGAACTACTATTTTTAGAAGCAATGATGGAAATATCAAAAAAAATATAGATTTATTGAGATCAGTATAACTATTAACTCAAAAATATGTTAGATATTTTTAGACAAATTTATCTTAATTCTATTTTTTATGATAAAAAAATCTCGATCAAATTTAAGGAGAATCTTGAATTTAAGCCAAGCACACATCTTCTTACATCAATTGTAAAAATTCAAACAAAGAAAATAAATATTGAAGATTTCTCTGTACAAAGTTTTTGGTCAAATAAAGAATTAAATAATAAACAGATTAATAAATTAAATAATTTTTTTTGGCTTTTTAGTCTCGATTTAAAATCATCCGCAGCTTCAACACAATCAATTATTAAAAATTGGTTCGAAATTAATCATAAATATAACTTTGAAAGTTGGAATTTTAATATTACATCAAAAAGAATAATTTCATGGTTATCTAATTCTAAACTGACTTATGATGAGAGTGACAGTAATTACAAAAAAAAATTCAATTATATTGTTCAAAAACAAGCTTTACACCTTTTAAATCAAATAGATAAAATTGAAAATTATAACAATAGATTAGTTGGAACAGCTGCAATTATTCTTGTTGGTATTTGTTATAATGATGAAAAAAATTTTATTAGTAAAGGCCTAAATCATTTAAAAAAAATTATAAAAAATTCGTTGGATAATTTTAATTTTCCAAAATCTAGAAATATTAAATCCTCTATTTTTTTTCTTAAATATTTAATTTTAATAAGAGAATGGTTCAAAGAATCACAAATTGAAACTCCTGATTTTATAAATGAAAATATATTTCATCTCGGCCAATCATATGCATTTTTTTGGAAAAATGTAAATTTTGATCCATTATTTAATGGTAATAATATCTCAAATAATTTTGAATTTGATCTATATCTTAAAAGATTAGGTTATTCATTCAAAAACGACAATCATGAGTTTTCAAATTATGTAGGACTGAAAAATAAAAAGATTAATCTTTTTATGGATATTGGTCCATCTCCAAATAAAAAGTTTTCTAAAGATTATCAAGCTGGTGCATTGTCATTTGAATTTGTATCTAATGGTAAAAAATTATTTACAAATTCTGGATATCATAGTGAAAAAAATTTAAAATTGAATGAATTATCTCGTTCATCAGCAGTTCATAATGTTTTAGTTTTGGATGATAATTCATCTTGTAAATTTAAGAAAAAAAAAAATACCTACTTTGAAATTAAAGATAATTTAAAAATAATAAAAAAAAAAATTATTTATAAGAAAGATTATTGGAAAATTGAAGCTTCCCATGACGGATATTTGAGTAAATATAATATATTTTATGAAAGAGAAATTGAATTTTACCCTGACGATAATAGATTAATTGGAATAGAAAAAATATACGGAAAAAAAAATATCCCTAATCTAAAATTTGATATTCGTTTTCACTTAGATCCAAATACAAAAACAATGAAAACACAAGATAATAAATCTATATTAATTGAGTTAGATAATGAGGGATGGAAATTTACATGTGAAAACTATCAAATTGAGATTGATAATGGTTTATATTTCGGTAAGAAAAATACTTACATAGAAAACCAAAATATTTTTGTTTCTGGGATTACTAATTCACAAAATAACAATATTAAATGGGAATTAAAAAAAATACAATGAGCAAAATCAAAAGAGCTTTAATTTCAGTATCTAATAAAAAAAACTTAAAACCTCTTTTAAAAATATTAAAAAAATTTAAAATTAAAATAGTGAGTTCAGGTGGTACATATAAAAAAATTAAAGATTTAGGATTTGATTGTACTGAAGTTTCTAACTTTACGGAATTTCCAGAAATTTTAGAAGGAAGAGTAAAAACACTTCATCCAAAAATTCATGCAGGTATTTTATATAAGAGAAAAAATAGAAAACATTTAAAAAATATTAAAGAAAATAACATAAACACAATTGATTTAGTGATTGTTAATTTTTATCCTTTTGAGAAAACAATTCAGAATACTTCAAATCACGAAAAAATTATTGAAAGTGTAGATATTGGGGGCCCTGCAATGGTTCGAGCTGCTGCTAAAAATTATAATAATGTTACTGTCATTACATCAACCAACCAATATGAGGAACTTTTGCATCAATTAAATAAAAATAAAGGATCTACAACATTGGAATTCAGAAAAAAGCTATCACTAAATGCATTCTCAGAAACTGCATATTATGACTCTTTAATAGCTAATTACTTTAACAAGATCACTAACAACTATTTTCCTCAAAAAAAAATAATCCATTCTAATTTGATAGAAAAATTAAGATATGGAGAAAATCCTCATCAAAAAAGTGCAATTTATTCTTACGACAATTCACTAAAGTTAAAAAAATTAAATGGTAAACAATTGAGTTATAATAACTTTAACGATATTTACGCTACTCTAACTATATCAAAGTCTTTACCTAAAGAAACTGGTGTTGTAATTGTTAAACACTCTAATCCATGTGGTGTATCAATTATTAAAGATAAAATTAAATGTTTTCATTCAGCTCTAGCATGTGATCCTATAAGTGCTTTTGGAGGGATAGTTTCCTGCAATTTTAAAATAAATCGTAGCCTAGCTCTAGAATTAAATAAGATTTTTTTGGAAGTAATTATTGCAAACAAATTTGATAAAGATGCGCTTAATATACTTAAAAAGAAAAAAAATTTGCGATTAATTGATGCCAGTGATTTTTCTTTTAAAGAAGAGTTTAGAATAAATTCATTTAATAATACAATTTTATTTCAAAATGAGGATAAAATAAAATTTAACCCAAAAGATTTCAAAATCGTATCAAAAACCAAACCAAATAAAGAACAAATGCAAAATTTAATTTTTGCGTTTAATGTTTGTAGATATGTAAAATCAAATGCTATTGTTTTAGCACATAATAAAAGTATAGTTGGTATTGGTTCTGGACAACCAAGTAGAGTAGATAGTTGTAAAATTGCTATAGATAAAATGAAAAAATTTAAAAATCCCTCTGAAAATATAGTTGCTGCGTCTGATGCTTTTTTTCCTTTTGTAGATGGTATTGAAATGCTTGTTCAATCTGGAGTTTCTGCAATTATCCAACCCTCAGGGTCAATAAATGACAAAGATATAATTAAATATGCAAATCAAACTAATACAATTTTAGTTTTTTCTAAAACAAGACATTTTAGACATTAGTAATTTTATCGATCTTAGCTGCTAAAATAAAATCATTTTCTGATAATCCTTCAATGGCATGAGTTGTGATTTTTATTTTTGCATATCCCCATCCAAAAATAATATCAGGGTGATGTCCTTCTTCTTCAGCTATATCACCTACTTTATTTATAAATTTTTGGCTATCTAAAAAATTTTTAAATTCGAAATCTTTTTCTAAAAAGAAAATTTTTTTCTCATTTTCAATTAATGACCAACCATCTACCATTTTCTGGTATTTATGAATTTCAGATATATTAAACGGTATCGCTCCACCCTCACATGGTACACATTTTTTTTTAATTAAATCTGTCATAATAGTTGGAGCGGGCAAAGGGGATCGAACCCTCGACCTTCTCGTTGGCAACGAGACGCTCTACCACTGAGCTACGCCCGCTTGTTAAAAAAAGATTATAAATAGTGAGTTTTTAAAATGCAAGTAATTTAAATTAAATATATTTTAATTCCTCTAAATTTTTTTTGAAACTGCTATTTAACTTATTTTGAAAATCATGATCAATATTTTTCCTCCAGTCATTGTTTGGACCCAAATGAAAAAATGGAATTTTTTTAAGATTTTTTTTTGAATTTAATGACTCTGAAAAACCCTCTTTCTCTTCAATCTTTTTTAATTTTTTAAAATTAGTACTAGACAAGGCATTCAGAGCTTTTTTTTTATCAAAGTTATTATGATGTTTAGTTATCTTGTTTATAAAAAAAATTAGATCTTTAAAAACTGTATATGTTTTATCACTTAAATCTTCATATTTAATAACCATAGTTGGAAAAATTTTATTATATATCCATGATTGATAATTTTTCTCCCATGAACTTATAAATTGAAAATCGCTATAATCATTTTTTTTAAAATAGTCATAGGTAAATCTTTTTTCACTCTTCATAAAATTAAAAGATTCATCATAGCTCATTTCAAAATGATTCTTTAAAGATGTAATTACATTTCTTGGATCTCTAACAATATAAACTGCGCCAATAGAATTTTGAGTGTTAGTGAAATGATATCCACCCATAACACCCAGAAAATTATGAGTTTTAAAAAATTTAATTTTTCTGTCTTGATTGATTAATTCTTGTGCCTTTATCCATAATTTAGAAGTCTCACCAGCAATTTCTTTTTTATATTCAAAATTTTCAAAATGTTTTTTTTCTGGAAACTGACTTATTTTTTTTAACAAATCATCATTAGAAAAAAAACCATCTGATGTAAAATAATAAGCACTTAATAATGCTCTTAACCATGTGTTTCCACTTTTGGGGTATGATGCTATCCAAAAAATCATAACTTTATATTAATTTAAATTTTTTTTTTAATTTTATAAAAAATATAGTATAAATTTTAAAAAATATTTATGAATTTACCAAAAAAAATACCTGTATTTCCACTAAGTAATTTTATCATTTTTCCTAAAGCAACAGTGCCATTAAATATTTTTGAACCGAGATATATCGATATGGTAAATGATAGTTTAAAATCAAACAAGTTAATTGGAATGATTCAGCCCAAGAAAACAAAAAAAATTGATAATCAAACGCCTGATCTTCATAATATTGGATGTTTAGGAAAAATCATAAGTTTCAAAGAAACCGAAGATAAAAGATTTTTAATTGAATTGAGAGGTATAATT
>CACOLY010000020.1 GCA_902628195.1 uncultured Pelagibacteraceae bacterium
GTCCATTACTTGGAAATTCCTGTCGATATTTTCCAACTTGTTCAGATTATAGTATTGACTCACTAAAAACATTCGGTTTATTTAAAGGTTCGTTTTTAAGCTTAAAAAGAATTTTATCTTGTCATCCGTGGGGAAATGGTGGAATAGATCCAGTTAAAAAAGAAATGAAAGTTAAAAAATAATGGACTCAAAAAATGTTATAGCTGCCATAGCCTTATCTTCAGCAGTGATTGTTTTATACTCGTTATTTTTTATACCAGAACAAACCTCAACAAAACAAAATTTGGCAGAAAAGGAAAAGGTAGAACAAAATACAGACACTCCAAGTATTGAAAAAAAAGAAACTTTAGTCGTAATTTCAAGAGATGAAGCATTAAACAAAAACAAAAGAGTTCAATTTGAAAATAATAATATTATTGGATCAATATCTTTGAAGGGTGCATCTATAGATGATTTAACATTTAAAAAATATAAAGTAAGTCTTGATACAGAAGATAAAGTGACTCTGTTAGGGCCAAGAAATATAAATGAGGGTTATCTAATTGAAAGTGGTTTTGTTACATCTGACAAGAATGTTGATGTACCAAATTCAAAAACAATTTGGTCGATAGAAGGTAATAATAAGCTTACTAACAAATCTCCGGTCAAGCTATCATGGACTAATGATCAGGGTTTAAAATTTGAAAAAGAAATATCGTTAGATGATGAATATCTTTTTACAGTAAAGCAAAAAGTAATTAATAAAACAAATAATAAGTATGACTTTTATTCTTATGGCCAAATAATAAGAAATGAGATTCCAGAAATAATTGATTTTCTTATACTTCATGAAGGTCTAATAGCAACTTTAGATGATGAGTTAATAGAGGAGGATTATGATGATATCCAAGAAAAAAAGTTTACCAAAATAGCTAATAAAGGCTGGTTAGGAATAAGTGACAAATATTGGATTACGTCATTAATTCCACCAAAAAATACAGAATTTAAAACAACATTTGATTATAAAAATAAATTTAGAGCAAATTTTATTACTACAGATCCATTGGAATTAATTGGAAACAGCTCAATTGAGGAAGAATTAAGAATCATTGTTGCAGCTAAAAGAGTAGATGTAATTGATGGTTATGCTGAAGCTCTTGATATAGAAAAATTTGATTTAGTAATTGATTGGGGATTTTTATATTTTATTACCAAACCTCTGTTCTATGGAATTGATTATTTTTTCAAACTATTAGGAAATTATGGGCTAGCAATTATAGCCATAACTATTTGTATTAGACTAGCTTTTTTTCCTTTAGCAAATTTTTCATTCAGAAGTATGGCAAAAATGAAAGCACTTCAGCCAGAAATGGTTAGACTCAAAGAACTTCATAAAGACGATAAAATGAAATTACAGCAAGCAATGATGTCTCTTTATAAAAAAGAAAAAGTTAATCCTATGTCTGGATGTTTGCCAATATTAGTACAAATTCCAGTTTTCTTTGCATTATACAAGGTTTTGTTTGTAACTATTGAAATGAGACAAATGCCGTTTTATGGATGGATACATGATTTGAGTGAGCGAGATCCTACAAGTATTTTCAATCTTTTTGGTTTATTACCATATGACGTTCCAAGTTTTTTAATTATTGGAGCGTGGCCTGTGGCAATGGGTGTTTCGATGTGGATACAACAAAAATTAAATCCTGCACCAACAGATGCAATGCAAGCAAAAATATTTGCTTTTTTTCCACTTTTTTTAACTGTAATTCTTGCACCTTTCCCTAGTGGTTTAGTTATTTATTGGACTGTAAATAATATTTTAACTATGGCTCAACAAGTTTTTATAATGAAAAGAACAACTGTTAAAACTGTAACATAAAGATAAAAATCGCCCAAAATTTATGAATTTAGAAAAAATACTTCCTGAAAAAGGACCACCAATAGAAGAGGTTTCTAAATATATTGAGAAATATAAAAACGAATTAATAGTTATTAAATATGGAGGCAACGTATTTATTGATAGAAATATCTTCGACAATTTTATATCTGATATAAGTATATTAAATAAATTGGGTCTTTCTATTGTAGTTGTTCATGGTGGTGGGCCTAGAATAAAAAGAGAACTAGAAAAATCAAACATTCAATCAAAATTTATAAGAGGACTTAGAGTAACTGATAAAAAAATTATAGATATAGTTGAAAATGTTCTAATTGAATTTAATGACGATATTGTAAAATCATTAAAAAAGATTGGCTCAAATGCAACTTCAATACATTCAAAAAAAAATAATATTATCGAAGTAATTCCAGAAGCAGCAGAACTTGGATACGTTGGAATACCAAATAAAATTAATAATAATATTTTGCTTAATATTATTAAAGAAAATAAAATCCCAATTATTTCACCCTTGGGTTTACAAAAAAATCAAACTTTTAATATTAACGGAGACACTGCTGCTGGAGCAATTGCAAAATCTTTAAAATCCAGAAGATTGCTTTTGATGACCAATGTCGAGGGTGTTTTAGATAAAAAAAAAAAATTAATAGAAGAAATATCTTCTTCAGAAATCTTAGAAATGATTAAAACTGAGACTATTACTGGTGGTATGATACCAAAAATAAATACTTGTTTGGATGCAATCAGTAATGGAGTAACTGCAGTAGGAATAATTGACGCTCGACCTAAACACTCTATATTATTTGAATTATTCACAGATAGAGGTTCTGGAACATTAATAAGAAAATGAATTTTGGTGAAAAAAAATATCTTTTATTAGATTTAGATGGGGTGTGTTATGGAAAGCATAATAATTACTCACTAGAAAGAGTATTTGGTCAAGTCTCAAAAAGAATGACAAAATTTATCTCTGAGAAATTGAATATTGACCAAGAAAAAGCAAAAGAATTACAAACAAATTATTTCTATAAATACAATACATCTCTCAGGGGCCTAATGGTACATAATGGAATATCACCAGATGAATTTTTGACTTATGTTCATCAAATAGATCTATCATTCATGAAAGAGGATAAAATTATGAGAAATGAACTTGAAAAATTAGATATGGAAAAATATATCTTTACAAATGGTAGCGCAGAACATGCTAAAAATATCTTATCACACCTTGGTGTTTATGATTTATTTGGCAGAGATAAAGTTTTTGATATAAAAGATGCAGGATATATTCCAAAACCTGAAGCAGAAACTTTTGACTTAATGGTTAAAAAATTCGGAATAGACCCAAAAGAGACGATTTACATAGAGGATATAGCAAAAAACCTCAGTATTGGATATGAACGAGGCTGTACAACCGTTTGGTTAATTAATGATGAGCATTTTGGAAAAATGGATGCTGATAAAAATTTTATTTCACACAAAATTGAAAATCTATCTTTATTTCTTAAAGAAATAAGGTTATTAAAAAACCAATAAATTATGACCGTAGAAAAAATTATAAACGAGGCTTGGGAAAAAAAGGACTTGGTAAATCAAAATTCTGATCAAAAACTTAAAGATACTATTAATCAAGTTATAGCTGATCTAGATAGTGGAAAATCAAGGGTTGCAGAAAAAATTAATGGAGAATGGGTGACTCATCAGCACCTAAAAAAAGCTATAATGTTAAGTTTCAGAATTTATCCAATGGAAAATTTAAATGGCCCATATAGTAGTTGGTATGACAAAGCTCATCTGCTAAAAGGTAAAACTGCTGGATGGACAAAGGATGATCATGAAAAGGCTGGTTTTAGGATGGTTCCAAATTCTCCAGTCAGAAAAGGGTCTTTTGTCGGAAAAAATGCTGTTCTTATGCCGTGCTATGTAAATATTGGTGCATATATCGATGAAGGAACAATGATAGATACATTTGCAAGAGCTGGTAGTTGTTGTCAAATTGGAAAAAATTGTCATATATCTGCTGGTTCAGGTGTTGGTGGAGTTTTAGAACCAGCACAGGCATTACCAACTATAATTGAAGACAATGTTTTCTTAGGAGCAATGTCAGAGGTGGTGGAAGGTGTTATTGTTGGTGAAGGTTCAGTTTTAAGTATGGGTATGTATATTGGTCAATCTACTAAAATAGTTGATAGGAAAACTGGAAAAATTACTTATGGTAAAATTCCACCTTATTCAGTTGTTGTTCCTGGTTCTTTACCGGATAAAAATAATTCATCTGCACCATCGTTGTATTGTGCAGTTATAATTAAACAAGTTGATGAAAAAACGAGATCTAAAACATCTATTAACGATCTTCTAAGAGATTAATTATGCAAAAGTTCAATGAGTTAAAATTAGCTAAAGAGCTAATCAGATTTCCTTCGATTACACCAGTAGATGCTGGAATAATGAAATTTTTAGAAAAAAAATTGAAAAAACTTGGCTTCAAAACAAAAATACTGGAGTTTAAAGAAAAGGGCTTTAAACCTGTTAAAAATTTATATGCAAGATTGGGAACTAAAGAACCAAACTTATGTTATGCAGGTCACTTAGATGTGGTTCCCCCAGGTAATATAAATGACTGGACAATAAATCCTTTCAAGCCATCTGTAAAAAAAGGACATTTAATTGGAAGAGGCGCGAATGATATGAAAAGTTCTATTGCAGCTTTTGTTTCTGCTGTAAGCACTTTTTTATCAAAAAATAGAGGATTTGATGGATCAATAAGTTTATTAATAACTGGAGATGAGGAAGGTGATGCAGTGAATGGCACAAAAAAGGTTGTAGATTATCTTAGAAAAAAGCGAGAAAAAATAAATTTCTGCTTAGTTGGTGAGCCAACAAATCCCAATAGATTGGGTGAAATGATAAAAATTGGACGCAGAGGAAGTTTGACTGGAAAATTAACTATATTTGGTTTGCAGGGTCACGTTGCATACCCTCATAGAGCAAATAATCCTTCAACCATTATTGTCAAAATTTTAAATGAATTAAAAGAAATTAAATTTGATAAAGGGACAAAAGATTTTCAACCTACAAACTTAGAAGTTACAAAAATAAATATTAATAATACTGCAGACAATGTCATTCCTGGTACAGCTGAAGCAACATTTAATATAAGATTTAATAACAAACATTCTTCAAATTCTATTAAAAAAAGACTTAATAAAATTTTTATTAAAATTAATAAAAAATATAAATCAAAATTTAAAATTAATTACAGAGTTTCTGGTGAAGCTTTTTTAACTAAACCAAATAAAACAACTTTTATGATACAAAATATCATAAAAAGAATTACCAAAATAAAACCAAAATTATCCACTACAGGTGGAACTTCTGACCTAAGATTTATAAAAGCTATGTCACCTGGTTTAGAGTTTGGTTTAGTTGGAAAAACTATGCATAAAATTGATGAGGCAGTATCCTTAAAAGATCTAAAAAATCTAACAAAAATTTATAATAGAATTTTGCAAAATTATTTTAAATGAATACAGCAATCATAAATTCTGACTCTTATGAAAAACATAATACAGGTGACGGTCATCCTGAACAACCTAAAAGAGTAATTGCTATAAAAGAAAAGTTAAAAAAAAGAAAAGATTTAATTTGGGAAACTCCAGTTAGTGTTCCACATAATATTTTGGCAATGACACACTCAAAAGAATACATTAAAAATTTAAATAATTCTTTTCCACAAAAAGGTCTCAAATTTTTAGATGGAGATACAGTTGTGTCACCTGAAAGTAAAAAAGCAGTTTTTGATGCCGCAGGTTCTACAATAAAAGCAATAGATGGAATAGAAAATAACAAATTTAAAAATGCTTTTTGCTTAGCAAGACCACCAGGACATCATGCGGAAAAAAATAAAGCCATGGGATTCTGTTGTATATCAAATGCTGGGGTCGCAACAAATTATTTGATAAATAAATATAAGTATAAAAGGATTGCCTGTGTAGATTTTGATGTTCATTGGGGAAATGGAAATTATGATGTTATGCGTAATAATAGAAATTCATTGTATATATCTACTCATCAATATCCTTTTTATCCAGGAGGAGGAACTGACAAAGATAAAGGTGATTTTAACAACTCACTAAATATACCTTTGCCCGCTGGTACAAACTCAGAACAATACTTTAATGCATTCGACAGAGTCTTGGATAGATTGGTTGAATATAAACCTGATTTTTTGTTATTCTCTGCAGGGTTTGATGCACATAAAGATGATCCATTAGCTCAATTTCAACTAAACTCAAAAGATTTCTACGAGATAACCAAAAGAACTTTGTCAGCCACAAATAAATTTACTAAAGGTAAAGTTGTTTCGATACTTGAAGGTGGATATGATTTAAATGCTTTAGCTGAAAGCGCCAATGAACATGTTAACGCACTTATTGAATTCAATTGATTAATATATTGTTCATTATAAATCACCCCTATGAAATTATACAAAATAAAAAAATCAAAAATTGATAACAAAGGGCGAGGTCTTTATGCAACATGTAATATCCAAAAAGGTACAAAAATAATTGACTACGTTGGTAAAATAATAACAAATAAAAAGGTAGATTTATCAAATAAGTTTGACAACAAGAAACCTATTTTCTTATTCACGTTAAATAAAAAGTATACCCTAGATGGAGATTTTCCATGGAATATTGCAGGACTAATTAACCATAGCTGTAACAACAACTGTGATTATAACGGTAAAGGCTTTAAGATATGGATAACAGCAATACGGGATATTAAAAAAGATGAAGAATTTACTTGCGATTATGGGTTTGGCTACGATGAAGACTTTAAACAATTTCCATGTAGGTGTAAGTCAAAAAATTGTTGTGGATATATTGTAAGAGCAGAATCTAGATGGCGTATTAATAAAAAATTCGCAATGAGCAATAAAAATAAATTAATAAATAACTCTCGCTAAGTAAAGACCTTCAGGTGGTGCTGGTGGTGCACATGAAATTCTTTTTTTCGAATACATTACTTTTGTAAACTTTTTTAAAGTCCATTTTTTTTCACCTACATATTTTAAACAGCCCACCATTGATCTAACTTGCTGTTGTAAAAAAGATTGAGATTGAAATTCTATTTCTATTCTATTGTTTTTAGATGTTATTTTAACAGATTTCATTGTTTTGATTGGACTTTTTGCTCTACAACTTGATGCCCTAAAAGTAGAAAAATCATTAGTTCCAATTAATTTTTTTGCTGCTTTTTTCATCATTTTTAAATCTAGCTTATTTATAATATGCCATCCTCTATTTTTATCTATTACTGGTCTACTCAAACGATTAATAATAACGTAATTATATATTCTTAATCTAGCTGAAAATCGTGAATGGAAATTTTTATTTCTTTTCTTTATATTTAGAATAGTTACCAAATCTTTACTCAAAAAATGATTTATTGAGTTTAAAAATTTATCGGTATTTGTAATCTCTTTTTCACACTCAAAATGGGCAGACTGTTCTAAAGCATGAACACCTGTGTCAGTTCTACCAGACCCAAAAAGAATAATTTTTTCTCTCAATATTTTAGAAATTTTTTCTTGAATAAGCCCTTGTATAGTTTTACCTTTTTTTTGAATTTGCCAACCTCTAAAATTTGTACCTACATATTCAATTAATATTTGATACTTAAACATTTTTTATTATAGATCCTTTTCTTATCTGAGATCCAAGCATAAACTCTCCAACTTTTTGTACTTTTTTCCCCTCTCTTTGAATTTCTAAAATTTTTATAGACTTGTTTGTGCCACACGCTATTTCAAGATTATCAGATACAACTTCTCCATTTTTACCAAAGCCATTGCTAATTTCTGCTTTTAAAATTTTATATCTTTCACCATTAAAATTAAAAAAAGCTCCTGGAGAAGGGTACAAACCATTAATTTTTCCAATAATCTTTGAAGCATCATCATTCCAATCAATTTGACCCTCGCTTTTAAGAATTTTTTTAGCATAAGTTGATTTTGAATGATCCTGCTCAATAAACTCTGATTTATCATCAAGTATATCATCTATATTATCTAATATTTTATCAGCTGCCAAAAGGGATAGTTGTTCTGAAACTTCTTGCGCATTTAAATTTTGATCAACTTTAATTTTGTATATTTTGCTTATTGGACCGCTATCTAACTCTTCATTAATTTTCATGAAACTTATTCCAGTTTCAGAATCTAAATTCATTATTGATCTTTGAATAGGTGCAGCACCTCTCCATTTAGGAAGAATAGATGCATGAATATTTATAAAGCCCTTTTTTGTTAAACTTAAAAACTCCTTTGGTATTATTTGTCCATAAGCCACAACAATTGCTAGATCTGCATCCATTTTTTTTAAAAAGTCATATTCTTCAATATTATTATTTAAATTTTGCGGAATTCTAAAATCTATATTTAAAGTCTCCGAAATGCCTTGAACAGGTGATTTATTAATTTTCTGACCCCTGTGAGATTTTTGAGGAGGCTGAGTATATACAACAGATATTGGATAACCATTTTGATATAGAGATTTCAGAATTGGCACTGCAAAAATAGGCGTGCCCATAAAAATAATTTTTTTTGACATTTTTTAAACTAATATTCTTTCAGGATTTTTTTTTGACTTAGAAATTTTTTTTATAATCATATCTTTTTTTAATTTTGATAAATGGTCTATAATCAATTTTCCATCTAAATGATTTATTTCATGCTGAATACAAGTTGATAATAAACCATCACATTTAAGGTCTCTTTTTTTTCCATCAATATCAATATATTCTATTTCACAGATTTTGGGTCTTTCAATTTCTATAAAAGTTTGAGGAATCGATAAACATCCTTCTTCATAAATTGAAGTTTTATCACTTACCTTTTTAATAGTAGGATTGATAAAACTTAAAGGATTTTTTTTTTCATCTTTTGTAGACACGTCAATAACCAAAATTCTTTTTAGAATTCCCACTTGTACTGCAGCTAGACCGATACCTTTGGAATTGTACATTGTTTCAAATAAGTCATTAATAAGTTTTTTTTCATTAATACCAACTTTTTCTATTGGCTCAGAAATTTTTTTTAGTATTTCATTTGGAACGGTAACGATATCTCTAATACTCATATAAATAATAGATAAACTAATTTTTAAACTTTTAAAGGGAGAACTTTTAGTAGAATTTTGTTTCTTATTAATTCAATATTTAATTGATTTAGTGTGCTTATAATAAAATAGATAGTGTCTTCATCCATTTTTTCTAGATCATCTTGTCCAATAACTTCAACAATTCTTAATAAAGCTGCACCCTTTTCATCATTATTAATCATCACCTGTATATCTGTAGGTATTTCAGAATTATTCATTTCATATAAATCATTGTATTTATCTGAAATTTCAATTCCATCGTATTTTAAAGACTCTAGAAAAATTTGATCTTTTTTTGAAAAAAAATATTTTTTATCCTTTTTTATCTTTTTTAAATAATTATTAACATCTTTTTCAATT
>CACOLY010000021.1 GCA_902628195.1 uncultured Pelagibacteraceae bacterium
AGAGAATAAAATTATTAGAAAAACTTTACGAAAATTATAAGAAAAGATGGGCAGACATTGCAAGTGCAATTACAACTGAGATGGGAGCACCAAAAGATTTTGCAACAAAACTTCAAGCTGGAACAGGTGCGGCTCATTTAAAATCATTTATAAGATATCTAAAAAATTTTGAATTTGAAAAACCATTAGGAGAACATGCGCCTAATCAGAGACTCATTTATGAACCTAAAGGCGTGTGTGCTTTAATAACACCATGGAATTGGCCAATGAACCAGGTCTGCTTAAAAGTAATGCCTGCAATAGCATCTGGTTGCACTATGGTTTTAAAACCCTCTGAATTAGCACCACTATCATCAATGATTTTAGCAGAGTTGATTGATGAAACAAAATTTCCTCCAGGAGTATTTAATTTGATAAACGGTGATGGAGCAACAACAGGCGATACTTTAACAAGTCATCCTGACATAAATATGATTTCATTCACTGGATCGACTAGAGCAGGAGCCCTGATTTCACAGAATGCTGCTAAAGATTTTAAAAGAGTCAGTTTAGAATTAGGTGGAAAGGGAGCAAACATTATCTTTAAAGATGCTGACCCAGAAGCTATTGAAAGAGGAGCGCTTAGATGTTTTAGAAACTCAGGTCAGTCATGTAATGCTCCTACAAGAATGCTAGTTGAAAAATCAATGTATAATGAAGCTGTTGAAAGATTAAAGAAGTATACAGAAAAATTTGAAGTTGGTGATCCAAAAAAAGAGGGAGACCATATAGGTCCGGTTATTTCTGAAACTCAATACAACAAAATACAAACTTTAATTAAGAAAGGTATTGATGAAGGGGCCAAATTAGTAGCTGGAGGCCCAGGTAAACCAGATGGATTAGAAAAAGGTTATTTTGTAAAACCTACTGTATTCGCAGATGTTAATAATAAAATGGAAATAGCAAGAACAGAAATATTTGGACCAGTTTTATCTGTAATGCCTTTTGAAACAGAGGAAGAAGCTATTGAAATTGCAAATGATACTCCCTACGGATTAACAAACTATATTCAAACTACTGATAAAGAAAAAGTAAAAAGAGTTGCTAGAAAACTTAGATCAGGAATGGTTGATGTCAATGGAGCTGGTATTGCTGTTGATGCACCATTTGGTGGCTTCAAACATTCTGGCATTGGTAGAGAGGCTGGGGAACACGGTCTTGAGGAGTTTTTAGAGGTAAAATCTGTTGGTGGATGGAGTTAATCAATAGTAGAATTTTTCTTAATTCCCTCAAGAAATTTTAAACATTTTTTCAGCTCATTAAGTTCAATGAACTCATCAACTTTGTGAGCTTGTTCAATAGAACCTGGGCCACAAACAACTGTACTGATACCGATTTCTTGAAACAATCCAGCTTCAGTTCCAAAGGATACAACCTCTCTTGAATTATCACCAGTTAAACTTGAAACCAATTCACATGCTTCTGAATTTTCTATACGATCGAAACCAGTAACTTCACCTATTATTTCTTTTGTTATTTTTGAATTAGGAAAAACTTTTCTCATTTGTGGTAATAAAACTTCATTGGCATATTTATCTATTTGTTGATTTAGAAAGACACCATCCTCTTTGACAACTGGTCTTGTCTCCCATTCAACTCGACATTTGTCAGCTATTACATTATGAGCTATCCCTCCAAATATACCTCCAACTTGTAATGTTGAAAAAGGAGGATCAAATATTGATTCCTTAGGAGCTCTTTTTTTTAATTGTTCTCTAAGCTCTATTAATTTTGTTGCATATTTTGATGCAAATTCTACAGCACTTACACCTTTATGTGGCATCGAGCTATGTCCAGCTAACCCCTCAAAATAAGTAGTATATTCATAACAACCCTTATGTGCATCTATGATTTTCATTTTTGTTGGTTCACCAACAATACAAATTCCATCTTGAATATTTCTTTTTTTAAGTTCCTTAATTAATATTGGAGCACCCAAACATGCTGTTTCTTCATCAAAAGTAAAAGAAAAATGAATATCTCTATTTAGATCAACTTTAGAAAAAACTGGAGCAAACGCTAAAGTACATGCAATAAATCCCTTCATGTCACAGGAACCCCTTCCATAAAGTTTGTCCTCTTTAATTGTTGCTTTAAATGGATCTGTACTCCAACTTTTTGAAACAGGGACTGTATCAGTATGACCAGATAAAATTATTGGTTTAACTCCATTAGACTTTTTTGCTTTTATTGTAGCAAACAGATTTACTCTTTTTTTTTCATCATCATAAGTTTTAAATGAGGTAGCACCTAAATCATTGAGGTATTTTTCACAATAATTAATTAAATCATTGTTATCTTCTCCTGAAATAGTTTTAAATCCAATTAAATCAGATAAAATCTTGATAGAATTCTTGTATAATTTATCTAAATTTACTTCTGTACTCATTAGTAATAATTAATATAAATATCTCATTTATGAAAGAACAAATTACTTACGACATATTTGAGAAAATAGACATTAGACTTGGAACAGTTCTCTCAGTCAAAAAAAATGAAAAAGCTAGAAAACCATCTTTAGTTGTTGAAGTCGACTTTGGAAAAGAAATAGGTGTAAAAACATCATCTGCCCAAATTACTCATTTTTATAACGAAGAAAATTTGGTTGGTAAACAAGTGATTGGTGTTTGTAATTTTCCAGAAAAAAATATTGCAGGCGTAAAATCTCAATTTTTACTTTTAGGTTCAATAGACTCTGAAGGAAAGGTAACATTAGTACACCCCTCTCAACAAGCAGAAAATGGTTTACCTATAGCATAAATATGCATCCAGAATTTTTATCTATGGCACTATTTTGGATTGTAGCTGCTTATACACCAGGACCAAATAACGTTGTTGCATCTTATTCTGGTTTTAATTTTGGAATAAGAAAAACAATCCCACACATTTTTGGAGTTACAATTGGATTTACTTCAGTAGTATTTGCTTTGACAATTGGTTTAGTTAATGTTTTTAAACTATTTCCAATTATTCAAACTATTTTGAAATATCTGGGAAGTTTATTTTTAATATACTTAGCATATAAAATTAGTTTTTCAAAAGCATCCAGTGAGAAAAAAAATGAAAATCCAATTTCTTTTTTGGATACTTTTATTTTTCAATTTTTAAATCCAAAAGGTGTTTTGATTGGAATTATCATAGTTTCAACATATGTTGAATATGGAGAAAACTATCTTAATTATGCGACTCAAGTTGTTTTATTTGCCTTTGTAGTATCTCTATCTAGCATTACCTTTTGGACATTTGTCGGCAAATATCTTAGAAAATTCGCGACAAATGAGAAATTTATTAAATACTTTAATTATGTTATGTCAGTGCTTCTTCTTTTGAGCATAATTACATTCTATATATAAGACATGAAACCAGGAAATAAAAATTCTTATAAATCATTATCAGACCTAGAAGTTAATGGTAACAATTATAAATATTATTCATTAAAAAAAGCTGAATTAAATGGTTTAGAAGGTATTTCAAAATTACCAAAGTCGTTAAAAGTTTTATTGGAAAATCTACTTAGATATGAAGATGATATATCAGTTAATAAAAATCAAATAGAGGCAGTCAAAAACTGGCTTGTTACAAAAAAATCAAAAACTGAAATAGCTTACAGACCAGCTAGAGTTTTACTCCAAGATTATACAGGGATACCAGCAGTAGCTGATTTAGCTGCTATGAGAGAAGCTGTAAAAGAAAAAAATAAGGATCCAAATACAATTAACCCTTTGTCTGCAGTTGATTTGGTCATTGATCACTCTGTTCAAGTTGATCAATCAGCTAAAAAAGATTCATTTGAAAAGAATGTAGATATTGAATTTGAAAGAAATGGCGAGAGATATTCTTTTTTAAAATGGGGTCAAAGTGCTTTTAATAACTTTAGGATTGTTCCTCCAGGTACTGGTATTTGTCACCAGGTCAATTTGGAATATTTATCAAAAGTAGTTTGGTCAGAGGAATATAAAGGAGAAAAATATTTATTCCCTGATACACTTGTTGGAACCGATAGTCATACTACAATGGTAAATGGTTTATCAGTTTTAGGATGGGGTGTTGGTGGAATTGAAGCAGAGGCAGGTATGCTTGGACAACCAATTTCAATGTTGATTCCTGAAGTTGTTGGATTTGAAGTTACAAAAAAAATGCCTGAGGGTACAACTGCTACAGACTTAGTTTTAACGGTTGTTAAAATGCTTAGAGATAAAGGTGTAGTTGGAAAATTTGTTGAATTTTATGGTGATGGATTAAAAAATTTAACTTTAGCAGATAGAGCAACAATTGCCAATATGGCTCCAGAGTATGGAGCTACATGTGGGTTCTTTCCAATAGATGAAGAAACTCTAAAATATTTAGAATTTTCAGGAAGAGATAAAAAAACAGTGGCAATTGTAGAAAAGTATGCGAAGGAGCAAGGTTTGTGGTCGAGTGATGAAATTGAGTTTACTGATAAAATTTCTTTAGATATGTCCACTGTAGTTCCAACTATCTCAGGTCCTAAAAGACCACAAGATAAAGTTCTTTTAACTGACGCATCAAGTAATTTTAAAAAAGTGTTTAAAGAAGCCACAGATAAAAAAGATTATAAAATTTCAAAGGTAAAAGAAACAGATTATGAAATTAAAGATGGTTCAATATTAATTGCGGCAATTACATCATGCACTAACACTTCCAACCCAAATGTTCTTATCGGAGCTGGACTACTTGCAAAGAAAGCTATTGAATTAGGATTAAATGTTAAACCATGGGTAAAAACATCTTTAGCTCCTGGGTCTCAAGTAGTTACTGATTATTTAGAGAAAGCAGGTCTGAATAAATATTTAGATAAACTAGGATTTAATTTAGTTGGTTATGGATGTACAACTTGTATCGGTAATTCAGGTCCGTTAGCAGAAAATATAGTTGACGCTATTCAAAAAGAAAATTTATATGCAGTCTCTGTTTTATCAGGTAATAGAAATTTTGAAGGAAGAATTTCACCTCATATTAAAGCAAATTATCTAGCCTCTCCACCACTTGTTGTAGCCTATGCTCTTGCAGGCCACATGGAATTTGATTTATTCAAAGACTCATTTGGAAAAGACAAAAACGGTAAAGATATATTTTTAAAAAATATCTGGCCTTCAAATCAAGAAATAGAAGATACCTTAAAGAATTCTCTTAATGCAGATATGTTTGTTAAGCGATATTCAAATGTTTCAGAAGGACCAAAACAATGGCAAGAAATCAAAACAGAGAAGAGCAGTATTTATAATTGGGATGAAAATTCTACTTATGTAAAGAAACCTCCTTTTTTTGAAAATCTTAGTGATGAGCCAGAGGGTTTTAAAGAGATTAAAAACGCAAGACCATTATTGATATTGGGAGACATGGTGACCACCGATCATATTTCTCCAGCTGGTAATATTCAAAAAGATAGTCCAACAGGAGAGTATTTTATGAATTATCAAATTCTTCCAAAAGACTATAACTCATATGGCTCAAGACGCGGAAATCACGAAGTAATGATGAGAGGCACATTTGCAAATATAAGAATTAAAAATGAAATGGCTCCAGGAACCGAAGGCGGTTTCACAACATTGTATCCTGAGGAAAAAGTTATGTCAGTTTATGATGCAGCGGTAGAGTATAAAAAAAGAGGAACTGATTTAGTTGTAATTGGTGGTAAAGAATATGGCACAGGTTCTTCTCGTGATTGGGCAGCAAAAGGAACTAAATTACTTGGTGTTAAGGTGGTAATTGCAGAGAGTTTTGAGAGAATACATAGATCTAATTTAATTGGTATGGGAATATTGCCACTACAATTTACAGAAAATATGAACAGAAAAAATCTTAATTTATTAGGTTCTGAACTTATTAGTGTAGTAGATATTGAAAAAGGAGTTAATCCATCTGACAAAGTAAAAGTTGAGATTAAGTATACATCAGGTGAAATTAAAAAAGTTGAAACATTGTGTAGGATAGATACTAAAAATGAATTAGAATATTACAAAAATGGGGGTATACTTCAATATGTCCTTCGAAATATGATTTAAAATATGGATGAAGATATAGAAATTATCAACTCAAATACTCGTAGCGAAAAAATTAAAAATTTTTTTATTGATAACAAAAAAACACTTTTAAGTATTTTAATTGTTATTATTTTATCTTTATTAAT
>CACOLY010000022.1 GCA_902628195.1 uncultured Pelagibacteraceae bacterium
GGCCAGTCTAAGCTTCATTATTCACCTGGAATACCGATAAGGCTTAATGTAAAAAAAATCAATAAAGAAGAAGCATATTTATCACTAAAAAATATGAAACAAAAAAAATCAAATTTTTATTTTTTATCCAAAGATGGAAATTTGAAAGAAGCTGCAAAAAATTTATATAGTACACTTAGAAAAATTAAGAATCATAAACATAAATCTATTGCTGTTGGTAAAATTCCTAATAAAGGTTTGGGCAAGACCATAAATGATAGATTAAAAAGAGCCTCGAAATTTTAATGTGCACACCATTAGAAGTTATTGAACTATCAAAATCTTTCAACAATAAAGAAGCTGTAAAGAATGTTTCTTTTAAAATAAATAGAAATGAAATAATAGGAATTCTTGGTCCGAACGGTTGTGGAAAAACTACTACTATAGGTATGATTTTGGGTTTATTAAAACCTTCAAAAGGAAAGGTTTTAATAAATGGTTTTGAAATTGAAACCAAAAGAGTTGAAATATTAAATAATTTAAATTTCATTTCTCCATATATAGAATTACCAAAAAAACTAACTGTTAAACAAAATCTAGAAGTATATGGTAGACTTTATGATGTAAAAAACCTTGCTACGAAAATTGAGTATCTTTGTGAAAAACTAAGACTTAATGAAATAATACATAAAATTACTGGTGAACTTTCATCAGGCCAAAAAAATAGAGTAAGTCTTGCTAAGTCTATAATAAACGACCCAACAGTATTGCTGCTTGATGAGCCAACTGCATCTCTTGATCCTGAAACTGGTGACTTTGTTAGAAGTTTTTTAGAAAATTATCAAAAGGAAAAAAAAGCTTCAATTTTACTTGCTTCACACAACATGAGTGAAGTGGAAAGATTATGTAAATCTGTTCTTATGATGAAAAATGGAATTGTAATTGATAAAGAAAGTCCTAAAGAATTAATAAAAAAACATGGAAGAAAAAACTTAGAAGAAGTTTTTTTAAAACTTACGAGAGAAACACATGAACCTAAATAAAATGTATGGTCTTTTCTTAAGACACTTTTTTCTCATTAAGAGTTCTTTACCAAGAATTCTGGATCTAATTTACTGGCCTACTATACAAATAATTCTTTGGGGTTTTATTTCAAAATTTTTTTCAATCTATAGCGATTATTATAATAATACACTTGGAATAATTTTAACATGTGCAATTCTTTACGATATTCTTTTTAGATCAAGTATTAGTTTTAATATGTTATTTTTAGAAGAAATATGGAGTAGGAATTTTACAAATTTATTTATTGCTCCTTTAAAACTAAAAGAAATAATTATTGCTTTAATTTTTACAGCTTTAATAAGGACTTTAATTGGATTGGTACCAGCAATTATTTTGACTGCTCCGTTGTTTGGTGTTTCAATATTAAATTTAGGTTTTCCGCTCCTTCTTTTATTTTTAAGTTTATATTCATTTGGAATAACATTAGGTTTGTTTGTAAGTGCTGGTCTTATAAGATTTGGTCCATCTTTTGAAAATATTGCATGGTCATCACTCTTCTTATTAGCTCCTTTAGGTTGTATATATTACCCTATAGAAATTCTCCCTAATTTCTTTCAGATGGTGGCCAAAGGTTTGCCATTAGTTTATATTTTTGATGAGACAAGAAACATTTTACTAAACGGCCTTGTTAATTACGAAAATTTAAAACAAGCTTATGTTCTAAACCTTATTTATTTAACTTTTGGAATTATCTTGTTTTATTTTTCTTTTTTAAAAGCTCGGGTAAAAGGGACCTTAATTAATATGGGAGAATAATTGGTGCGCCTGCTAGGAGTCGAACCCAGAACCTCCTGATCCGAAGTCAGGCGCTCTATCCAGTTGAGCTACAAGCGCATATAATATTAATATATCATTTTATGAAAAAAAAAATAAGTTTGATTGTAAAAGATTGTAGAAAAAACATCAGAGTTGATGTCTTTATCAACAACAAGCAAGATGGTCTTAGTAGAACAAGAATAAAAAACTTAATTTTAGATAAAAAGCTTAAAATTAATAATAAAACTATAACTGATCCATCAAAAAAAATTTCAGATGGAGACAATATCAATTTAATGATTCCTGAGCCAAAAAAACTATCACTAAAGCCATATAATTTTAAATTAGAAATAATTTATGAAGATAAAGATATAATTGTTATAAATAAACCCTCTGGTATTGCAATACATCCAGGGGTGGGAAATTTTGATAATACAATAGTTAATGCTTTAATAAATTACGATAAAAATTCTTTGTCAAATATTGGAGATGAACTAAGACCAGGTATTGTTCATAGAATAGATAAAAATACCTCTGGTTTGATTGTTATAGCAAAAAACAATCAATCACATGAATTTTTATCAAATCAATTTAGTAAACACTCAATAATTAGAGTATATCAATTATTAGTTTGGGGTAAAATCAAACCTTCTAAAGGAAAGATTGAAACTTTAATCACTCGAAGTTCAAAAAACAGACAAATGATGGAAGTAAGTCGTATAAAAGGTAAAAAAGCGATTACGAATTATGTAACTTTAGAAGTATTTGAAAATAAAAATATTCCAACTCTCAGTCTAGTAGAATGTAAATTAGAAACTGGAAGAACTCATCAAATTAGAGTTCATATGAATCATTTAGGTAACAGTATAGTTGGAGATGATAAATATAAAAAGAAATTTAAAACAATAAAAAATATAGAACCTGAGCTTAAAAAAAACATTATAAACATGAATAGACAATTTTTACATGCAAAAACTCTAGGCTTTGTTCATCCAAAAAAAAATAAAGAAATGATTTTTAATTCAAATTTACCACAGGAACTTGAAAAAATTATAAAAATACTAAGAAATACGTGAAATTATAATATTGAAAAAAAATGAAAATTAATTAGATACAACGTCTATGAGTATGACTTATAACAATAATCTTCCTATCCTAAGTAATGAGGGGGGACTTTCTGCATACCTTGAGCAGATAAAAAAATTTCCAATGCTTGACGCTGAAGAGGAATATATGCTTGCAAAAAATTGGAAAACTACAGGAAATATTAAATCTGCTGAAAAACTTGTAACGAGTCACTTAAGATTAGTTGCAAAAATTGCAATGGGTTATAAGGGTTATGGTTTACCAGTAAATGAAATGATATCTGAGGGAAATATCGGATTAATGCAAGCAGTAAAAAAATTTGAACCTGAGAAAGGTTTTAGACTAGCTACATATGCTATGTGGTGGATTAAAGCTTCAATTCAAGAATACATTTTAAGATCTTGGAGTTTAGTAAAAATTGGGACGACTACTGCACAAAAGAAATTATTTTTCAATTTAAAAAAATTAAAAAATCAAATAGCTCCTCAATCGGAAGGCGATTTGAAAAATGAACATGTAGAGGAAATTGCAAATAAACTCGATGTTAGTAAAGATGAAGTTGTATCCATGAACCGAAGATTGTCTGGAAAAGAATTCTCTTTAAATGCTCAGGTTGGAGAAGATGGTGATGAATGGCAAGACTGGTTAGTTGACAAAGAACTTGATCACGACTTAAAATTTGCTCAACATGAAGAAATGGAACAGAGAAAAGATTTACTTAAAGATTCGATTCGAGTTCTTAATGACAGAGAAAAAGAAATTTTGTATTCAAGAAGATTAAATGATAATCCTTCAACTCTTGAGGATTTAAGCAAAAAATATAAAATTAGTAGAGAAAGAGTTAGACAAATTGAAAATAAAGCTTTTGAAAAATTACAAAAGCAAATGTTGTTGTTGGCAAAATCAAAAAACTTATTGACTGCAAACTAAATTTTAAAAGGGTTCTCGATCAATATTGTATCATCTCTCTCAGGGCTTGTAGATACACTACATATTTTTGTTCCTACAAAATCCTCTATTGCATAAATATAATCTTTAGCTTCTTGAGGAAGTTCATCAATATTTTTAATGCCATTTGTATTTTTTTTCCAACCTTTAAAACTTTTAAAGATGGGCTTAATTTTAAATTGGTCCTCAACAGATGCTGGTAGATAGTCAATTTTTTTTCCATTTAATTCATATTGTATACACATCTTGATCTCTTCTAATTCATCTAAGACATCTAGCTTTGTTAGGGCGATGCCGTTTATACCAGAGACTTTAATTGTTTGTCTGACTAAAACTCCATCAAACCATCCACACCTTCTTTTACGACTAGTTACTGTTCCAAACTCTTTTCCTTTTGTGCCCAACAATTCTCCTATTTCGTCATTAAGCTCAGTAGGGAAAGGTCCCTCACCAACTCTAGTGGTATAGGCCTTTGTAATTCCTAAAACATAATTAATTGAGTCTGGTCCACATCCAGTTCCTGTAGCAGCATTTGATGCAACTGTATTTGAAGATGTCACAAATGGATAGGTTCCATGATCTACATCCAATAAAATTCCTTGAGCTCCTTCAAATAAAATTTTTTTATTTTTTTTTTTAAACTGGTCAATTTTCATCCAAACTGGTTGTGAAAACTTTAAAAGTTCTGGTGCAATTTTAAGTAAATCTTTTTTTAGTTGTTCTTTTTGAAATAACTTTTTGCCAAGCCCTTTTCTGATTGCATTATGATGTAATAAAACTGATTCAAGTCTTTGATCAAGATTTAATTCAGATCTAAGGTCCATTAAACGTATAGATCTTCTTCCGGCTTTATCTTCATAGGCCGGCCCTATACCTCTTCTTGTTGTTCCTATTTTACTTTTTCCTGCTGAGTCCTCTCTAATTTCATCCATTTCTTTATGAAATGGTAAAATTAAATTAGCCGATTCTGAAATGATAAAATTATCTACAGTCACATCTATTCCTTTATCCTTAATTTCTTTAATTTCTTCTAATAAAGCCCATGGATCAACCACAACCCCATTACCAATTATTGAAATTTTATCTTTTCTAACAATTCCGGAAGGAAGCAATCTTAGTTTGAAAGTTTTACCATCAATAACTAAAGTATGACCAGCATTATGACCACCCTGAAACCTAATAACAACATCAGCTTGTTCTGAGAGCCAATCAACAATTTTTCCTTTTCCCTCGTCGCCCCACTGTGAACCTACAACTACTATATTTTTCATTATTTAAATCTTTTATAAATCTCTATTGAATTTAAGTGGTTAATTGGTCCATGACCTTTTCCGTATTTTGGATTGGTTAATATAGCTGAATTTACATATTTTATTCCCAGCTCACAAGCTTTCTTAATACTTTTTCCACAAGAAAAAAAAGTTGTTACAGCACTTGATAATGTACATCCTGTGCCATGTGTATTTTTAGTTTTAAATCTCAGACTATTAAAAATTTTGAGATCAGTTCTATTTAAAAAAATATCTTGTACTTTTTTCGTTTTTAAGTGACCTCCTTTTATTAAAACATTTTTGACACCTAAATTAATTAATTTATTTGCTGCAAATATCATGTCTTCTTTATTTTTAATTTTGATACCTGTTAAAACCTCAGCTTCAGGAATATTTGGTGTAATTAAGCTTACCTTTTTAATAAGGCTTTTTTTCAAAAAAATTATGGCCTCATCATCAATTAGTTTAGCACCCCCTTTAGCAACCATGACAGGATCTAATACTATTTTTTTAATCTTTAGTCGATTTAATGACTCTAAAACTTTTTTTATAACTGATCTAGAGTGAAGCATACCTATTTTAATTGCATCTGGTTTAATATCTTTTGCAGAGAAAATTATTTGATTTTTAATTTCATTTGGAGGGATAGTAATAACTGATTTTACTCCTTGAGTATTTTGGACTGTTACAGCGGTAATGGCTGTTAGTGCGTAAGAGCCTAGACTAGTTACAGTTTTGATATCGGCTTGAATGCCTGCACCACCTGAGGAGTCAGACCCAGCTATTATTAATATT
>CACOLY010000023.1 GCA_902628195.1 uncultured Pelagibacteraceae bacterium
GAGCAGAACTTACAGCACTTACTTTTGAAGAAAGATTAGCACTTGGGGCAGCTAAAGGAAAATTGAGATTTTCTAATAAATTTCTTGTAACCGGGTGTTTTGGAAATCTTACTGCTAAAGTTTTTTTTCTATTAGTTACAATTTTTGAGATCTTTGAATCTTTTTTTAAATTCAAAATAAATGTTATGGGACCAGGGCAAAATATATTATAAAGTTTGATAAAATCATCGTTAAAAATACAATCGTTCTTTAAAATTTGATTATTTAAATAGTGTACTATTAGAGGGTTATTTTTAGGTCTTTTTTTTAGTTTATATATCTTTTTACATGCTTTATCTGAATAGGCATTTGCTGCCAAACCATAAACAGTTTCAGTAGGTATTGCTACACACTCACTTTTATTAAGAAGTTTTTGAGCTTTTTTAATATTTGCAAGATTAATTTTCATGTATTATCTGAGAGTATTATATGAAAGATAAAAATTTACCAAATGATTATAATTCTATGTCTCTTGAGGATTTAACTCAAAAGGCTAATAAGTTGATTGAAGATTTGGAGAATCAAAAGAATTTAGAAAATTCAATAGAAAAATATCAAAATTTAATAAAACTTAATAATATCATTGAAAAAAAATTTCAAAAAGATGCTAAAAATATAAATAAAAAAACACAAGAAAATATACTAAGAGTTACCTCTAAAAAAAATGCAAAAAAAACTAAATAAAATTGCAAAAGATACAAATTTATTCCTAAAAAGATTTATTAAAAGACAAAAAAAATCTGAATTGATAATACCAATGAAATATGGATTATTTTCAGGAGGTAAAAAAATAAGATCAAAAATTTTAATTGATATTGGATTAATATTTAAAATAAATTACAAATCATTAATAATTTTAGGTGCTGCAGTTGAATGTATTCATGCCTATTCTTTAATACATGACGATTTACCCTGTATGGATAATGATTCAATAAGGAGAGGCAAGCCATCAACACATATTAAATTTGGAGAGTCCACAGCAGTTTTAGCTGGCAACTCTCTTCTAACAATGGCTTTTGAAATTTTAAGTCATAAAGATTTAAATCTTTCTGAAAAAATAAAATTAAATTTGATTAATAAAATTTCTGAAAGTTCAGGACATCAAGGCATAGCTGGTGGACAATATTTAGATTTAAGTTTCGAACATAAAAAGGTTTCAAAAAAAAGAATTATTGAGATGGAAATCAAAAAAACTGGAAAACTTTTTAGTTTTTGTTGTGTTGCACCTTTAATTATTAAAAGAAAATCAAAACAAGAAATAAAATTATTCGAAGATATAGGTGCTGATGTAGGATTATTATTTCAAGTAGCTGATGATTTAATTGATAATAAAGGAAGTTTAATAGTTGCAGGTAAGAAAACTGGAAAAGACAAAATTAAAGGAAAAGCGACTCTAATTAGTTTACTAGGGCATAAAAATACGGTTAAATATGCAAAAGGATTAATTTTTAAAATAAACAATAAACTTAAAAATTATGGTTCAAGATCAAAAAATTTGTCTGAAACATTAAACTATATTTTGAACAGAAAAAAATGAAAAAAGAATACGAATTTTTAAATGAAATAAACTTTCCATCAGATTTAAAGAAAATACCAGAAACAAAACTTCAAAAGGTAGCTGATGAATTGAGAGAAGAAATGATTGATGCAGTATCTGTAACTGGTGGTCATTTAGGAGCTAGCCTTGGGGTAGTTGAACTTACTGTTGCTCTTCATTATATATTCAATACACCCAATGACAAATTAATTTGGGATGTTGGTCATCAATGTTATCCACATAAAATTTTGACAGGCAGAAAAGATAAAATAAGATCTCTTAGGCAAGGTGGAGGTCTCTCTGGTTTTACAAAGAGACAAGAAAGTGAATATGATCCTTTTGGTGCAGCGCATAGTTCAACTTCAATATCCTCAGCTTTAGGTATAGCCGAAGCTAATAGATTATCAAATAAATCTGATAACGTAGTGGCTGTTATAGGTGATGGCGCAATAAGTGCAGGTATGGCTTATGAAGCAATGAACAATGCTGGTGCCTCTAAAACTAAAATGATCGTAATCTTGAATGATAACGATATGTCGATTGCTAGACCTGTAGGTGCAATGGGCACATATTTAGCAAAAATTTTTTCAGGTAAAATATATTTTAGTTTAAGAGAAACTATTAAACTTATCACATCTGCATTTTCAAAAAGATTTAGTGCAAAAGCTGGCAAAGCTGAGGACTTACTTAGGTCTGCTGTAACAGGTGGAACTTTGTTCAGTTCTTTAGGATTTTATTACATTGGACCTATAGATGGGCATGATTTAAATTCTCTAGTTCCAATTTTGAAAAATGCAAGAGACACAAAACATGAGGGTCCAATTCTAATTCACATCAAAACAAAAAAAGGGAAAGGTTATTCATTTGCAGAAAAAGCTAAAGATAACTACCATGGGGTTACGAAATTTAATGTTGAGACTGGTGAACAATCTAAAAGTTCAAGTAAAATTCCATCATATACTAAAATATTTGCTAATACTTTAGTCCAACATGCTAAAAAAGACAGTAAAATAGTAGCTATCACAGCAGCAATGCCAGATGGTACAGGTCTTGATATTTTCCGTAAAGAATTTCCAAATAGAACTTTTGATGTTGGAATTGCTGAACAGCATGCTGTTACATTTGCAGCTGGTCTAGCTACAGAAAATTTTAAACCTTATGCAGCAATTTATTCAACTTTTTTACAAAGAGCATATGATCAAGTTGTTCACGATGTAGCTATTCAAAGTTTACCTGTAAGATTTGCAATTGATAGAGCAGGATTGGTTGGTGCTGATGGACCAACACATGCTGGAAGTTTTGATACAACATATTTATCAACATTACCAAATTTTGTGGTAATGGCTGCTAGTGATGAAGCTGAACTAGTAAGAATGATCAATACTTCAACAGAAATAAATGACCGTCCTTGTGCATTTAGATATCCAAGGGGCTCAGGATTAGGAGTAGCTCTGCCAAATATTAATGAAAAAATTGAAATAGGTAAATCTAAAATTATTCAAGAGGGCAATAAATTGGCTATTTTAAATTTTGGTGCAAGGCTTAACGAGACTTTAAAAGCAGCCGAAAACTTAAAAAAAAAAGGAGTCAACATAACAATAGTAGATGCAAGATTTGCGAAACCTCTTGATGAAAATTTAATTTGGCAATTAGCTACTACTCATGAAGCAATTGTGACTATCGAAGAAGGTTCTATTGGGGGATTCGGCTCTCATGTAGTAAATTTTTTATCTAAAAAGGGATTAATTGACACTAATTTAAAATTTAGGTCAATGACACTTCCTGATATTTTTATAGATCAAGATACACCGGACAATATGTATAAAATTGCAAATTTAGACTCCAGATCTATTGAAGAAAAAGTTTTGGATGTTTTAAATTCAAATATTATTTTACAAAAACAAAAATAGTTTTATTTATCCACACTGTGCTTTATTCATTAAGTAATGATCCAATAAAACACATGAAAGCATAGCTTCACCAACCGGAACTGCTCTAATCCCAACACAAGGGTCATGTCTACCAATTACGGATATTGAAGTATTTTTTCCAAATTTATTTATTGTTTTTCTGCTTTTTAAAATTGAAGATGTAGGTTTTACAGCAAAAGAAACTACTATTTCTTGCCCGGAGGATATACCGCCAAGTATTCCACCTGCGTTATTTGAACTAAATTTCAATTTTTTATTGTTTTGCGATATTTCATCTGAATTTTCCTCACCAGACAACTGAGCGGAATTCATGCCTGATCCAATATTTACTCCTTTAACTGCATTTATACTCATCATTGCAGATGCAATATCAGAATCCAACTTTGAATAAATGGGTGCGCCTAAACCTGCGGGAACTCCGTTGGCTCTAACTTCAATTACAGCTCCACAGGAAGATCCTGCTTTTCTAATACCTAATAAATATTTTTCCCAGATTTTTAACATTGATTTATCTGGGCAAAAAAATGGATTTTTATAAATTATTTTATCATTCCATTTTGTAGTATCGCATCTAAGAATACCAAGCTGAGTAACTGCAGCAGAAATTTTAAATTTTTTACCTAATTTTTTTTCTAAAACTTTTTTTGCAATTGCACCTGCAGCTACTCTTGAAGCTGTTTCTCTTGCAGAAGATCGTCCTCCGCCTCTATAGTCTCTAATTCCATATTTTTTGAAATAAGTAAAGTCAGCATGCCCAGGTCTAAATTTATCTTTAATATTTTTATAATCCTTTGATCTCATATCCTCGTTATAGATTATTAGGGAAATTGGTGTACCAGTGGTCTTACCCTCAAACACACCAGATAAAATTTGAACTTTGTCACTCTCTTTTCTCTGAGTCGTGAACCTTGATTGACCTGGTTTTCTTTTATCTAATTCTTTTTGAATATCCTGATCTTTTAGCTGAATTAATGGAGGACACCCGTCAATTATACAGCCTATAGCTGGTCCATGAGACTCTCCCCATGTAGTGAAACGAAAAAACTTTCCAAATGTATTAAATGACATTATTTATATTGTATAGATTATTTTGTTAGAATTATGAATCAAAAAAACTCATTAGGGCTTAATAAATGCTTTTTAGATCTGGATGATCCATTTGAATTATTTGAAAAATGGTTTGATGAAGCTAAAAAGAATGAGATTAATGATCCTAACGCTTTGGCCTTAGGAACAGCAAGCAAGACTGGCATCCCATCTGTAAGAATGGTTCTTTTAAAAAGTTTTGATAAAAATGGATTTGTTTTTTATACGAATTTAAATAGCCAAAAAGGAAAAGAATTAAAAGATAATCCAAATGCAACAATGTGTTTTCATTGGAAAAGTTTATTAAGACAAATAAGAATTGTCGGCACTTTAAAGTTGGTTGCTGACAAAACAGCTGATGATTATTATAACACTAGAGCCTATGAAAGCAGAATTGGTGCTTGGGCATCTAAACAAAGTAGTATTTTGAAAAGCAGAGAGGAACTTTTAGACTCTTTAGAAATTTTTAAAAAAAAATTTAATGATAAGGATAATGTTCCTAGACCTGATTACTGGTCTGGTTGGAATTTGAAACCAGTAAGTATTGAATTTTGGTTAGATGGAGATAACAGAATACATGAAAGATTAAAATATACTTTAGATGAAAATAAAAATTGGGTTAAAAATCTTTTAAGTCCCTAAAAATTTCTTGATATACTAAAAGAAGTTAAATTTTCAAGAATACTTTTCTCCTCACAATCATTAAAAACAGATAGTGAGTTTGAGGCTAGATTTATATAGTGTTGAGCTTTTTTATAACATTCATTTATTATATTATATTTTTTTATTAACAATAAAGTATAATCTAAATCTTTTTCATCTCTAGTACTTTTTGAAAATATACCTTTTAGTTTTTTCTTTTCTTCAATATTGGCTTTTTGAAATAATAGGATTATAGGAAGTGTTATTTTGCTTTCGTAAAAATCTTTACCAATTTTTTTTCCAAATAATTTTAACTCTGAGTTATAGTCCAAAGTATCATCAGCAATTTGAAAGGTTAAACCAAGGTTTCTACCATAAAACTCTAAAGCTTCTTTCTCTTTATTATTCATATCAGATAAAATTGCTCCAACTTGTGTTGATGCTGCAAATAATTCTGCAGTCTTAGCAGATATAATTTTTAGGTATGTTTCCTCTATCATATCAATTTCACCTTTGTGTTGAAGTTGTAATACTTCTCCTTGAGCAATCTTCGAAGAAGTTGATGATAGTAATTTTAAAACTTCTAAGTTTCCATCTTCTACCATCATTTCAAAACATCTACTTAGCAAATAATCCCCAATTAGCACTGAAG
>CACOLY010000024.1 GCA_902628195.1 uncultured Pelagibacteraceae bacterium
ATAATAAAAATTTTTCATATTACGGAGTTATTGAAAAAAATTTTCTGTATAATTTCATCATTTGCTTACTGAAAGGAAAAACAGTTAAAATTATCAATATACAAAGATTAATAAATTTAATATCTTTATTTTTAATCTCTCGAATTATTTCTTTTTTTTTTTCACCAGACTCAATTTTATTTAATAATAAAGAAAAGTTTGTGTTCTCTATAAAATTCTTTTTATGCTTCAAAAATTTTTGTTTATCTAAATCAAAGTTTTTTATTTTTAACTTTTCAATAAATCTTAATTTTTCTAAAAAAAATAAATTTTTTTTTTTCCAAGAATCACTTGATGGGTGTATTCTCCATTTTGATAAAATAAAAGGGCAATAACTTAATTTACATGTCGTACTTAACCGCAATGTTAAATCTAAATCACTAATCATTGAATAATCTTTATCAAATTTAAAAGAAATTTTTTTTAGATATTTGGTTCTACATATCAATGTTTCAAGGCTTATAAAGTAATTATCTAATAAGTCATAAAATACAAACCCTGTAGGAGGATCATTATTATAAAATTTTTTGCTTTTTATATCTGAAAAAAAAATTGTATTTGATATTACCATACCAATTTCATTATCTTCAAAAAATTTCATTTGTTTTTCTAATTTATCTTCAAACCATAAATCATCGGTATCTAGAAATGAAATAAAATCTCCTGAGCAATTTTTAAGAGCTTCTTGTCTTGCTCTTCCTAAATTTACCTCTTGATCTAAAAAAATATATTTAAATCTCTTATCATTATATTTTTTAAAAATCTTTTTACTATTATCATTAGATTTATTATCCACAAAAACTAATTCCCAATTTTCATATGTTTGTTTTAAAACTGAGTTTAAGCTTTCTTGCAAAAATTTTTCACCATTTCTACAATTCATTATTATACTTACTAATGGGTACATTTTACTTTCGATAATATGCAATAGTTTTTTTTATACCAGTTTCAAAATTAATTTTTGGAAACCATTTGAAAAATTTCTTAGTTTTATTAATGTTTGGATACAAACTTAATATTTCATCTTTTCTAAATTTTAACTTTCCAAAATTTGGTTTTCCTTTTTTTATTTTTTTTCTAATATATTCTATAACCCCTTTAATTTTTCTGGGTTGACCTGAACCTACATTAAAAATTTGTCCTTTTGAGTCTTTACTTTTTAAAACTTTGAAAATTAAATCTATAAAATCAGATACATACAAAAAATCCCTTTTTTGAATTCCGGATGAGGTGTCAAATTTATTATTATTTAAACAACCATCTATAATGACGGGTATAAATCTATTAAGGTCTTGGTTTGGACCATAAACTAAATATAATCTTAAAATAACAACTGGAAAATTATACTTCATGAAAAAATTTAATAAATAGTTTGAAGCCATTAGTTTTGACTTTCCATAAACAGAATTAATTTTTTTTAAATCAGCTTTTTTATTTTCTACTTGTGGAGATTTCAATTTACCATACTCAATACAACTTCCTATTTGAATAAATAGTCTAATTCTTTTTATTAAAAAATAATTTGCTAAATTTTTACATCCCAAGTAATGACTTTCGTAAGTTTTTTTTTTTTCTTTGTGATTAACATAACCTCCAAAATTAATCACATAATCAAAATTTAGGTTTTTTAGAGTTTTGCTTATTTTTTTCTTTTCTTTAATATTACAAGACAAGTATTTAACTTTTTTAATAAACCTTCTCTGAGGCGGTTTTTTAGTGGAAAGACTTGTTACTTCCCAGCCTCTTTTTAAAGCTTCTAAACAGGTATGAAATCCCAGAAATCCTGTTCCACCTACGACCAGAATTTTAGTTTTTTTTCTCAAAATTTTTTTTTTTAAATATTCCTTCCAACCTATCTTTATCTCTTTTAGTATCCATACATTGCCAAAAGCCATCATGTCTGAATGCGTTTAGTTGACCCTTTTTAGTGATCATTTCTAATGGTTGTTTCTCAAGATATGTCTGATCGTTTTTTATAAATTTTAAAAAACTAGGCTCAATCACAAAAAAACCCCCATTAATCCAACCTTCATCTAATTTTGATTTCTCTTTGAAATATTTTACTCGTGAACCTAGTAATTTTAATACACCAAATCTTGCAGGAGGCCTTACAGCTGTTAGGGTAACTAATCTCTTATTTTTTCTATGAAATTTAATTAATTTTTTAATGTCTATATCAGAAATACCATCCCCATAAGTCATCAGAAATGTGGAATTTCCTAAAAACTTTTTTAATCTTTTTATCCTTCCACCTGTCATGGTATTTTGGCCAGTATCAATTAAATTAATTCTCCAGTCTAATTTCTTATTTTTAAAAAATTTTTTGATTTCATTTCCTTTGTAGCCTAAGGCAATATAAAAATCTTTAAAACCATGTTTCGCATAATGTTCCATAATGTGTAGAATAATGGGTTTTCCAGCAATTTTTACCATCGGTTTTGGAATTGTTTTTGTATATTCGGAAAGCCTTGTTCCGTATCCACCTGCTAGTATGACAACTTTCATAACTTATATATTAAACTATTTTATCTTCATAATCTTTAATCTGCATTAAAGTTAAATTTTCTAAATCATGATTTTTAAGATAAGATAGATACCAAAGGGCAGTCATTTGAATAGTCTGTTCAAAATTTAAAATATTTTTCCATTTAAGCAATCTTAATGATTTTTTACAATTTAAATTTAATAATCCTGCCTCATAAGGTTTTTTTTTGTTTTTATCTAAAATCCATTTGATATTAGGGATATATTTTTTTATTTTAATCAGTAATTCCTTTACGCTATAGTTTTTATTAAAACTCGGCCCAAAATTAAATGACTCTCCATTTAATTTATTTTTATTCTTATATAAATCTTTTGCTAATATTAAATAACCATGTATTGGCTCTAATACATGCTGCCAAGGACGTGTTGAATAAGGATATCTAATCATTAATTTTTTCTTGTTTTTAACTGATCTAATCACATCAGTTAAAATTCTATCTTTAGACCAGTCTCCCCCACCAATAACATTTCCAGCTCTTGCTGTTGCTAAATTTAACATTTTTTTTTTACTTAAAAATGAATGAAAATATGAATAAAAAATTAATTCTGCTGATGCTTTTGAACTACCATATGGTTCCTTATCACCTAATATATCTGTTTCTAAATATCCTTTTTTTTGATTTACATTTTTATAACACTTGTCACTTGTGACAATCACAATACTAGTTTTTTTTTGTATCCTAGTTTCTCTTAGAATTTCTAACAAATTCAATGTACCTAATGAATTTGTTGTCCAAGTAGCATATGGTTTTTCGAATGAATTTCTCACTAGAGATTGAGCTGCTAGATGAAAAATTATATCTGGCTTTATTTGATTGATTTTTTTTTTTAATTTTGAGTAATTTCTAATATCAATTCTATATTCATTAATATTTTTATGAATTCTTGATAATTTAAAATGTGATGGCTTTGTAGGAATATTACTTGAAATTCCATAAACTCTAGACTTAAAATTTTTTAGACAAGCAGTTAGCCAAGAGCCTTTAAATCCAGTATGACCAATAACTAATACTTTTTTATTTTTGTAAAAATTATTAAGTTCTTTAAGTTTCATTTATATAGACTATAATTATTTAACTATTTTTTTTACTTTTATTAAATCACTATTTGTATCAACTGCTATAGATTTATTTGACATTCTTATCATTTTTACTTGATAGCCGATTTCAATAAATCTATTTAGCTCTAAATCTTCAATTGCCTCAAGAGGTGTTTTCTTTTTAAAACTTGAAAATACCTTAAGTGATTTATAAGGAAATGAATAAATACAAACTTGCCGCCACGCTTTTATTAATGATCTATTTTTATTTGAAGGGATAGGAGCTCTAGACATATATATCAAATTTCCATCCTTTCTAAATACTATTTTTGGAATATGTGGAGAATAAAAAATCTTTTTATCTTTAATCTCAGTAAAACCATTAATTACTGCATTTGGATATTTTTTGGCTGTATTTATTATTTTTTTTATATCTTCTGGATTACAAATTGGTTCATCACCTTGAACATTTATATAAAAATTTTTTTTTATTCTTTTAGCTACTTCTGCTACTCTGTCTGTTCCTGTAAGACATTTAGAAGATGTCATCATTACATTAATGTTATTTTTTTTACATAGTCTAAAAATTTTTTTATTCTCAGTTGCGACTAGAATTTTTGATGAATTCACAACCTTTTTGCACTGATTGAATGTTCTGACAATCATTGGTAAACCCTTTATGTCTATCAAAGGTTTACCTGGTAACCTTTTTGATTTATATCTGGCAGGGATAACTATTAAAAAATCAGACATTTACACTTTATATTGTTCTTATTTTATAGTTTGTTGGTGTCAGAGAAACAATTTTTCTTGCTCTTTTTTCTAACTGATAATTCTGCAAAACATCATCCATTTCAAATTTTTTTGGGCTAGTTTCATTATAACCATCTAAACCAGCAAAAAAAATTTTTTTACATTTTCCACTAGTACAAATACCAAGAGTGTAAGTGATAGCTAAAGAATTTGGTAAAACTACATAATTTTTTTCAAATCTAAATTTATTATTTTTTACTTGGAGTCCAAAATTTAATATTTTTTTTGAATTAATTCTTGATTTTATATTTTTTGAAAAACTCGAAAACGGGGTTATCAAATATTTAGTTGACTTTTTATATTTATCAATATCCGATAGTAATCTCAAAGGATGACAAACTATATTGGCATAAACATATTTTTTAGGAATTGGATCTATTGCATTTAATAAAAAAACTATTGGTTTATTTTTTTTGATAAATCGTATTATTTTTTTTTTATACTTTATTAATGATGTACCAGGTCCTATTATTAAAATATTTTGATTAAGAATAGTTTTACTTGGATCCCAATCACCTTTACTTATTTTTTTATAATAATTTTTTCCTAGCGTAATTAATTCCTTACTAAATTTCCTTCCACCTACTGTACTTAGATTGTCTAAATTGTTGTATATATCCTCAGGATCAAATCTTACGTCACTTAACATTTCTTGAACAAAAGTTGGGTGAATTGAATTTAATCCAGCAAAATAATAAAATGGATTTGAGCCCCATTTATATTTTTCTTTTAATGGTTCAAAATATTTTTTAATCAAATTAAGAAGATTTATTAAATTTTCTTTTTTTCTATTCAATTCTAAAATCAATAACTCTGTTTTAGTATTTCCTGGACCTCTCCCCATGCCCGTAACTGTGCAATCTATCCATTCAACCGAGTTATTAATTGCTGCAATTGAATTTTCTAGTGCTTTGCCCATATTATCATGAGTATGAATACCGGTTGATTTTTTCCATATTGACTTAATCTGACAAATAATTTTTTTTGTTTTTATGCCGTCAAGACTTCCCATACTATCTGCAAAATATAGAATATCTGTTTTTGTTTTTTTGACCTCTTTAATTGCATTCCTAATGTCCCGAAAAGTTAATTCAGGTATTTGCATAATGTTAACACCAACTTTATATCCTGATTTTTTAAGCCAATTTACAAGCGGCAAAACCTCTTTTATTTCATGATGATGACAAGCTATTCTAACTAATGAAATTAATGAATCTTTTTTGAGTTTAAAATATTTTTTTGCTAATTCTATTATATTTTTTTGTCCTGTAAAATCTGATGCATTTACCATTACTCCAAGCTTTAAATTTTTTGGAATTTTTAAAGTTTTAAGAAATTTTTCCTCTGAATAAGCACATGGCCCTTTAATTTTTACTTTATCTAAAAATCTAAAACCTATTTCGACATAATCAATT
>CACOLY010000025.1 GCA_902628195.1 uncultured Pelagibacteraceae bacterium
TACTTTTTTAGAAAATCACCCTCACATTATCATATGATGCTTCTTGTAATGCATGCTTTTAAATATAAAGAAAATCTGACTGTTGAGGAATTGAAGACAAAATTGTTTAAAACTTCACGACCAAAATCTGCTTTAATGATAAATGAGGCATGTGAAAAAGGTTTTTTTTTCCTTGAAAAAACTTCTGGTGATCAAAGAAAAAAACACATAAAACCTAGTGAGGCATTCATTGAGGAATTCAATCAATATTTGGCTACGCTTAAAAATTTAAGTTTCTAAAGGATAAGTAATTAATTACTTATATATTTTATATATATAAAAAATTATATATTTACGTCGCATGAAAAATAAAGTTGCATATATGTCATTACCGACAAAAGCAAAAGTAGTTATAATCGGTGGAGGTATCCACGGTTTAAGCACTGCTTGGAAATTATCAGAAACTTATAAAAATCCTGGAGATATAATAGTTTTAGAAAAAAAAGACACTGCTGCAGGCGCAAGTGGAATAGCTTGTGGTGTAGTGAGAAATAATTATTTCCAACCAGCTATGAGAGAATTAATGGCCCATTCAGTTTCTGTTTGGGAAAGTGATCCAAAAGCATTTAAATACAATCCGGTAGGTTATTTACAAATCTCTCCTGAAGTAATGCATGAAGATGTTGCAAGTATTTATAAGCAACAAAAAGCAATAGGTTATGAGTCAGAATTTATTGAGGGAGAAAAAGATTGCATGAATTACATGAGAGGTATTTTTGATGATTGGCAGGCACAAGGTATTACATCAATTCTTCATGAAAAAAAAGGTGGATATGCATTTAATAAGGATTCGATTAAAGCTCTAGAAAAAAAATCTACATCAAACGGAGTTCAAGTAATGAAAGGTGTAAAAGTCACAGGTTTTAAAAGAGGAAGTAATAGTAAAGCGGTAACAGGTGTTGAAACAGACAAAGGAACAATAGATTGTGAACAAGTAGTAATTGGAGCAGGACCATGGGCAAGAGATTTTTGGAATATGCTAGAATTACCAAAAACTGCAAATATCAAAGGTAAAGATGGTAAGATGCATGTGACTGATATGTGGACCTACTGGTTTCTTCAAGAAGGTGTAATTGGAGTTGATCCAGATTTTTTAAAAACAAATGATGGCAAACAACCACCTGTAGTTCACGTTGACTCAACCGCACCATTGTATTCAGATAAAACAAAGAAATTAATTACAGATAAAATTTGGGGAATTTATTACAAACCTGATATTGAAGGTTTAGGAGTTCAAGGTGGTACGTCTCCATATATTGTAAAAAAACATTTTGATAAAGTTAATGTCGATCCTTACGGATTAGATTCACCAGAATATCAAACTACTGATGCATTTAGCGAAATGTGGTGTTCTGCATTAGCACATTGTCAAAAAAGATTTGAAGGAAAATCTGATTTATATCGAAAAGGACCATCGGGAGGACTTGGATGTATGACCCCAGACTCGTTTCCAATCTTCGATAGATTTTTTGAGAATGTTTATATGATAGCTGACGCAAATCATGGATACAAAATGATTGGAGTTGGAGAGCTTGTAGCAAAAGAAATCCTTGGTACTGAAAGTGATTTATTAAAACCGTTTAGATTCAACCGTTACGAGAAGGGTGAGCTTCACCCTACTTCGAACAGTCCTTTTCCTTGGAGTTAAACTTCAAGCCTAGACACTAATAAATTTTTCAGCTACGTTTGAGTAAATATTAATTCATTGAGGGGAAAATGACGGATTTAGAAAAACATGTTAACCAACCAGGTAGAGCTAAATTAGTAAAAAGAGTAAGGGAAAAAATTAATGAGTTAGGAATAACTTATATTTATTATCAATTTATTTCAGTAACAGGAAGAGTAGTAGGAAAAGGAATTCCAGCAGATCATTGGGAAAGAACAGCAGAAAAAGGCTTTCAATTAGTATACGGAGCTACTGCAAATTTATTTTTAGATCGTCATAACAATTATATTGGATATGGACCTGAAGCTATGGAACTTGTGGGTATTCCTGATCCTGAAACATTTTGTCAATTACCTTGGGATAAAAGAGTAGGAAGAGTTTTTGTAACTTGTTTTAGAAATAGAGAAGAAAGAAATAATCCAGGTGGTCATTTAACATCTGATTGTAGAGGAAATTTAAGAATTTTTATGGATGAGTTCCAGAAAAACCATGGTCTTGAATTAAGAGTTGGAACTGAACCTGAAATGATGTGGCTTACAAAAAATCAGGATGGTACTCCAACAGGTAAAGGGTTTTCTAAACCATTCTGTTATCACATAGATCAATTTGAGTCTTTAAGACCAGTGTTTATGAAGGTAATAGAATATGCAAAAGCAATGGGTCTAGACATGATTCAAGGTGACCATGAAGATGCACCAGGTCAATTAGAATTAAACTGGACATATGATAATGTATTAAGAAATGCAGATAGATTATCCACTTATCGACAAATTTGTGCTCAAGTTGCGAGAGAGCATGGTTTGATTGCATGTTTTATGACTAAACCTTTTATGGGTGTTTCAGCAAGTGGATGTCATACAAACATGTCTTTATGGAAAGGTGGAAAAATAAAACTAAATAAACTTGGAAACAAAACTTTACCAGGTGTTGAGGAAGTATTTAGTTATGTTGAAGGTGGAACAAATACTTTTATGCCAGATACAAAAGATATGCAATTACCCGGTAAAATCGGTTTACAATCAATAGCTGGTATCATGAAGCACTTGCCAGCATTAACCGCTTTGGGTTCATCAACGGTTAACTCATACAGAAGATTGTGGGATCAAGGTTTTTGGGCACCTGTCTATGCTGATTGGGGATATCAAAATAGAACTTGTGGATTAAGAGTATCAGCGCCTGGAAGATTTGAATATAGATCAGTTGACTCTATGCATAATCCATATTTATTAGGTGCAGCATTATTAAAAGCTTGTGATGACGGAATAAGTAATAAAATGAAACCAGCAGCTCCAGAGTCAAGAAATATTTATGAGGCACAAAAGGCTGGTAAAGATGTTAAAAAACTTCCGTTAAGTTTAGGTGAAGCTTTAGAAAGATTATCTGAGGATGAAGTTATTAAATCTGCTATGCCAGATGAAATGTATAAAGTTTTTCACTGGTATAAAAATGATGAGTGGGAAAGATTTTTAGGAGCAACAACTCAATGGGATCTAGATACTTATTTAGATTGTTTGCCTTAATAAATTTAAAGAGGAAAAGTATATGTGCGGAATAGCGGGATTAATTCACAGAGGAAAATCATCAAAAGTTGGACATGAGTTGCAAGGAATGCTTCAGGCTCTTAAACACAGAGGAGAAGATTCAACAGGTTATGCTTTATATGGAGAAACTGATGGAAAAAATTTCATTATGCGGTTTAAAGTTGGTGAAAACGTTGGTGAGGGAAGTACATCTGTCGCTGAAGATGTCTCTGTATACGATGAAAGAAAAAAAATTGTAGATAATTATCTTTCAGAAATGGGGGCTAAAATTGTTAAAGAGGAAAGAATTCTTCCTTACTCTTTAAGGTATGAAATTGAATATAATAAAAAAGATTTATTAGAATTTTCACAAAAAATTGAAAGCATCCCTGGCGTTGAAATTCTTTCAATGGGTAAATCTTTGGAGGTAATTAAAGATCTTGGTAATGCCAAAATGGTGTGTGATAGATACAATTTAGATAAACTTATTGGAACTCATGCTATTGGTCACGCAAGAATGGCTACTGAGTCTGGGGTAGATATTAAATCGGCTCACCCTTTTTGGGGCTACCCATTTAGTGATGTATCAGTAGTTCACAATGGTCAATTAACTAATTATTGGAACAACAGACGTGCTTTGGAAAATAAAGGAATGAGATTTATGTCCGAGTGTGACTCAGAACTTATAGCTGTTTATATTGCTCAAAAAATGAGAGAGGGTGCGTCTCTAGAAGAAGGTATGAAGGAGTCATTAACTGGATTAGATGGTGTGTTTACTTATTTTGTTGCAACAAAAGATTCATTGGGTATGGCAAAGGATACAATGGCTGCAAAACCTTTAGTTTTATATGAGTCAGATGAATTAGTAGCAATGGGTTCGGAGGAAATAGCTATAAGATCAATATTGCCTCAAGAAATAGATACTTATGATCCGTTTGATGGAGAGGTAAAGGTATGGCAAATTTAAAAAATGTAACAAAAAAAACTAAGGCCCAAGCTATGGGTATGCATACTGAGGTTTTAACAGGTAGAACGCAACAAAAATTTTTTAATCCTGATGAGGCTGAAAATTTTTATTACTTTGGAACGTACGATGTAGATTTCAATAAAAGAACAGATCTTGATGTAATGGATATGACTGCTGCTGATGCAAATAAAGAAATTGATAATTTAATGAGCCAAGGCTATGGAACTATAGTTATTAAGAATCCACAAGGTAAACATAGTATTGGAGTTGGAATTTTAAATAAACTAAATTTAATTTTTGAGGGTAGTTTAGGTTACTTTGGAATAGGTTCTTGCGATGGACCTATAGTGCGAATCAACGGAAGAGTTGGATGGTCTTGTGCTGAAAATTTAATGGCTGGTAAAGTGGTTATTGAAAAAAATGCTGGATCTTGTTTTGGAGCAGCCATTAGGGGTGGAGATTTAATATGTAAAGGTAGCGTTGGTGCTAGAACTGGTATTGATATGAAGGGTGGAACTATAATTATTGGTGGAGACGCTGGTGCTTTTACAGGCTTTATGATGCAAAGAGGAAGAATAATTATCTTGGGTAATGTAGGGATAAATTTAGGTGACTCAATGTATGATGGGACAATTTTCGTAGGTGGAGAAATTGGTTCTT
>CACOLY010000026.1 GCA_902628195.1 uncultured Pelagibacteraceae bacterium
AATAGATGATATTCATATAAAATCTCAATTAGGAAGATACAGAATGCGTGGAATGGCATTAATGAAAAAGATTCCTACTTTTGATGATTTAGTTTTCCTGCCAGGTACTCTTACTAGATTTGTAATTGAAGGTTATAGAGAAAAATGTGAGACAAAGACTGTAATCGGTCCAAGATGTGAAAATCCAATTGAGTTGGACATCCCAGTTTACATCACTGGTATGAGTTTTGGAGCATTATCATACGAGGCTAAAACAGCTCTTGCAAGAGGAGCAACAATGGCTGGTAGTGCAACATGTTCAGGTGAAGGTGGAATGATACCTGATGAAAGAAGGTATTCTGAAAAATGGTTCTATCAATGTATTCAATCAAGATATGGATTTAACCCACATCATGCGCAACTTGCAGATGGAATAGAAGTATTTATTGGGCAAGGACAAAAAGTTGGGATGGGTGGACACTTAATGGGTCAAAAAGTAACTGACCAAGTTGCTGAGATGAGATCATTACCATCTGGTATTGATCAAAGATCTCCAGCAAGACATCCTGATTGGTTGGGTCCAGATGATTTAGCTTTAAAAGTAGAAGAATTAAGGCAACTGACAAAAAATAAAGTTCCAATTCAATTAAAATTAGGTGCATCTAAAGTTTATGATGATGTACGTATGGCAGCGAAATGTGATCCTGACTCTATATACTTAGATGGTATGGAAGGATCAACAGGAGCAGGTCCGCACATCGCAGCAGCTAATACAGGTATTCCAGGTATTGCTGCAATCAGAGAGGCTCGAAGAGCGTTAGATGATGTAGGTAAAACTGGGAAAGTAACATTAATTTATGCTGGTGGTGTGAGAGATGGTGCTGACATGGCTAAAGCATTAGCTTTGGGTGCAGATGCAATAGCTATTGGAACAGGTTCTATGATCGCACTTAATTGCAATAAAGATATTCCAGAAGCAAATTTTGAAAAAGAGATGGGTGTAAAAGCTGGTGAGTGTTACCATTGCCATACTGGAAGATGTCCGGTAGGTGTAGCTACTCAAGATCCAAAACTTAGAGCTAGATTAAATCCTGATGATGCTGCTCTAAGAGTTTATAATTATCTTCACTCAATGACTCTTGAAGCACAATTATTAGCTAGAGCATGTGGTAAAACTAATATTCATTCTCTTGAGCCCGAAGATTTGGCAGCTCTAACTTCTGAAGCATCTGCTTTAGCAAAAGTTCCTTTGGCAGGTACTAATTATACTGTTGGGGTTGATAACTTCCATAAAATTTAAGGTAACTATGGTTAAAAAAAAGAATAAAAATAAAGTTACAAAATCAGTAGCCGTCAAAGACCAACAGTTAGGTAAGAAAAAAGAAACAGCTAGAGAAAAAATGATTGGTCAATCTATCGGTTATAGATATGACGTTAATCTTCTTCCAGACTATAAAAAGATCACTCCTTTTTTAAAAAAATATATCGAAGCGATGGGCTGGGATGATCTTAATTGGTTAGAAGATGTACATATGGGTTATGAAGAAGGAAGACCAGCAGTATTTTGTAGAAATGCTAATGGTTGGGTTACAATTCCAAAATCAATTAAATTACCTAACAATCAACAAGATAGAGATATGATAGCAAGAGAGCTTTTAGTAAAATTTCAAATGTCTCCAAAACATCCTCTTGTTGATTTGAAAAAAGCTTACCTAAAATTTTAGTTACACAATCTAAAGTTGATTTTTTTTTAAAATCTATTGTCAATATTAGGTTTTATTTTATTGTTTCATTTGTCACACCTAGAGAAATTTTATAGGGTTTTAAAAACTAATATGGAGATAGGATATGACTGATCAGTTAGCAGCTCTTACAACCATATTTACAGAATTTTACTACTGGGTAACAGTAGTACTGATGTTTTTAATTCACGTCGGTTTCTGTATGTATGAGGTTGGAGCTTCGCGATACAAACATCACCAACATACTCTAATGAAAAACACGATGCTGATACCTTTGGTAACAGTAACCTGGTTTTTGTTTGGTTGGTGGATTTATTGGGCTTTCCCAACAGGACCGGGATTAGCACCATCAATAATGAATGAAAGCACTGCATTAATTACCGATGACTCGGCATTCAGTGCCAAATTCTATACTGCAACAAGCCAATTAATGGCAGTTAACTTAGGTGACCACATTTCTGGTGTCTTTTGGGCCGCGTTCCTTTTGTTTTCTTGGACTGCTGCTTCAATAGTCTCAGGAGCAATCATTGAAAGAATTACTACTTTTGCATTCGGAATTTTAGCAATTGCAATTGGTTCTGTTTTCTGGGTAATAGATGCTGCTTGGGGATGGCACTTTGATGGCTGGATGCTTAAACTATTAGGTTACCATGATGCTTACGCTTCAGGGGTAATTCACGCAATCGCTGGTGGATTTGCCTTAGGTGTACTAATGGTTTTAGGACCAAGAATTGGAAAATTCTCATCAAGTGGTGAACCAAGAAACATAGGACCAAGAAATCCGTGGTTAGTAACAATTGGATTGTTTCTAATTTATACTGGTTTCTGGGGATTTTATGCGGCTTGCAATATTCCAATATTTGATCTTGGGCCTGAATACGGTATGGAAGGAATATCATATTGGACAGCTACAAACATTTATGTAACTCCTACTACACTTAGTGGTATTACTTTTAACTTCTTGATGTCTTTATCAGGAGGCTTATTAGCTGGATACTGGATTGCAAAAGGTGATCCTTTCTGGACATACTCGAGTGGACTAGCTGGTATCATATGTGCTTCAGCTGGAAATGATTTATATCATCCAATTCAAGCAATGATCATTGGTATGATCGGAGTTGTACTTTCATATAAACTTCATTATTGGGTTGAACGTAAGTTCAAAATTGATGATGCGGTTGGTGCAGTAGCAGTTCATGGTTATGCTGGATTTATTGGTTTAATAATTTGCGGTTTTGTTTTAAATGGTTATCCAGCTTCTGGATATAGTGTTGGAGCTATGTGGGATGGAACTACTTATGCATCAATTAATCCGTTAGGACAGTTCTTGGGAGCATTAATAATGTTCGTAGTTCTTGGACTAATACCAGGTTATGTTATAGCTAAAGTACTTCATGGAATGGGTAAATTAAGAATCCCACGTGAAGTGGAAATAGCTGGACTAGACTATGAAATAATGGAAACTGCTAAAAAAGACGAAAGAGCTGTTTCGTCTGCAACCAGGTAAAGGAGAAACAATATGGCTACAGTAACAAATTGGATCGATCACCTTAACAAACCTGCAGAACAAGTTGCGGGTGCAGTTTATCCTGGTGCTGGATCTAGTGAAGGAATACTAGTAATACTTGCCATCATTATATGGGTTGGTTGGCATGTTTTAACTTCCAAATCTGAGAGTGAAGAACTCGAAAGACTTGCAAGAAAAAGACATGGGGCCAATGACCATAAAAGCAATATGGCTGAATGGTAAGATAATATAATAAAATTTGGGCGCTAGAATACTCTAGCGCCCATTTTTAAATCAAAATCAATAATGTCTGAAGAAAATAATAACGAAGAATTGAGACCTAGTAAAATGAGAGGAGTTGCATTTCCAAAAGCAAAATATGGTGCAATATTAGCAGTCATTGTAATCATTGTTGTAAATATAATTTTTTACAAGGAAACAATTTTATCTTTTTTAAAATGAATATGATAATCTAATCAATGCCAAAAAATTTATTCAAAATAGCTAAAGAAAAAAAAATAAAATACTTTCTCATAAGTTTTGTAGATTTATTTGGAGTACTAAGATCAAAACTAGTTCCAGCGAATGCAATTAAAGAAATGCAAGAAACAGGTGCTGGATTTGCAGGATTTGCTGCATGGTTAGACATGTCTCCTGCTGATGCTGATATGTTTGGAATTCCAGACCCAGATAGTCTGATTCAACTACCTTGGAAAAAAGAAATTGGTTGGTTAGCATCTGATCTTTGGATGAATGAAAAACCAGTAGAAGCCTCACCTAGAGTAATGCTCAAGAAACAAATTAAAGAACTTGCAAAACTAGGTTTAACAATGAAATCTGGTGTGGAATGTGAGTATTTTTTAATTTCTGAAGATGGAAAATCAATAGCAGATCCAAGAGATACACAATCAAAACCTTGTTATGATCAATCTGCATTGATGAGAAGATATGAGCTTATTAAAGAAATTTGTGATTGCATGATTGAAATGGGATGGAGTCCCTACCAGAACGATCACGAAGATGCTAATGGACAATTTGAAATGAATTGGAATTATTCAAATTGTTTAACAACAGCTGATAGACATACATTCTTTAAATACATGGTAAAAACAATTGCAGAAAAACATGGGCTAAGAGCAACTTTTATGCCTAAACCATTTCAAAATTTAACAGGCAATGGTTGTCATGCACATATTTCGGTTTGGCAAGGTAAAAAAAATAAATTCTTAGATAAAACAGATAAACTTGGTTTAAGTAAAATGGCATATAACTTTTTAGGAGGAGTGATTAAGAATGCTTCATCATTATCTGCATTCTTCAATCCTACAATAAATAGCTATAGAAGAATTAATGCTCCACCAACGAAATCAGGAGCTTCATGGTCTCCAAGTAGTATTTCTTTCACGGGAAATAACAGAACTCACATGATAAGAATTCCAGATCCTGGAAGATTTGAGTTAAGATTAATGGATGGATCAGCTAATCCATATTTGTTACAAGCTGGTGTTATAGCTGCTGGATTGCATGGTTTAAAAAATAAAATCAATCCAGGGAAACCTTTAAATTGCAACATGTACACAGACTACAAAAAATA
>CACOLY010000027.1 GCA_902628195.1 uncultured Pelagibacteraceae bacterium
AAAGTTTCATTTTAAATGCTTCAGTCATGGCAATTTGCATTGCATAAACACCTACTCTATTTCCTAAAAAACCAGGAGTATCATTACAAACAATTGCTCCTTTACCTAACTCAACTTCACAAAATTCTTTTAATTGATTGATTTTATTTAAATCATTGTCCTCATTCTTAACTATTTCGAGAAGACCCATATATCGAACTGGATTAAAAAAATGGGTAATACAAAAATCTTTTTTTTGATCTTTATTTAAATTTTGAGATAAAACTTTAATTGGGATTGAAGAAGTGTTTGATGAAACTATTGCTTCATCTTTCCTACTTTTAAAAATTTTATCATAAATTTGATGTTTTATATCAATTCTCTCTACCACTGCCTCGACAATCCAATCAGCATCTTTGACCACATCAAAATCATCAGATATATTTCCAACTTTAATATTATCAATTTTTGTTTTATCAATTAATAAAGGTGGTCTTGATTTATAAATTCGTTCTCTAGCATTTTTACTTATCTCAGTTTTTAAGTCTAAAAGTGTGACAGGGATATTAGCATTACAAAGATGTGCAGCTATACCACTTCCCATTGTACCTGAGCCAATCACTACTACGTTCTTAATTTTCATGAATTAATTTATTATTGATTTATTCCTCTGAGTCTCTCAGATCTTCTTCTTAATAACTCAGCAGTAACTAAAATTAATGTAGATAAAATAATCAGACAAGTTGCAACAGCTAAAATTGTCGGACTAAGTTGTTCTCTTAAACCCGTCCACATTTGAATTGGAATAGTTGTATTTTCTAGTCCAGCTAAAAATAAAACCACTACTACTTCATCAAAAGAAGTCACAAACGCGAATAAACCTCCGGAAATAACTCCTGGTAAGATTAATGGTAGAGTTATTTTCATAAAAGTATTGACTGGATCACTTCCTAAACTTGCGGCAGCTCTTGTAACACTATGGTCAAATCCTGATAATGTAGCTGTAACAGTTATTACAACAAATGGAGTTCCTAAAATGATATGAGCTAGAACAATACCGGTATGGGTTGCTGCCAAACCAGCCTTTGCCATAAAGAAAAATATTGCAACACCTGAAATAATTAAAGGCACGATCATTGGAGAAATTAAAACAGCCATAATCAAACCCTTATAAGGCATATGTCTGCTGCTCAATCCTAGAGCAGCAACTGTTCCAAGTATAACCGAACCTATTGTAGCAAAAATTGCAATTATAAAACTATTTTTAGCTGCTAATCCCCATGGATTTTTTGTTCCATAAATCATATCCTTGTACCATCTCAAAGAAAAAGCATCTGGATCCAATCGTTTCATTCCATCAGAAAAACTTAAAAATTCCTCGGCATTAAATGATAACGGAAATATTACAAACAAAGGTGCAATAAGAAAAAAGAAGACAGCGCCACAAATTGTTAGATAGATATAATGCCAAATTCGGTAATGTGGTTCGGTGTATTTTGGTAAAGCCATTATAATTATCCTAATTTAATATTATCTATTCCAACTATTTTGTTATAAAGCCAATAAATCACTAGCACTCCACTTAATAGCATTAATCCCATTGCAGATGCAAAGCTCCAATCTAATGTACTTTTCATATGGAAGGCAATTTGGTTACTTATTAAAGTCCCAGATGCACCACCAACTAATGCTGGAGTAATGTAATAACCTATTGCCAAAATAAATACTAATAAACAACCTGCACCTATTCCTGGTATTGTTAAAGGAAAATAAACCTTCCAAAATGCAACAAATGGTGTTCCACCTAGTGATTTTCCAGCTCTCATTAAGCTTGGTGAGATAGTTTTCATTACACTATAAAGTGGTAAAACCATAAATGGCAATAATATTTGTGTCATTGCAACATAACTACCTGTCTTATTGTACATCATCTCGGGTCTATTGTCGTCCGCTACTAATCCTATTCCAACAAAGAAATCATTTACAATTCCTTGTTGCTGTAACAAAATCATCCAACTAGCAGTTCGTACAAGCAATGAAGTCCAAAAAGGTAACAGTACGCAAATCATTAGTAAGTTGCTGTATTTCATTGGTAAAGTGGCTAACAAATGAGCAATTGGATAAGCCATTAAGAAACAAAAGACTGTTACAAAAAATGCGATCTCTAAAGTTCTTAACCACAACACTCTATGAATTCTCCTATCTTCCTCAACACTTACTATTTTTCCTTCTTCATTTACATACATATCCATTCCTTTTAGATATTTTTGACCTGTAAACTCTGGAGCTCTTCTTTGAATTGCCCTCCAGTATTCAACATCAGCCCATCTTTTATGTACAGACATAATTTGTTCTTTATAATTTCCCTCTTCAAATGATTTTGATTTTCTTCTTAATTTTTTAATAATACTTTTAAACCCATTTTTTGTGTAATTTAATTGAGTAGATAATTTACCTTCTCGTTTATCCTCAACTAATTTTATAAAATCTTCATGAAAAGCAGCAAAAACTTCTTCCTCGGGTAACTCTTGACCATCCCAGTTTTCCATTGCTTTGAAAGTTTTTGGAAGCATTTGTGTTACCATTTTATCATCAACACTTCTGAACAACATATCGCCTATTGGAAAGACATAAGTAATTATTAAGAAGAATAATAAGGGAGCTACAAGTAAAAAGGCTTTTATCTTATTCTTTCTCTCTGCCTTCTTTAGACTAACCTCTAAGGGTATTCCATCTGTTGTTAAAATCTGTTTTGTTTCTGAGCTCATAAATAAAAAGGGCGGTTATAAATAACCGCCCTTAAATTATAATATATAATTAAGTTTAATAAAACTTAAATTATAGACCAGCTTTCATAGCTTCCCACTTCTCACCAAGCTCTGTTCCGTTGTCGGCCCAGAAAATTGGATCTACTAAGAAGTAGTTTTTAGTGTTAGCTGGTGCAGTTGGCATTTGTGGTACCATGTTAGTCTTACCATCTTTATACCAAGGCTCACCTTTTTCCATAATACCAATTGAAGATTTTCTCCAAGGAGCATATGCAATGTATTTAGCACTTCCTGCTAACATCTCTGAACTAGTCATCATAGCTAAAGCTTTTTTAGCCATACCATTAGCATCGTTTGGTCCACCTTTAACTTGTACGAAATATTCGTAGTCAAGACCTTGGCCATCCCAAACTTGTTTGATTGGTGCACCTTCTCCAATTTCAGCATTGAAGAATCTACCATTCCAACCAGTAGCCATTACTACTTCACCTGATACTAACAGTTCTGGTGGTTGAGCACCTGCAGACCAAAATACACATCCACCGTTAGGATCTGTGCAAAGTTTTTTGATCTTGTTCATTGCTCTTTCAACACCTTTCTCTGTTTCTAAAGCTTTATAGATTTTTGCCCCGCCTTTACCTGGTTTAATACCATCTGCTGCTAAAGCGATCTCTAAATTAGTTAAAGCGCTTTTGTAGATAGCTCTTTTTCCAGGGAATTTCTTTGTGTTAAAGAAATCTTTGATAGTCTTTGGAGTGCCTTTAACATTATTAGTGTTATAAGCATAGTTCCAAGAATATAAAATATTTCCTACAGCACATTTACTTGGCATTGCAGTAAAGAAATCTTTACTTGCTGGAGTTCCATCTGGAGCTGGTGGAAAGTCTTTATCGAAATCAAATTCAACAAATAAACCTTCATCACATCCAGTAATAGTATCCATTGCAAACACGTCGATTATATCCCACGTGATCTTCCCAGCTTCTTTTTGTGCTTTGATTTCTGATAAACCACCTGAATAATCAACCCAAGCAATGTTAATGCCCAGTTTCTTAGCAGTTGGATCACCATAACCTAACTTTTGAGACTCAGTATAAGCTCCACCCCAAGACACTGCAGTTACTGTTGTTGCAAATGCTGAAGTAGTTAGTGAAAGTACAAAAGAAATAGCTAGTAATATTTTACTTAGTTTTTTCATTTTTCCTCCGTTTAAACGTTTAAAAAAGTAATTAAAACAACTTCAGGAGTGAGAGTCAACAGCCCTTTTTTACCTATTCTATAATAATTTTAAGATGTTTATTTTGGGTCTAGAGCTCTCGCGTCTTCACTATTCCAGCCAATCTTAATTTCATTGCCAAGCTTGATATCAAGATTTGCAGAACTATTTGGAACTTTCAATATGAATTCAGGGTTACCTAAAAGATTTATTCTAACTCTAGTGTGGTCACCATGGTAAATAACTTCCTCAATTTTACCATTGTGAATGTTATCCATTTTATCCTTTGGATTAATCAAAGCCCTCTCTGGTCTTAATGATACTTTGGTTTTCTCTCCTTTTGACTTAACAGATATTGGGTTTGCTATAATTTCTGCATTAGAAAGTTTAACTTTACATTTCCCACTTGATATATCTGAAACCTCGCCATTAAAAGTATTATTCTCTCCTATAAATTCTGCCACAAAAGAGTTAACTGGTTTTTCATAAAGTTCATCAGGACTTGAGAGCTGTTGAACTTTTCCATCATTAAATACTGCAATTCGATTCGACATAGTTAAAGCCTCACTTTGATCATGAGTAACATAAACAACAGTTACTCCAATACTTTCATGAATATGTTTAATTTCATATTGCATGCTTTCTCTTAAATTTTTATCTAAAGCTCCCAAAGGTTCATCCATTAAAACTAATTGTGGATCGAATACTAATGATCTTGCAACAGCTACCCTTTGTTGCTGACCTCCTGATAACTGACCAGGCATTCTTGACGCAAAACCTTGAAGTGATACCATAGACAAAGCTTTATCGATTTTTTTATCTGCTTCATCTTTTG
>CACOLY010000028.1 GCA_902628195.1 uncultured Pelagibacteraceae bacterium
AGTTTTTTATAAAGCAGACAATTTAAAAGATTTAATAAGTTTTATTAAAAAAATTAATAATGATGAAAAGATATTTATTTTAGGTGCAGGCTCTAATACTTTAATTTCTGATGGTTTATTTGATGGTGTTGTAATCAAGTTAGGTAAAAATTTTAGTAATATTTCAATGTTGGGAGAAGATATAATAATTGCTGGAACTGCAGTTTTGGATAAAACTTTATCAGATTTTGCTATAAAAAATAGTTTAAGTGGATTTGAATTTTTATCTTGTATTCCTGGCACAATAGGTGGTGGAATAAAAATGAATGCAGGCTGTTTTGGAAAAGAATTTAAAGATATATTATTATCTATACAGGTAATTAATAATGTAGGAAATGTATTAACAATCCCGGTAGAAGAAATAAAATTTGAGTATAGAAAAAATAACTTGCCTGAAAACTTAATCTTTTTAAGTGCATCTTTTAGAGGTGTAAAAGCTGATTCTAAAAAAATTGAAGAAGAAACAATCAGGCTTAAAACTGAAAAAGAAAAGAGCCAACCGACTAGAGTAAAAACGAGTGGAAGTACTTTTAAAAACCCAATATTACAAACACAAAAGAAGGTGTGGGAACTTATTAAAGAGTCAGTCCCCCTAGATATAAGTTTTGGAGATGCATGTATTTCAGAAAAACATTGTAATTTTTTTGTTAACAAAGGTAATGCGTCTTATGAAGATATGATAAAGTTAATTGATTTTGTGTCTAATAAAGTTTTAGAAAAAACAGGTATTAATTTAGAAAAAGAAATTAAAATATTGAAATAAATTGAAAAAGAAAATTTTGATAATTTCTGGCGGTATCTCAAAAGAGAGATTAATTAGTTTGGATACAGGTAAACAAGTAGCAAAAGAACTTAAAAAAAATGGTTATCAAATAAAAATAAGTGAACCAAATTTTAGTTTACTTGATAATATTAAAGCATTTAAACCTAATATTATATTTAATGCTTTGCATGGTCAGTTCGGGGAAGATGGTTATATCCAGACAATTTTGGAAACTACAAATATTCCTTATACACACTCAGGAGTAATTTCATCTGCAATAGCAATGGATAAAGAGTTGTCAAAAAAAATTTTTATTAAAAATAAAATACTAACCCCTAAATATTTTTTGTATTCATTTAATGAAACAAAATTAAGATTAATTAAAAAAATTGAAAAAAAATTAAAATTTCCTGTAGTGATCAAACCTATAAACGAAGGCTCTAGTGTAAATGTCTTTATTTGTACAAAATTTAATATATTAAAAAATTTAAAATTTCTTAAAGAATATAAAAAAATTATAATTGAAGAATTTATTCCAGGTAGGGAGATTCAGGCAGCTATAATTGGCAAGCGTAAGCTTGGAGCAATTGAATTAAAACCAAAAAGAAAATTTTACGATTATCAAGCTAAATATAATCCTAAGGCCAAAACAGAACATATCATTCCGGTAAATCTATCAAAAGAAAAATTTAATACTTTAATGAATATAGCGTTTAAAACCCATAAATTAATTGGATGCCAGGGTGTAACAAGATCAGATTTTAAATATCATAATAAAAAATTTTATTTATTAGAAATTAATACTCAACCTGGAATGACCAAACTTTCTTTAGTCCCAGAGATAGCGGCTTACCAAGGTATTAGTTTTATAAAATTGCTTAAATTAATATTAAAAGATGCCAAGACAAATAAATAAAAAGATATTCTTATATCTATTAATATTTATTTCACTTACAACACTAAGTAATAAAAATCTAATTAATTTTCAATTACCTAATATAAATGAAATCGATATCATAGGTTTTGATCAAAGAGAAAATAATGAATTATCTGAAAATTTGGAATTTTTAAAATCAGAAAATTTATTTTTCCTTAACAAAGAAAAAATAAAAAAAATTTTAGATTCAAATAACATAATTGAAAATTATCATATATTTAAAAAGTTTCCATCTACATTAGTATTGACAATAAATAAAACAAATTATCTTGCGATAACAAAAAAAGATGAACAACTATATTTCATCGGATCAAATAATAAATTTATAAAAACTAATAATGAAAACTTAAAACTTCCTCTAATTTTTGGTAACTTTGAGATAAAAGAATTTATTCAAATTAAAAGTTTTATAGATAAGTCAAAATTTGAGTATGATGCTGTAAAGTTTTTATATTTTTTTCCCTCTGGAAGGTGGGATATTCATACGAATACTGGCATTATAATTAAATTGCCAAAAAATAGAATTAAAGAAAAATTGAATTTAGTTAATTCGTTATTGAAAAGTGATAAATTTAAAAGTTTAACACTGATTGATGTTCGTCAAAAAAATCAGATAGTAATAAATGAATAAGTTAGATTTTGAAACTTTTTTGTTAGTAAGACCAAATAAGTTTGAAATATCTGTATTTCAAAAATCTAATTTTAAAAAAGTTTATGAAAAAGATATTTTCGTAGAAAATAATTCAGATAAATTAGATTTAAATTCTTTAAAAAAATTTATTGATGAAAATATAATTGAGATTGAAAAAATTTTAGACAATTTTATTGAAAAAACAAATTTAATAATTGAATGTGATAGTTTTTTAATTGTTAACTCGTCAATCAAAAAAAATTTTTCTGGAAATTCAGTTGATCAAATACACTTAAAATATTTATTAAAAGATCTAAAAAATCAGTGCAAAAAAACCTTTGGAAATACTAAAATAATTCATATTTTAATTGAAAATTTCCAAATCGATAAAAAAAATTATTCAAATTTTCCAAAAGATTTAAAATGTGAAAGTTTTTCTGTTGATGTTAGTTTTATTTGTCTTTCAAATGACTTAATAAATTCTATAGAAGTTATTTTAAATAATTATCAAATCTCCATTGATAGGATAGTTAATTTTAATTATGTGAAAGATTATTTTAGAGATAATCCAAATTTAGATTTGTATAATATGACAAAAAAAATTATTTCGGGGATTAACTCAAATGAGGCTTTTTTAATTCCTAAAATTTCAAAAAATAAGGGATTTTTTGAGAAATTTTTCCAAATTTTCAGTTAATTTTTGTATTTTACAGTAACATTTGTTGTTTTTGAATTCTTTATAATAGACTTTAAAAGGAATTGTGTCGTATTTAACTCAAAAAACTGTTTCATCTCTTACAAAGTTTAGTGGCATTGGATTACACACTGGTAAAGAGTCATCAATAAGTATTTTACCAGCAGCACCAAACACAGGAATAATTTTTAAAAGAGTAGATTTAAATTTAAACAATATCATTTATCCAAATTTTAATAATGTGACTAGTACATCATTAAATACAACAATATCTAATGAGTATGGTGTAAAGGTTTCAACTATAGAACACTTAATGGGAGCTTTATTTGGCTTAGGTATAGATAATGCTTTAATAGAAATCGATAATGAAGAGGTACCCATTCTAGATGGCTCTGCAATTCAATTTGTTCAAAAATTAGTTAGAACTGGAATTAAGTCAAGTGAAGTGCCAATTAAGATTATTAAAATTAAAAAAAAAGTAGAGTTTATTAATGGCAAAAGATCAATAGTTATTGAACCATCAAAACTTAGTTTGAATATAGATTTTGAACTTAAATTTGATAATCCAGTAATAAATAATCAAAGAAATTTAATTAAAGTATATGAAGATGATTTAACTGATGTCTACAATTCTAGAACTTTTTGTTTATACGAAGATATTGAGAGAATTAAAAATAAGGGCTTAGCTCAAGGTGGAAGTTTAGAAAATGCAATTGTAGTTAGAGATAAAGAAATCTTAAATAAAGATGGATTAAGAAATAAAAAAGAATTTGTTAATCATAAAATTTTAGATTGTATTGGAGATTTATATACATGTGGTTATAGAATATTAGCTAATATCAAGTGTTCTCAAGGAGGTCATTTCTTAACAAATGAGTTACTAAAAAAAGTATTTGCCAATCAAGAGAACTATACGGTCTTAGAAATAAAAGAAAAAACTTTACCACATACACTTATTAATAAAAATTTGCTTAAATCAATAGCATAAATTTTATTTTCAATTAATAATATAGAAGAATGAAAATTATTTTCACTATTATTGTATTTTTAGTATTTTTTTTGTCTGGTTGTAAAAATAAAAAAGAAGAACCTATTGTTCTAAAGAGTGATGATTTAGAAGCACAAATGATTGAAGCTTATAATGAGGGTATAAAAGCATTTGAGGAAGGTGACATGTTATTTGCTGCAAAAAATTTTAATAATGTAGAAAATATATATCCACAATCTATTTGGGCCCCCAGATCTATATTAATGGCAGCTTATTCATATTATTATCACGATTATTACGGAGATGCTATTTCAGAAATACAAAGATTTTTAAAAAATTATCCAGAAAATGAAAATTATCCATATGCTTATTATTTAATGGCAAGTTGTTATTATGAATTAATAGTAGATGAAAAAAAAGATTTATCATCTATATTAAAATCACAAGAATATTTTGAATATATTATTAAAAATTATCCAAATACAGATTTTTCTATAGATGCAAAGTTTAAATTAAATTTGATAGATAATGTTTTGGCCTCGAAAGAGCTTTATATAGGAAAATATTATTTATCTAAAAAAAAATGGATACCAGCAATAAACAGATTTAAAAATATTGTAAATAATTATGAGGAAACCGAATATATTGAAGAAGCTTTACATAGATTGGTTGAGATAAATTATATTTTAGGTCTTGAAAATGAGTCAAAAAAATATGCAGTTTTGCTGGGATATAACTATA
>CACOLY010000029.1 GCA_902628195.1 uncultured Pelagibacteraceae bacterium
TTTTGATTAAAAATAAAATTTTTTTATCAGTATCTTTTTTATAAAAAGGATTAACCGAATTTTTTGCTACTTTTTTGAATTTTTTCGAAAATAGTTTATTTATGTTTTTTTTTAATTTCAAGCTGTTAACATTACTCAAATTTATTATACTTTTGGCCATAGGTCTCCCTGTTTGTCTAAAACCCAAATTTAGTGTGCCAACTTTTAAACTTGGTATTTCTGAAATTCCACTTGATGAATTTCCAATAACTCCATCACTTATTTTTGCCAATGAATAATAAAGTTGTGATCCTAAAGTAGGAATATAAATGTTTTTTTTTGGAAATTTTTTTTTATTTTTTAATATCTCTTTTACAATTTCATCTCTACCTCTATCTAAATTTGGTGCAGTTATAAAAACTTTTAAATCCTTAAATGAATTCAAAGCCTTAAATATACATTTAGAAATTCTTTTATTATTAACAGATCCTGATGTTTCGGGATGAAATGTAAGTATCACATTTTTTTTAAAAAATTTTGTTTTTAATTTTTTTTCTATGTCTTTTTTTTTTAAATATTTATTCTTTTTTAAACTTATCAAGCCTATGCTACCTGTATTAAACACGGTTTTAGGATTTTCACCTAACTGAATTACTCTTTTGCGATGTTGATCCGTTGTTACAAAATGGACATTGGATAATTTTGTTATTGAATGACGAAATCCATCGTCATACGAGCCCTCTGTAATTTCACCGCCCGCAATATGTATTATAGGAATATTCATAATATATGCTGAAATAGCTGCTGATAAAATTTCATATCTATCTCCAAGCAAAACCAAGTAATCTGGGTTAATCTTTTTATAATATTTTGAAAATTGCTTTAAATATTCACCTGATAAGCATGAAATATTTTCTGAAGTACTTATTTTATTTAAGTTAATCGATATTATTTCATCAATTTTTAATTTATCTTTTATTATTTCATTAATTGAATATCCGTATTTTTTAATCAAATGAGTTCCTGTGACTAAAAAAATTGTCTTAAATTTTGTTTCTTTTTTAGAAGCTACAATTAAAGGTTTAAGAAAATTATAGTCAGCACGTGAAGTGCTTATAAAACAAATTTTTTTTTTCATTTAAATTAATTGATCTTCAATATAATCTCTAGAGGATTTTTTCCCTAAAATTTTATCCCATAACATTGGAGATAAGCCAGTTCCAGGTCTTTTAACAGTTAAATTTTTTATAGTAAAAATTTCTCCTTTTTTTATTTTTCTTGATGCCACAATTGATTTTCTAGCAATTGAAATATTTTTTATTTCACTTGGACTTGGTTTTTTAACACTACTTCCAAGACTTTTTTCTATAATTCTTATCCCATTTATCATTTTTTTAAAATCTTTAGGTTCTATACTTGCTTTATGATCAGGACCTTTCATATTTTTATTCAGGGTAATATGTTTCTCAATAATCGAAGCACCAAGTGCTACAGCAGCAATCGGTATCTCAATACCGACAGTGTGATCAGAATAACCAATTGGACATTTAAATTTTTTTCTTAAACTTTTTATTACATTTAAATTTACATCTTCAAACGGTGTTGGGTATTCTGTATTACAATGAAGTATAGAAATTTTATTTTTTTTTGTTCCACTTTTAATTAAGACTCGAATTGCTTTTTCAATTTCTTTTACATTTGACATTCCAGTTGAAATAATAATTTTTTTATTAAGTTTTCCAATTTTACGTAAATATGGTAAATTCGTAATCTCACCTGATGGAATTTTTAAACATTTAAGTTTAATCTTATTAAGTAATTCAATTGACTTGAAATCAAATGGAGTTGATAAAAAACCAATTTTTTTTTTATAACAGTATTTTTTTAATTTTATAAAATCTTTCAATGGAAGGGTAATTTTTTCTGCCATCTTTAGTTGGGATGATTTATAATTGCAGTTTCTAATTTGATATTTTGCCATTTCTGCAAATTTTGAAATATGTAAATGTGGAACTGATGTTTGAAATTTTACAATGTCTGCACCAATTTTTTTACAAACATCAATATATTTGTAGGCTAATCTTAAACTCCCATTATGATTAGGTCCGACTTCAGCTATAATTAATGTTTTGGTTTTTTTCATTAAGCTTTAGAAACTTATCTTATATTTTTTTAAAATTTCTTTACCTTTTTTAAATGAACTAAAATCTACAATATCATCTGTCTCAAAAGTAATTTTAAAGTCTTCCTCCAATGCTGATATTAAATTCATGTGTCCTATTGAATCCCAAGCCTCTATAGAATTATATTCTAAATTTTCATCAAAATTACTTTTCATATCAAAAGTTTTACAGAAAATTTTTTTGTATTTTTCAGAGTTGCTCATAACTTTTTCTTATTTTTAAAGCAATTTTTTTAAAATTTAAGCCAAATTTTTCTTTTAAATCATCATAGGTACCACCCTTGGAGTATTCGTCATTTATTCCTATAAACAATTGCTTAACCTGTTTTTTTTGCCTAGATATTATCTCTGCCACGGCTGAACCAAGTCCCCCAATAACATTATGTTCTTCAATTGTTACTATCAATTTTGAGTTTTTGCATGCTAACAATATTGCTTTTTCATCAATCGGTTTGATTGTATGCATATTTATAATTGTTGGATTTATGTTTTTTTTTTTTAAAATTTTCAAAGCAATTAAACTTTCATGAACCATTGTTCCATTTGCAAAAATAGTCACATTTTTACCCTTATTTATTAAAATGGATTTTCCAATTTGAAACTTATAATCTTTAAAATATACTTGTTGGTTATTAGCTCCTCCTGTCAATCTTATGTAGGTAGAGAGCTTATTTTCTAGAGAGGATTGAACTGCTTTAATTGTTTCAAAACAATCTGCTGGAGATATAATATTAATATTTGGTATTGATCTCAAAACACCAATATCTTCAATACAACAGTGCGTATAACCTAGTGTACCTAAAACTAGACCGCTTGCTAAACCAACCATAGTTACATTTTTTTTCATATAACCTAGGTTGACTTTTATTTGCTCACAACATCTCATCGTTTGAAATGGCGCAAATGTTGTTGTAATTACTGGAAATCCTTCATTAGCAAGTCCAGTGGCAATTCCAATCATATTTTGCTCAGCAATTCCAACATCTATATAATTTTCTGGATAATTTTTTTTAAATTTATCTAAACCAGCAGATGTTGAAACGTCAGCAGTTATAATATTTAAATTCGGATAATCTTTAATTAGTTCTAGAGAAGCCATTCCAAATGTTGCTCTAGAACCAATTCTTGAAAAAGTTTTTAAATTTGAGTCTTTAAAAAAATTTTTATTCATCACCTAGCTGTTTTAAGGCTTCTTCATACATAGACTTTGTTAATATTGTATGATGCCACTTATTATCGTTTTCTGTAAAATCAATACCTTTTCCTTTAATTGTGTTTGCTAAAACAAATTTAGGCTTATTATTATTTTCATTTAATTTCAAAACTTTTAATAACTGATTTACATCATGTCCATCAATCTCATAACAATTCCAACCAAAATTTTCCCATTTTGATTTTAAAGAATCATTTCTCATAATTTCATTATTTGTACCTGTTTGTTGAAAATTATTTTTATCCAAAATTACAACAATATTATCTAAATTGAAGTTTGGAGCAGCCATAGCTGACTCCCAAATTGAACCTTCGTTACATTCACCATCTCCAATTATTACATAAACTTTTCTTTTAATTTCATTTTTTTTTTTAAATCCAATTGCTGTTCCTATTCCTAATGATAAACCCATACCAAGACTTCCGTTAGAAAATTCAATTCCTTTTTCTTGACTAATTACTGGGTGTCCTAGCAATGAGCTATCTTTTTTTTCAAAAGTAAGTAATTCTTCATCAGAAATCATACCTTTTAAATTAAGTGAGCCATATAGAGCTAAACAAGCATGTCCTTTACTTAGAATAAATCTATCTCTTGCGTCAATTTCTTTTGGATTTTTTTTAAAATTCATTAATGCTCCATATAAAACAGACATGATTTCAGCTATAGATAGGGCGCCACCTATATGTGCAGCACTAGAACCAGCTGTATATGCCATCAATAAAATCTTTTTTCTTAAATTTTTAGAAAATTTTTTTACTTTTTCAATATCTGTTAAATTAATATCCATAGTTTAATTACATTCCCCCTGCAACTCTCAAATTTTGTCCTGTTATATATGTTGACAAATCTGATGATAAAAAAAGAGCCACATTTGCTATATCATTTACCTCTGCAAATCTTTTCATTGGGATGTTATCTTTAATTTTTTCAGCTAATTGAACTGGAGTATTTTCATTCATCATTCTAGTATTTGTTGGTCCAGGTGAAATAGAATTTACTCTAATCTTATATCTAGCTAACTCATTAGCTAGAACTTTTGTAAATGTTTCTATTGCACCTTTGCTAGAAGCGTACGACAACCTTCCAACATTTCCATC
>CACOLY010000030.1 GCA_902628195.1 uncultured Pelagibacteraceae bacterium
CACCCATTCCAATTACAATTTTTTTTCCGTAAATATTCCTTTTAATAAATTTTGCTAATTGAATCTTATTTTCAACCATAAATAATTTTACATTAGAATTTTTAATAATTTCTTTTGCAAAATTAAGATAATTAAAACCTAATTTAATTTTTTCTCCTGCAGTATAAATTGGGCATAAAATAACAATATCAGCTTTTTTAAATGCGAAAGAAAATTCTTTTTTTAAATCTTTTAATCTGGAAATTCTATGTGGTTGGAAAACACAAACTTTATCAAAATCTTTATATACTTTATTGACCCCATCCAAAACAAACTCAATTTCTGTTGGATGATGGGCATAATCATCATAAAAATCAATTTCGTTGTAAGTAAAAATTTTATTAAATCTTCTTTGAACACCCTCAAAATTTAATAATCCCCTTTTAATATCTGAAATTGATATTCCAACTGTTAGAGCAACAGCGGTGGCCGCAACAGAATTTCTTACATTATGCATCCCAAGAAGAGGTATTCTAATTTTTTTGATGCTCTTCTTTTTTTGATTAGGAAGATTTATAATTAAATCAAAATCTGTATATTCTTTATTTTGTTTAATATTTTTAATCAAAAAATTAGATTTTTGATTACTTCCATAAGTATAAAAATTCTTAGTTTTTAAATCTTTGATTAACTCAATATTCATTTTATCATCAATGCAAATGAATGATTTCCCAAAAGAAGGGACCTTATTTAAAAACTGTATAAAATAATGCTTTAGATCATCCATCGTTTTGTAGAAATCCATGTGTTCTCTATCAATATTAGTAATGATAGAATAAGTTGGTGGTATATGAACAAAACTACCATCGGACTCATCAGCTTCTAAAATTGACCAGTCACTTTTTCCAAGCTTGGCTGAATTTTGAATTGAATTAATAACACCACCATTGATTATTGTTGGATCTATTTTGGTTTTTTGAAAAATAGAGGTTACCAATGAGGTAGTTGTAGTTTTTCCATGAGAACCTACAACAACAATATTTTTCATTAAAGAAACGATATGGGCTAGCATTTTACCTCTTTTGATAACTGGTAAATTTTTTCTTTTTGCCTCCAATAATTCAGGATTATTTTTTTTTATTGCTGAAGAAATGACGACTATTGTAGCATTTTTGAGATTTTGTTTTTTATGGCCAATAAAAATCTTTATTTTTTCCTTTTTTAATCTTTCAATATTTCTATTTAAAGAAATATCACTTCCTTGAATTTTAAATCCTTTGCCTTTCATTATTAAAGAAAGACCACTCATTCCTATGCCACCAATACCAACAAAATGGATTATTTCATTTTTTGCTAATTCGATTTTCATTTAAAGTGCTTAATATTTTTTGATTAACATTAATCCAAGTATTTTTGTAATTTAATTTCTTTAAATTTTCTTTTTTTTTCAGTAAATCTTCTCTATTTTTCAAAATATTCAATAAAATCTGCTCAACGTTGTCCTCAAATTTATTTTGATCAATTACCCAGCAACAATCATTATTTTTGTAAAAATTTGCATTCTCTAATTGATGATTATCTTTCGATGTTGGCAACGGAACTGCAATAAAAGGTTTATTCGATATTGATAGTTCTGCTAAAGTTGAGGCTCCAGCTCTTGTAATACATAAATCAGTCTCTTGGATTATTTCATTAAAATTATCATGAAAACTAAATATAAAATTTTTTATATTTTTATTAGAATAAAATTTCTCGAGATTTAAAATATTTTTTTTGTTTGTTTGTTGAATGATCTTAATCGAGTGCTTTTTTGAAAGATTGGTAATAAAATTTTTCAAATTTTCATCAAAAATTCTTGCACCCTGGCTTCCTCCTATTATTAATAAATTAAACTGATCTTTTTTTATTGTATCTTTTTTAATTTTATAAAATTCTTCCCTAACTAACGGATTAATTAAAACTATTTTGTCTTTAAATTGATTAGGAAAATCCTTAATTTCATTACTATAACAAAAAATTTTTTCACAAGAACCCAAAAAAAATCTATTCGCACGTCCTAAAACTAAATTTGGTTCCAGTAAATAAATTTTTAATTTACAAAATTTCGCAGCTAAAATTAGAGGTAAAGACATATACCCCCCTGTAGAAATAATTTTTTCTATATTTTGACCTTTTATTAAAAAATATGATTTAAAGGTTAAAAATAATATTCTAAAAAAATTTACAGGCAGTAAAAATATATTAGTTAATCTTGGAGTATTTATAATTTTAAACTTGTTGATTTTTTTATCAAAAAAATCCAATCCTCTTTTATCTGTTGTTATAAGTACATCGAATTTTTCAAATAAATGATTATAGAGAATTAACGCAGGTATTACATGACCTCCAGAACCACCAGTGGTAATTAAAATTTTTTTTTGCATATTATTTAATTTTTCTTTTAGTCAAGTTCAAAATAATTCCAGATAAAATTGAAACACTTATTATTGATGAACCGCCATAACTAATAAAAGGAAGTGTCATTCCTGTAGTAGGAAATAATCTTATATTAACTCCGATATGTATCATTGCTTGAACCAAAATGAGACTTACACAGCCTACTAAAATTAATTTTACTCTCTCTTTATCTTCCAAATAAACTTTTTTAAATACTGAATAAATAAATATTAAAAATAAAAATAAGATTAAAATTATGGCAATAACGCCAAACTCTTCTGAGATTACTGAAATAATATAATCTGTATGAGCTTCAGGTACTCTGTTTTTAAGAGTCCCCTCTCCAATTCCTTTACCAAAATATCCTCCACTTGTAATAGAATCTATTGCTTTTTCTGATTGTGCGTTATGAGTTCCTGTCTCACTATTAAAAAATGATAATATTCTATTTTTAATATATTCAAACTTAGGAATAAACTTAATCAAAAAATAGAGAATTATTGATAAGATAAAACAGGAGGCAAATAAAAAAATAATATTGACTCCTGATATGAAAATTAAAACTGACCAACTAAAAAAAACTAATAAAGTCTGTCCAATATCTGGCTGAGCGACTAATAACAATGCTATTATTAGTGTTATTAAAAATGTAATCAAATATTTAATATAAATATTTGTATATTTTTCACTACTTAAAATAATACTAATTAGGATTATTAAAAATGGTTTAACTAATTCAATTGGTTGGAATCTTGGTAAAAAATAAAAATCAATCCATCTTTTAGCACTATTCACTTCAACACCAACAATAGGTACTAAAAATAAAAAAATTATAGATAATAAAAAGATTATTGGGGAGATTTTAAATAATCTTTCTTCATTAATTGAGGATAAAACAAATATTATAATAATTCCTAAAAAAACAAACAATAAGTGTTTAAAGAAAAAAGTATAATCATTTGTATTCAATTTATCTGAAACTAACAGAGAAGTAGATACTAATGAAAAAAATAATCCAGTTATGAATAGTAAAATTATTAATAAAAATAAAAATTTATCAATATTTTTCCACCATTCATAATATAAATTATATATTGATCTATTTTGCACCATTTAGATAACTTTTAATCAGATTGTTAAAATAAGAACCTCTGTCTTCAAAATTTTTAAAACTGTCAAATGATGCTGCACATGGACTAAACAATATTGTTTTATAAATAAATTTTTTCTTATTAATAATTAAAAAAACCTTTTTTAGTGCATCTTTTAGATTATTAAAATTTTTATATTCAATTTTATTTTTTAGTTTTTCATTAAAAAATTTTTTATTTTTACCATATACAAAAGCTTTGATATTTTTAAAATATTTTTTTGGGAGACTAAATTTATCTCCTTTCTTAGGAATTCCCCCTAATAACCAATAAATATTTTGATTGGATTTTAGGACTCCTATAGAAGATGAAAAACTTGTAGATTTGGAGTCATTAATAATTGTAAGAAATTTTCTTTTAAAAATGATTTGTTGACGAAATTCTAATCCATTAAATCTATGAATTGTTTCCTCTATTAACCTTTGTTTAAGTTTTAGTATTTTAGATATCTCAAAAGCAAATAAAAAATTTTCTTTATTTGTATCGGTCAGAAAATATATATTTTTTGTATTTTCTATCAGTCTATTATTTTTTTTTGTGTTAACTTTTATAATTTTACAATTTAGCCTGTTAGCTTTTAATTCTTTATTGATAAGGAAATCATCTTTTTTAACAAATGCAAAATTTTTTTTTGATTGATTTTTTAATAATTTAAATTTAGCTTTAATATATCTTTTTAGAGTTTTATGTCTTTCAATATGATCTGGAGATATATTAAGAATAGCAGCATATTTTGATTTAAAAATCT
>CACOLY010000031.1 GCA_902628195.1 uncultured Pelagibacteraceae bacterium
AAAATATCAATTTAAATATTAAAAAAGGTGAAATTTTTGCAATGCTAGGTCCTAATGGGGCAGGTAAAACAACTCTTATAAATATCATTTGTGGTATAGTTAAACCTACTTATGGAAAAGTTTCTGTAGAGGGCTTTGATATAATAGATGATTACAAAGAAACTCGAACTAGAATTGGATTAGTACCACAAGAGTTAACATTAGAACAATTCGAAACAGTTTTTAATAATATTTCTTATTCTAGAGGTCTTTACGGAAAAAAATCTAATCCATCTCACATTGAAAAAGTTCTAAAACAATTAAGTCTCTGGGATAAAAAAGATTTAATACTCCGTCAATTATCAGGAGGAATGAAAAGGAGAGTCTTAATTGCAAAAGCATTATCTCATGAACCACAAATCTTATTTTTAGATGAGCCAACTGCTGGAGTAGACGTTGAATTAAGACAAGAAATGTGGAAGGTTGTCCAATCTTTAAGGGAAACAGGAGTAACTATAATTCTTACAACACATTATATAGAAGAGGCAGAGGCAATTGCAGATAGAGTAGGCGTTATTAATCAAGGTGAAATTATCATTGTTGAAAAAAAAAAAGAATTACTTAAAAAAATGGGAAATAAAAAATTAATTGTGGAATTACAGAATGAGCTGATTGAAATACCAGACTCACTAAAAAAATATAATTTAGTAATTGGTAATAATAAAATGTCACTTAATTACACATACGATCTTAAAGAAAAACAAACAGGTATAACAAATCTTTTACAAGATATAAAAGATTCTGGATTAAAGTTAAGAGATTTAAAAACTGAACAGAGTAATCTAGAAAAAATATTTGTTTCATTGGTGAGAGAAAATAATGAAAATTAATTTTTATGGTTTACAAGCTATCTATTTGCATGAGATGGATCGTTTCAGAAGAACTCTTGGACAATCACTTTTATCTCCAGTGATATCAACTTCGTTATATTTTATTGTTTTTGGTTCAGTAATTGGAGGTTATGTTCAAAATATAGATGGTATAAGTTATGGATCGTATATTGTCCCTGGTCTTTTAATGTTAACTTTATTGACTCAATCTATAAGCAACACATCTTTTGGAATTTTTTTTCCTAAATTTAATGGAACAATATATGAAATCTTAGCTGCTCCAATTTCAACATTTGAAATTGTATTAGCTTTTGTAAGCGCAGGTGCTACAAAAACACTAATTGTTGGTTTAGTTATATTCTGTACTTCATTATTTTTTGTTGAAGTACAGGTTCAATTTCCTTTTTTAATGATTTTTTTATTAATCTTGGTTTCATTTACTTTTGCCTTGTTTGGTTTTTTAATTGGATTAATTAGTAAAGATTTTGAGCAAATGTCTATTGTTCCATCTTTAGTAATAACACCTATGGTTTTTTTGGGAGGAAGTTTATATTCACTAGATATGTTACCTGAATTTTGGCAAATGATTACTTATTTCAATCCTGTTGTATATCTTATAAATGGTTTGAGATATTCATTTTATGGTATTTCTGATTTCAATATTTGGATAAGCGTAGGATTAATGGTTACATTTTTTATAATTTGTGTAATTGCAGTATCAATACTACTTAAAAAGGGTTATAACATAAAATCTTAACCGACCTATTTCTGGTCTAGTTAAGCACTTTTAATGATAACAACTTTATGCAAAAACGATGATTAAATTTATTATTCCAGCAATAATTCTTTTTTTAATTGTTCTTTTTTGGGAAAAGATAAATGAAATGATTTTTAAGAAATTTAATTTTAAAATAAATTATGTTTTAGCGATCATACTTTTTATAATTTTAATAATTATATTGATATTGTTGTATTATTAAAAAATTCAAATATGGAAATAATCAAAAAATTTAAACCTAGAATTAAAGCTAGAATTAGAAAAAATAAACAAATTTTAAATAAAAATATCGACACTTTTTTTGACTGGGTAAAAGGGGCTGAATTAGTCGAACTTAAAGAATGCAATGTAGAAGAAGACCCTGTAAGGCCTGAGTTAGATTTAATTTTCCGAAGAAGTTATGGACGAAAAATTTATGGAGTAAAATATATGGGAGAAATTCATGCTGTAATGTGTTTTGCTTATACTAATGAAATACCCAAAAATGTGGAGGAGTTAGACAAATTTAGTCATGATGCATTTTTACAAAGTGCACAAAGAGATCAAAACGTTGGAAAAATAGCTATCGCTTATACTGTTTGGTCTAAAAAAAAAGGAGGAGGTAAATTAATCGTGAAAGAAGTTTTTAAGAAAATTAAAAAATCTAATCATCTTAATAGATTAGTAACTTTGTCTCCGTTAACAGAAATGGCAAGCAGATTTCATTTTAGAAATGGAGCAAAGCTTTTACAAGTAAATGAAACAACTCAAAATTTTGAGTACCTAGTGGAAAAAAAAAATAACTAAATTTTAATTATAAAAGATGATACAATCTAAAATGCCAAAAAAAAATAACAGAAATTTTATAGGTTATGGCGCCAAAGGAAGAAAAATTAGTTGGCCAAATAACGCTAGGTTAGCACTTCAAATTGTTTTAAATTATGAGGAGGGTGGAGAAAATTGTGTTTTAAATGGAGATAAATATTCCGAAACTTTTTTATCAGAAATAATTGGTGCCAAAGCAATAAAAGGAAGACATATTAGTATGGAGTCTATTTATGAGTATGGTTCTAGAGCTGGTTTTTGGAGATTAAATAATTTGTTTAAAGAAAAAAGAATTCCAGTAACTATTTTTGGCGTTGGACTAGCTTTAAAACAAAACCCTGAAGTTTGTGAGGCGATTAAAAAAGGTAATTATGAGGTTGCTGCCCATGGTTATAGATGGATTGATTATCAAAATATAAAAAAATCTGTTGAAAAAAAACATATGAAACAAGCTATAAATACAATTAAAGAAATTTTTGGTTCAAGACCATTAGGTTGGTACACTGGTCGATGTAGCCCAAACACAAGAGATTTAGTTTTTGATGATGGAAATTTTATGTATGATAGCGATTCTTATAGTGATGATTTACCTTATTGGGAATATAGAGGCAAAAAGAAACAACTTATCATCCCTTACACTTTGGATAATAATGATATGAGATTTGCTACGAACCAAGGGTTTAACACTGGTGATCATTTTTATAATTATTTAAAAGATAGTTTTGATGCTTTATACGAAGAGGGTAAAACAAATCCTAAAATGATGTCCGTTGGTTTACACTGTAGATTAATTGGTAGACCAGGCAGAATCCAATCTTTAAAAAAATTTTTAGATTATGTTTTAGAGTTTGATGATGTTTGGATTTGTAAAAGAATTGATATAGCTAAGCATTGGATTAAAAATTACTCATAATATGAAAGAAAAAGTAATATTTACAAATGGATTAATTGATTTGGCGCAACCAAGATTAGGTACTAAAGTTATTTATAAAACTGATGATTTTTTTGCATCAGCTAATAGGATTATTAGTCCAACTACTCCTGTATTTAAAGAAGGTGTATTTGATAAACATGGAAAATGGATGGATGGATGGGAGTCTAGAAGAAAAAGAACTTCTGGACATGATTACATCATTTTAAAACTCGGTAAGCCAGGAAAAATTTCTAAAATTGATGTGGACACATCTCATTTTAACGGCAATCAACCTTCAATGGTCTCAATTGAAGGAGTTAATTCCAATTCAAATAAAATCAAACAATTTAAATGGATTTCAATTCTTTCAAAAAAAAAAGTTAAAGCTAATTCACACCATTTTTTTTCAGTAAAAAGCAACAAAGTATTTACGCACATCAAATTTAACATTTTTCCTGATGGTGGTGTTGCTAGATTGAGATTGTATGGGTCCATTGCAAAATCAAAAGTATTTAAGAATAAAAAAATAAATCTTGCTTCATTATTAGATGGAGCCTCAGTTATTGCTTGTAACAATGAACATTTTGGAAAAGCTGAGAATGTTTTAGCTCCTGGTAAAGCAAAAAATATGGGTGACGGTTGGGAGACCAGAAGACGAAGAGGTAAAGGAAATGACTGGTTAATTATAAATTCTATTGATGGAAACTCTATTGATAAAATTGAAATTTCAACTCATCATTTTAAAGGAAATTATCCTAATTACTGTTCTTTACAAGCTGCTTATTTACCATCTAAAAGTTCTAAACAAATTGTAAGCTCCTCAAATAAATGGAAATATTTATTAAAGAATACAAAATTATCAGCTAACAAAACTCATAAATTTAAAAATTCTTTAATGAAAAAGGAAAAAATTAATTA
>CACOLY010000032.1 GCA_902628195.1 uncultured Pelagibacteraceae bacterium
TTTATTCAATTGTTTATGAAGTGAAAAAAGTAGTCTTTTATATAGATTCGATAGATAGATATAATCTTTTTTTTTTTTGCTCAAACTATTCCAATGATATTTTGGAACATAGTATTTCTTTTTATTTAATTTACTTTCATCAAAGAGAAAAAAAGAATTTGAAAATTTTTTTTCTCTTAAGGTTGTGAATAGGTAACGCGTCATATAATCAAATTATAGTGAGTTTTTCAAATCTATTATGATTGAATTTTTTTCGCTAATATTTTTAATTATTTTTTTATTTAATTGTTTTTTTATCTTATCATGAGGAACAGCCACTATAATTGCGTGATATCCTTTATTATCTATCCTATTTTTAAGATTAACTTTATATTTTTTTTGAACATCTATTTTATCAACTATCGGATCATATATATCGATAGAATATTTTTTTTTTTTTAAATAATTATATAAATCAATTACTTTTGTATTTCTTATATCTCTAGAATTTTCTTTAAAAGAAAAACCTAATATTAAAATTTTTTTTTTATATATTCTGATAAAATTTTTATTGAGATGTTTGATAACTTTGTTTGCGATTTCTTTTGACATGTTATCATTGATCTCTCTACCTGAAAGTATAACTTTTGGATTATAATTTAGTTGTTGAGCCTTGTATGTAAGATAATACGGATCGACTCCAATACAATGTCCTCCTACTAAGCCTGGTTTAAATTTTATAAAATTCCATTTTGTTGATGCTGCTTTTAATATCTCAAATATATTTAAATTCATCTTATCAAAAATTATTGATAATTCGTTAATTAGAGCAATATTCAAATCTCTTTGTATATTTTCAATAACCTTTGCAGCTTCGGCTTCTCTAATTGTTTTTGTTTTATAAGTGCCTGCAGGAATAATACTTTTATAAATTTTATCAATTATATTAGATGAAAATTTATTTGATCCACTTGTTACTTTTATAATCTTATCTATTGTATATTTTTTATCCTCAGGATTAATTCTTTCAGGTGAATATCCACAAAAAAAATCTTTGTTGAATTTTAATTTAGAGGACTTCTCTAATATTGGAATACAATATTCCTCAGTGCAACCAGGAAAAACTGTGGATTCATAAACCACTATATCTCCTTTTTTTAAATTTTTTCCCACAATTAAAGATGCATTTTTTAAAAAACTCAAATCAGGTTTTTTATTTTTATTGATTGGTGTAGGCACACATACAACAAAAAAATTACTTTTAAATAAATCCAGATTATTCGATGAAAATCTTAGATTTTTTGATCGATATTCTTTTTTTAATTTTGATATTTTCATTTTATTTTTATCAAAACCTACAACTTTATAACCATATTTTAAAAATTGTTTGAGAAGTGGCAAACCAACATAACCCATTCCTATGACAGCAACATTATTATAATTTTTAAACATGTTCATATAATTTTGTAATTTTAAACTAACTGTATTTAATTAAAGCTTTTTTTATCTTCTTAATAATCAGCAATTGTTCATTAGTTTTAAGACCATAATATATAGGTATTGATAAAGCTGATTTACTATATTTTTCAGCATTTAGGAAATCTCCTTCTCTAAATCCAAATTTTTTATAATATGGGTGAGTGTGTATTGGGAGATAGTGAAGATTTACAAGAATATTATTTTTTCTCAAAAAATTAAAAATTTTTTTATAATTTTGAATATTACTTTTGTTTAAAAGTTTGATCACAAACAGGTGATAAGAAGACCTTAGTTTTATACTCATTTTTTGAAAACTGATTGGCAAATCTTTTAATTTTTCTCTATAAAATTTTGAAATTTTATTTCTATATCTGATAAATTTTTCAATTCTTTTTAGTTGACTAATTCCAAGGGCTGCATGAATATCTGACATTCGAAAATTAAATCCTAAATTGATTTGTTCATAATACCAGTAGCCATTTTCTTTAATATTCAATTTTTTCAAGTCTCTTGTAATTCCATGTGTTCTAAGATTTTTAATTTTTTCATCTATTTTTTTGTTATTAGTAAGAGTAGCACCTCCTTCTCCAGTTGAAATTATTTTTACTGGATGAAAACTAAAAACTACTACATCACTCCATTTACAATTTCCTACTTTCTGTTTATCATTTAAAGCACCAATTGCATGGGATGCATCTTCGATTATTTTGAATTTATATTTTAATGATAGGTTATATAATCTTTTTTGATCATATGGTTTACCAGCGAAATGAACTGGGATTATAATTTTTGGTAATTTATTTTTTGGAGTTTTTTTTAATTTTTTCTCTACTAAATCTATATCAATATTGAAATCCTCATTATTTATATCAATAAAATCTATTTTAGCATTACAATGAAGTACACAATTAGAAGATGCTACAAAAGAATTTGTTACTGTCCATGCTATATCATTTTTTTTTAAACCAAGTGCTTTGCATGCCAAAAATAAGCCACTAGTTGCGCTATTAACTGCACTTACATATTTAGCACCAGTATATTTTGATAAGTATTTTTCAAATTTAGGTACTTTATCACCTTGGGTAAGATAGTTGCTTTTTAAAACACTAGTTACAGCATTTATATCTGATCTATCAACATTTTGCTTACTATAAGGGTGAAATTTTAACATCTTAAAGTTAATCAATTAATTTCTGTAATTCACGCACTGAAAGGAACTTTTCATTATTTTTAGAATTATAAGAAAAATCTTTACTAACTAACTTTCCTTTTGAATTTGCTCTATAATAATCTAAAGTTTTATCATCTCCAGGAGGACATATTACAAAAAAATCCTTCATTTCGATAGCAGCTCTGCTATCTGAACTAGTTATCATTTCCTCGTGTATTTTCTCACCTGGTCTAATACCAATGATTTTAATTTTATTTTTTTTATTTATAGCTTTTGCTAAATCAGTAACTTTAAATGATGGTATTTTAGGAACAAAAATTTCATAACCTTTTGAAATATTACATATTTTTAAAACAAAATTTACACTTTGATCCAAAGTAATATTAAACCTTGTCATCTCTTGATTGGTTATAGTAAAAAAACCTTGATTTTTTTGCTTTAAAAAAAGAGGTAAAATTGATCCTCTTGAACCCATTACGTTACCATACCTAACAACTGAAAATGAAACTTTATTAGCTGTATAATTATTTGCTGCAATGAATAATTTATCACTACAAAGTTTTGTTGCTCCGTATAAATTTATTGGAGCACAAGCTTTATCTGTCGATAATGCAATTACTTTTTTTACTTTTTGATCTGCGGCAGCTTCTATCACATTAGATGCTCCTATAATATTTGTCATAATAAATTCCATAGGGTTATACTCAGCAGTTGGTACTTGCTTAAGTGCGGCAGCATGAATAACTAAATCTATATTGTTAAAAGCCCGATTAAGTCTATCTTTATCTCTTACATCTCCTAAAAAAAATCTTATCATTGGATATTTATTTACAGGATAAATCTCTTTTAATTTTGATTGTTTCAATTCATCTCTACTAAATATTACTAACCTTTCTAATTTAGTATTTGTGCTTAAAATTTTTTTAACAAATTTTGTTCCAAAACTTCCTG
>CACOLY010000033.1 GCA_902628195.1 uncultured Pelagibacteraceae bacterium
AATTAGAAAAAAGAATTGTTGATGATTTAGGTAGTGTTGAACAATTTAAAAAAGATTTTATTCAAGCCGGAACAACACAATTTGGTTCAGGGTGGTGTTGGTTATCAGTTAGTAATGGCAAATTAGTTGTAACTAAAACTGCCAATGCAGCAAATCCCTTAATAGAAAATATGAAACCAATTTTAGGTTGCGATGTTTGGGAACATTCATATTACATTGATTACAAGAATAGAAGACCCGAATATTTAAATAACTTTGTAGAAAAATTAATTAATTGGGAATACGTAGAATCTCTTTTAGATTAATTTTTAACTCTCCCATATACATCTTCAAATCTTACAATGTCTGTCTCTTTAAGAATAGAACCTATTTGCGCTTCAATTATCTTTACTGGTTTTTTGTAAGGGTTAGCTATTCTATGAACAGCTCCTAAAGGTATAAAAATTGTTTCATCAGGTTTCTTTACAAAAGATTTTTTATTTAAAGTAATTTTTGGTTTGCCTTGTGTAACAACCCAATGTTCAGACCTGTGAAAATGTTTTTGTAAGCTTAAAATACCTTTGGGTTTAACGTATAACTCTTTTATTAAAAAATCTTTTCCATTAAACAAATTTACATATCTTCCCCATGGGCGATAAAATACATTTTTCTTTTTAAAGTATTTTTGTTTGTTCCTGCCATACATTTTGCAAATTTCTTTCCAAGATCCAAGGTCAGACCAAGGTATATCTAATTTGATGGCATTAATATCTTTAGTTTTTTCTAATATCGCATAATCAAATGATTTTGCTGTAGCTTTAGTAAAAGATTGTTTGTCTAAATAATAAACATCATTCTTATATTTTGCTTTTGTTACAGCTTTATTGCAGTTTCTATAAATTTTTGGTTGATATTTTTTGAAATTATTTATTATTGAATCTTTCCTCAAATAAAACATTCCAGAATTCCAGTAACCCTTTTTACTAATAATTTGCTTGGCTCTAGCCTCTTGAGGTTTCTCTACAAATCTAGTCACTTTATCTTTTCTTGTTAAAAAATAACCAAACTCACTAGAGGGCATTTTTGGTTTAATCCCAAAAATAAAGATATTATTTTGAGTAAGTTTCTTTTGATTTTTTTTTATAGCTTTATTGAACAAGCTTGTCTTCTCTATTAAATGATCAGCTGCCAAAAACATTAACGGTTGTTCATTTGGAATATCCTTTATTAATGCCGTACTTAAAATAGCTGGTGCAGTATTCCTTTTAGATGGCTCTAAAACTATCTTAAATTTTCTTATTTTATATTTTTTTAAATGTTGTTTAACTTGTTTTAGATATTTTGTATTTGTGCTTATTATTGGTGGGTCAAATATTGATGCTTTAACCCTCTGTAAAGTTTTACCTAGTAAAGTCCAATTACCAAAATCTATAAATTGTTTAGCCTGATGTTTTCTTGAGTTTGGCCAAAGTCGTGTTCCAGCACCACCACATAAAATAACTGGGCGTATTTTCATTAAATTTTTGAGTATTCCTTTACTTCTTTTTTCTTACCAGGATGAGTTGGTGCACCTAAATAAGCAGGTCCAACTGTTTGAGCATATTTCCAAAGTGTTCCTGATCCAAAATCAGATTTTTTAGCTTTCCATTTTCTTTTTCTTGAAGCTAATTGAGCTTTACTTAATCGGACATTAATTGTTCCTTTCTTAGCATCAATGTCAATCACATCACCGTTACGTAAAAGAGCAATGGGCCCACCTAAAGCTGCTTCTGGACCAACATGACCAACACAAAAGCCACGGGTTGCACCTGAGAATCTTCCATCAGTAATTAAAGCAACCTTTTCTCCTTTTCCTTGACCATAAATTGCACCAGTTGTTGAAAGCATTTCTCTCATACCAGGACCACCTACTGGTCCTTCATATCTAATAATGATTACATCACCATCTTTATATTTTCTAGTTTGAACAGCTTTCATTGCACTTTCTTCATTATCAAAACATCTTGCTCTTCCAGTAAATTGTAATTTTTTTAAACCTGCTATTTTTACAATTCCACCTTCTGGAGCTAAATTTCCTTTTAATCCTACAACACCTCCATCTGGTGATAAAGGTCTATTATAAGCTCTTAAAACTTTTTGCTTAGGATTGAATTTAATACTTTTTAAATTTTCTTTCATAGTTTTTCCAGTTACAGTCAAACAACTTCCGTGAATATAACCACCATCATAAAGAGTTCTTAATAACATTGGTACTCCACCTGCTTGCCACATATCTTTTGCAACATACTTTCCGCCTGGTTTTAAGTCTGCAAGATAAGGAGTTTTCTTAAATATTTTTGCAACGTCCATTAAATCAAATTTAATTCCAGCTTCATTTGCAATTGCAGGTAAATGTAAAGCAGCATTTGTAGAGCCACCTGTCGCTGCAACAATAGTTGCTGCATTTTCTAAAGACTTTCTTGTAACGATATCCCTTGGTTTAATTCCTTTTGCTAATAGTTCCATTACCATTTTACCACTAGCTTTTGCATATTTGTCTCTTTCTTCGTAAGGGGCTGGTGTTCCTGCGGAATATGGTAATGCTAATCCAATTGCTTCAGACACACAAGCCATTGTATTTGCTGTAAACTGACCACCACATGCCCCCGCAGTGGGACAAGCAACTAATTCTAATTTTCTCAATTCTTTTGCTGACATTTGCCCTGATGAATGTTTTCCAACAGCTTCGAAAACATCAACAACTGTTACATCTTTGCCTTTATATTTACCTGGAAGTATTGATCCACCATAAATAAAAACACTCGGTACGTTTAATCTAACCATTGACATCATTAATCCTGGTAAAGATTTATCACAACCTGCAATACCTACTAATGCATCATAACAGTGACCTCTCACCGTTAATTCAGCACTATCTGCAATAACTTCTCTTGAAATGAGTGAAGATTTCATTCCTTCATGACCCATTGCAATACCATCTGTAACTGTAATAGTACAAAATTCTCTTGGTGTACCTCCTGAGGCTCGTACCCCCTTTTTAACTGACTGAGCTTGTCTCATTAAAGCAATGTTGCATGGAGCGGCTTCATTCCATGTAGATACAACTCCTATAAATGGTTTTGAGACATCTTTTTCAGTTTCACCCATTGCGTAATAAAAAGATCTATGTGGAGCTCTATCAGCACCTAAAGAGGTATGTCTACTTGGTAATTTTTTCTTATCAAACTTCCGCATTAT
>CACOLY010000034.1 GCA_902628195.1 uncultured Pelagibacteraceae bacterium
AACATCAATTATGACATTTTTGATTGAATTGATTAGAGATATTTTATTAGGAGGTCTTAAAACTATTGTTGCCTTTACAAGCTGGGATTTTGTAGGATCAAATTCTTGGGCGAAAATGCCAGGTTTGCCATGGACCATAGTAGCTGCTGGTGCAGCAATTTTGGCTTATAAATTGAGTGGCAAGGGTTTAGCTTTATTTGCAGGCTTAGTAATGGTTTATATTTCCATTTTTGGTCAATGGAAACCTTCAATGCAAACACTTTCATTTATATTAGTAGCGGCACCTTTATCTTTCGTTTTTGGCTTGGGATTAGGAATTGCTGCTTTTAAAAATAAGCGTGTGGAGAAAGCTCTATATCCAATATTATTAGTTATGCAGACAATGCCACAATATGCTGTGTTAGTGCCTGCACTTGTACTTTTTGGAGTTGGTGATCATGCTGCAGTAATTATTACTATGATTGTTGCTGTCCCTCCAATGATATTATTAACACTAATTGGTTTACGAGCGGTACCACCAGAAGTTATTGAAGCTGGCAGAATGAGTGGATGTAATAATTGGCAACTAATGTTTAAAGTATTAATTCCAACAGCAAGAAGAGATATTTTAATTGGGGTAAACCAAGTAATTATGGTTTGTTTTTCAATGGCAGTTATATCAGCCTTTATTGGTGCAAAAGGTTTAGGGTTTAATTTATTGTTAGCTTTAAATCAGTTAAATATTGGACTTGCATTAGAGGCAGGTCTTTGCATAAGTTTAATTGCAATTTTATTAGATAAAATGTCTCTTGCATGGGCAAATAAGCAAGTAGATTATTTTGGCAATCTAACTTTTTATGAGCGAAACAAAAATGCAATATATTTTGGTATTGCAGTTTTTATTGGAATTGCACTGGCTTATTTAGGGTCTTTTTATTTCAAACAAGGATTTAATTATTTATTTGAAGTTCCACATAATAAAGGAATATCAACAGCTGACTTTTGGAACAAAGGAGTAGATTGGATTTTTGATACTTTTTTTGTTTATATAAAAGCTTTTAATACGTGGTTGATTGTAGAAGTTCTTCAACCAATGAGAGCTTTGTATTTAAGAATGCCAGCTGTTGCTACGTTAGTTTTAGTTGTAGGAGCAGGATATTTAATTGGAGGAGTTCGTTCAGCTTTAGTTGTTAGTGGATTGACATTATTTATAGCCCTAAGTCCTTGGTGGGACAGAGCTTTAGTCACAACTTATATGGCAACTTTTGGTGTAATAGTCTCTTGTATAATTGGATTTACTGTTGGAACTTTATGTTTTCAGAATAAACACTCAGCTAATTTTATGTTAGGTGTGTGTGATATTTTTCAAACATTTCCATCTTTTGTTTATTTAATTCCAGTAATGATGCTTTTCGGTATTACGGATACATCAGTCTTAATAGCTGTCATTGTTTATGCAACAATTCCAGCAACAAGATATACTATTGAGGGACTTAGAAGTGTTCCAACGGCTTTACATGATGCAGCAACAATGTCAGGTGTGAATAAATTTCAAAGATTAACTAAAATAGAATTTCCTCTAGCATTTCCACATATGATGCTAGGTTTAAATCAAACAATCGTGTTTGCATTATTTATGGTTATTATTGGAGCGTTCATTGGAACTGAGGATTTAGGTCAATATATTCTTAAAGCACTGTCAGATAAAAATGGCGCAGGAATTGGATTAACACTTGGTATTTGTGTTGCGTTTATTGGTTTAATATTTGATAATTTGATTAGAACTTGGGTTGAAAAAAGAAAACAACATCTTGGTATAGCTTAATTTTTAAATTATTTATTTAAAAAAGTTTTAAGTGAGTCATCCATAGCACTAGCCCATGGCGTATGATGTATTGGTGCTTCAGAGCCAGTAACTGGGGATGAAAAAGATTTATTTCTATAAGTCATTATATCTTCAACTTTATGGTGCTCCCATTCTTTAAAATGTTTTCTGATTAATTCAAAATCAATTTTAGGATAATCAGACATCTCATGAAGTTCTTTTGTGTACTCTGTTTGAAAATCTATCATTTGATCTGGATTTTCTAATTTTTCTTCCTTAGCAACCCATTTATTAATGTCACTCTCAATTTCTTTATCATTTGGGATTTTTATTTTATTCATTATCACATCCCTTGCATACCAAGCCTGACAATCAAACATGTTAAATGTATGAAATTGATCTTGCATACCAAGGTATAAAAGTTTGTGATTATCTTGCCAAACAACACCTTTGTATAATTTTGGTGGGTAAAGCCTGTTTCTTGTTTTTAATTGTAAATTTTCCTCTAAAAAAGGAAAATGATGAAGATAACCAGTGCATAAAATTACAACATCTGCCTCTTGTTCTGTACCGTCTTTAAAAATTGCTTTTTTCCCCTCTAATCTATCTAAGTAATGAACTTCTTTCATTCCTTTTGGCCACTTAAATCCCATTGGATTATGTCTATATCCAATTGTTACACTTTTAGCTCCATATTTATTACATTGAAGAGCCACATCTTCAGCAGAATAGCTGCTTCCTAAAACAATTACATCTTTATTTCTAAATTCCTCTGCATCTCTAAAATCATGAGAGTGCATAATTCTTCCAGGAAAAGAATTCATCCCCTCGTATTCTGGGATAAAGGGAACTGAAAAATGTCCAGTGGACACTACTACAAAATCAAAATTGTCTTTTAATACTTTATCATTAACTTTATCTTGATAACTAACTTCGAATTTATTATTTTTATAAATTGTATTTACCACTCTTGTATTGAATTTGATTTTACTTTTCATTTTTCCTTTGTTTACTCTTCCAACAATGTAGTCATACAAAACTGCTCTAGGAGGAAAGGAGGGTATAGGTTTTCCAAAATGTTCATCAAAAGAATAATCTGCAAATTCTAAACATTCTTTTGGTCCATTGGACCAAAGATATCTATACATACTATTATGAATTGGATCTCCATATTGATCTGAACCAGTTCTCCAATTATAATTCCACAATCCTCCCCAATCTTCTTGTTTTTCAAAACAAACAATTTCAGGGATTTTCTCACCATTTTTTTCAGCTAATTCAAAAGATCTGAGCATAGACAAACCGCATGGCCCAGCTCCAATTATTGCAATTTTTGTCATTTATTTATTAACAATTTTAAAAATTTTATAAAAGCATTTT
>CACOLY010000035.1 GCA_902628195.1 uncultured Pelagibacteraceae bacterium
AAATAATGGAGAGTCAACAATTTGTATTTTTTCGGCTTTAAAAAGATCATTTCCAATGAAAATTGATATGATGGAAAAACATCCATTAGGAAGCCAGGCATTTATTCCAATGAAAGAAACTGTTTTTTTATCTTTTGTTGCTCCAGAGGGTGACAAACCTGATTTAAATAGAGTTGAGGCATTTATTATACCTAAAGGTATAGGAATTAATTACAATCCTGGCATCTGGCACTTTCCATTAATATCCACTGAGGACATGAATTTCTTAGTTGTAGATAGAAAAGGTGAAGGTGACAATCTTATAATTCATTATTTAAAAGAAGAAAATATAAGTATTGATTTTCAAATTTGATGAGTGAACTTACTATTCTTGGAATATTTGTAGCAGATATAAGTTTTTCGGGAAATAAAATTCCAACAATTGGTGAAACTATTTTAGGTGATAGTTATAATATTGGCCCAGGTGGAAAAGGATGTAATCAAGCAATAGCTATTTCAAGATTAGGAGGAAAAGTTAATTTTATTTCTAAATTAGGTAATGATGAGTATGGACAACTTGCTATTAATGAGCTTAAAAAAGATAATATAGACACATCTAATATTATTATTTCAGATAAACATAAAACAGGCGTTGCTGGTATACATGTTGATAGAAATACAGGAAAAAATTCGATTACAGTAGTTAGAGGAGCCCCCTCCAGTTTAAGAATAAATGAAATAGATACTGATTTAATTACAAGATCAAAAATATTTCTAACTCAGTTAGAAGTACCGTTAGATGTTACATTACACTGTTTAAAAATAGCCAGAAAATACGGTTTAATTAATATTTTAAATCCAGCTCCAGCATGTGAATTGAGTAGAGATTTTTTTGAATTAGTTGACTATTTTACTCCTAATGAAACTGAAGCAGAATTTTATACTTCTGTAAAGATTTCTGATGAAAATGATGCAAGAAAAAGCGCCAATGAGCTCATAAAAATGGGAATTAAAAATGTAATAATTACATTGGGGGAAAAAGGTGTATTTTATTCAAACGGTAAAGATGAAATTTATATCAAAGCTAGAAAAGTTAGAGCAATCGATACCACTGGAGCAGGAGATGCTTTTAATGGGGGATTTTCATTAGCATTACTTAAAGGAAAAAAAATAAAAGATTGTTTAGAGCTAGCCAATACTGTTGCAGGCCTATCTACAACAAGGTTAGGAGCAGGTGACTCAATGCCAACTTTAAATGAAATTGATATGGAGATTTAAAAAAAAAGCCTGGCGAAATAAATCCGCCAGGCTTTTAAGTTATTAACTAAAAGTTATTTTCTTGAAGAGATAGCTAAATGAATTACAGCACCTAATGATGCTCCAATTATCCAAGCATATCCTCCGCCACCACCTAAGTTAGCGAAGAAATCATCTAAACCTAAAAATAAAATGTTTGGCCAAACTGTTCCAACAGCAATGTAGCCAGATAAAGCCCAAGCCAACATTCCCTTACCATTGAAACCACCATTATAATGATATCTCCCACTTGGTGAGTCAGAGAATAAATCATCAACATCTAATTTTTGTTTTTTGATTATATAGTAATCAGTAATCATTATACCAAATACTGGAGCTAGTATTGCACCTAAAGTGTTTACAAATGGAAACATTCCCATTTGAGTGATTACAGCAACCCACATACCACCAATTACAAATCCAAAACCAGCAGTTATTAAACCACCAATTCTGAAATTAATTTTGCTTGGCATTAAGTTTGCAAGGTCGTACGCAGGAGGTATAAAGTTTGCAACCATATTTATACCAACTGTAGCTGCAAAAAATGCAAATGCTGCAACAACAGTTAATACAATATTATCTACTTTAGCTACCATATCTGTTGGACTTGCAACATATTCTCCAAAGATTGCAATTGTTCCTCCAGTAATCATTAAAGTAATGAATGAGAAGAAAACAACGTTACCTACTAATCCCCATAGGTTACCTTTTTTCATTTCATCCTCATTTTTAACAAATCTAGCAAAGTCTCCAAAGTTAATTACTACAGCAGCAAAATATCCTACCATAATTGAAAATACTGCTAAAAATGCTCCAAATGAACCTAAGCCTTCAAATCCACCTGAACGTGCTCCACCAGAAAATATATCACCAACTTCTGATAAAAGATTTCCCCCAGCTTTAAACCAGATTACTAGCATCAATAGAACCATAACAACATAAACTGCTGGTCCTGCAAAGTTCAAGAATCTTTTTACAAGATCTATACCTTGCCAGAATAAGTAAACTTGAAATCCTGATACAAATATAAATGACACCCACATTACTCCTGTCATTCCTAAAAACATCTCAGTGCCTGGATTGCCAGTAATAGCTGTAATTAAAAGTGCCACAGCAGTCGATGCAGCATATGTTTGTGCTCCGTACCAGAACATTGCAACCAACCCCCTAGCCATTGCTGGAAAATTTGCTCCAAATACACCCATACTTACTCGAGCGAATACTGGATATGGAATCCCATGCTTAACACTTGGTTTTCCAGATAAATTTACTAACCACATAATAAAAAAGCCAGCGAGTATTAAAGCTAAAAATACTGCCCAGCCATTTAAACCTGAAGCTAGGAATAATGATGCTGCCAAAGTATATCCAAATAAACTCTGAACATCGTTTGCCCATACGTTAAAGATTTCGAACCATCCCCAATTCTTTTTATTTGATGGAGTTGGTGCTAAATCTGCATTGTAGAGCGATTTTGATCTACTCATATTTCTCCCTGTGTTGATTCAACTTTTGGACGGTATTAGAATTATATAACAATGTATCTAGTGAGATTGTTCATAATGGGTTAT
>CACOLY010000036.1 GCA_902628195.1 uncultured Pelagibacteraceae bacterium
TTTCGAATTAAATACTTTGAAGTTACTTCATGATAAAAAAATTATTGACATTGTAAAATCTTACTTCAAAACTAAAGTTGTTTTCTCAGGAAGACCAGCTGTTCATATACATGACTCAGAAAATGAAAGATTTCTGGATCCACATCAAGAAACAAATCAATGTGCAAGAGATTTCCTTTTTATTTGGGCTCCATTATTTGATGCAACAGGTGATCAAGGAGGATTAATGATTTATGAAAATTCACATATGAATGGGTATTATCAACATCATTCAGATAATAAACTTGGTTCTTCTCATTTAAAAAAGAATATTTTATCAAAATTTAAAAAAAAAAAAATTGAGGTAAAAGCTGGCTCTGCACTTTTAATACATTCAGCTTTAATTCATGGTTCAGTTGCGACAAAAAAAAAGAAATTTGCAAGATTTATCCTTTCAGATAGATACTGCCCACTAGCAAAAATTCCTTATTTAAAAAAAGAAAACACTACTTTAAAAATTCCGCACTATGGGGTTAATTACAACAGTATAAGTGATTAATTTTATCCAATTAGTATAAAAAGAATTTTCTTTATTTAATATCATAAAATTTTGTATGTTTGAAAATAATTATAATAATTTAAATAATATTCACTTTTGTAAAAAATGTGTTGAATCAAATCAAAGATTTATGAGCACACCTCAACACGATCTTACTAATGACCATTTAAAGCCAAGAGCTTTATTTGATGACTCTGGTATATGTTTATCTTGTAGATATTATGAAAAAAAAAAAGAAATTGATTGGACTGCAAGAGAAGGTGAGTTAGGAAAAATTCTAAATAATTTTAGAAAGAAAAATGGTGAATATGATGTTTTAGTTCCAGGAAGTGGTGGCAAAGACAGTATTTTTACCTCCATATATCTTAAAGAAAAATTTAATATGAACCCTTTAACATGTACTTGGGCTCCAGGCATTTTCACTGAAATAGGTTGGAAAAATCTTCAAAGTTGGATTAAGTCTGGTTTTGATAATATCTTATTTACACCAAATAAAAAAGTTCATTCTTTGTTGACCAAACTTTCTTTCTTAAATTTGTTACATCCTTTTCAACCTTTTGCAATAGGCCAATCTAGTTTTCCAATGAAAGTAGCTTTAGAAAAAAATATAAAATTAGTGGTTTATGGTGATGGAATGTCGGAACGAGGAATAGGTAAAACAAATTTAGATGATCTTAACATTCATGGTGAAAAAGATATTAAAGATTGGCAAACTTATAATAAGAATAAAAAAATATATTTAGCAGGATTAGAAATGGAGGAGATAAAAAAAGAATATTCTTTATCAAATTCTGATTTAAAACCTTATATGCCAGTTGACAAAGAAACCTTGAGAGAAAATAATATTAATATCCTCCATATAACTGATTTTGTAAGCTACAATCCTCAAAAAAATTTTTATTTCGCTAAAGAAAAATCTCAATTTGAGGTGAACCCAGACGGGAGAAGTGAAGGAACGTACACAAAATATGTCAGTTTAGATGATCAAATTGATGGATTACATCATTATACTTGGTTTATCAAAACAGGAAGAGGTAGAGCTACTGAAGATGCATGTATTGAAATAAGAAATGAAATAATTTCTAGAGATGAAGGTGTTAGTTTAGTAAAAAAATATGATGGTGAGTTTCCAAAAAAATATTTCAAAAACTGTCTTCAATACATGAATATCTCTGAGGAGAAGTTTTTTGAAACTATAGATAAATTTAGACCAAAACATATATGGAAGAAAGATAACGATAAATGGGTTTTGAAACATGCGGTTTGGCATGATTAAATTTTTTTAAAATGAATGTACTTTTAACTGGTTGTGCTGGATTTATTGGATCTCAATTATCTATAAAATTAATATCGGAAAATATAAAAGTATATGGCATAGATAATTTAAATAATTATTATGATGTAAAATTAAAAAAAGACAGATTACAAGAAATAAGAAAAAAAGATAAAAAAAAACTTTTTCAATTTAAAAAAATTGATATTAGATCAAAAAAAAATCTTATAAATTTTTTAAGAAAAAAAAATATTAAATTTATTATTAACTTAGCAGCTCAGGCTGGAGTAAGATATTCTATTAAAAATCCTAGAGATTATCTAACAAATAATGTAAACGGTTTTTTTAATTTATTAGAAGTTTGTAGAGAACTAAAAATAAAGAATTTTATTTTTGCTAGTACAAGCAGTGTTTATGGAAATATTAAAAAATTTCCATTAAAAGAGAACTTTAATCCAAATCGTCCAATCCAATTTTACGCAGCAACCAAAATTGCTAATGAGGTGATGGCCCATAGTTATAGCCACCTTTTCAATATTAAATGCATTGGATTGAGGTTCTTTACAGTTTATGGACCTTGGGGAAGACCAGATATGGCACTATTTAAATTTACAGAAAATATTTTGTCTAATAAAAAAATTGAAGTTTTTAATTATGGAAATCATATAAGAGATTTTACTTATGTTGGGGATATAGTCGATGGAGTTTATAATTTGATAAAAAATTACAAAAAACAAAAAAAATATAATATTTTTAATTTAGGAAATAACAAACCAATTAAGTTAAGCAAATATATAAATTTAATTGAAAAAAATTTAAAAATTAAATCAAAAAAAAAATATATTTCTCTTCAGAAAGGAGATATTGTTAAAACTCATTCTGATAGTAATCTTGCAAAAAAAAAATTTTTCATTTCTTCCAAAAACTACC
>CACOLY010000037.1 GCA_902628195.1 uncultured Pelagibacteraceae bacterium
GAGGAAAAAATGGAATTTTTTTTATAAAAAGAATAAAAAAAATGAGTGAACTAAAAAGATATATAACTGAAAAATGTCAAACAATTTCATATCTTGGATTTAACAAAAAAGAGATGTTGGATTTTGTTACAAAAAACAATTTGAATGGTGTAGATAGAATTGTACCTATAGGACAAGCTATGGATATAGATGTAATATGGGATGGATATGAAACATTAAAACACTTATCAAGAGTAATCACAATTGACTAAAATAATATTAGATAAAAAAAAAATTTTAGAATATCAGCAAAATCGTCCTCCTTATTTATTCATTGATTATGCAGAGGTAGAACCAAAAAATTTTGCAAATGGTTACAAAGAATTAAATTCTGATGAATGGTTTTTTAAAGTGCATTGGCCGAATGATCCAAACATGCCAGGTGCTTTACAAATGGAATCTATGGTTCAAATGGCAGCATTGATGTTATTAACTGTTCCTAATCAAAAAGGAAAATTAGTTTATTTGATATCAACAGAAAAACTTGAGCTTAAAAAAAAGGTTGTCCCGAATAATAAAATGTATATAAAAACTAGAATGTTAAAATATAACAGAGGCATTGCAAAATGTTCTGCAAATTGCAGTATTAATAATCAAATAATGAGTAGCTCATCATTTACAATACTTCTTCCAGACGAAATAAAAAAGTTTACAAAAAAAAATGCCAATTAGCTCACCTTTATTAAAAAAACCAAGGCTTGTTAAAAAGCTTAAAGATTTTTACGAGTACGTTAAATATAATGATGGCAAAGTGGGTACCAAGACAAGAGGAATAGATCTGAATTTTAACAATGCATGTAATTTGAGATGTAAGTATTGTTTCACTAATTCACCAAAAGGAGATCATGTAAAAGAATATCTGGATTATGATGCGATTGCGAGATTAGCTGATGAAGCTGATGAATTAGGATATTTTGAATTTGATCTTCAGGGCGGTGAGTTATTACTTCAGCCAAAAAAATTATTTAAAGTACTTGAAGCAATAAAACCTGAAAGATTTTATTTATACCTAACTACAAATGGATATTATTTAGATGAAAAAATGGCTAAAAGATTAGCTGAAGCGGGAGTAAGCAGAGTTTCAGTTAGTATTGATAGTATGGATGAAAAAATTCATGATGAAATTAGGGGTAGAAAAGACTCCTGGAGAAGAGCAATGGAGGGTTTAAAACATGTTCAGAATGCAGGAATTGATCCATATTTAAATATTACAGTTGGTCATTACAATGCACACACTGATCATTTGAAACAATTGTTAGATTATTCGAAAGATCAAAAATATAGAACCTTATTGAATGTTGCAGTTCCAGCTGGAATGTGGGCAAAAGCTGAGGAAATAATCTGTGATGATAAAGATAGAGAATATTTAAGAAAAATTAGGAAGGATTATAAAAATTTAGTTAGAAATATATGGAACCCTTTTGATAGAACTCATGAAGGAATTCTTGGGTGCACAACTGTAAATAGATTATATATTACACCTTTAGGTGATGTTTTGGTTTGTCCATATGTTCATATAAAGATTGGAAATATATTTAAACAATCTCTTAGAGAAATCGTAGATTTTGGTTTTAGAATTAAACATTTTAGAAATCATAGCGATTTATGTTTGGCTGGAGAAGACAAAAGTTTCATTAGAAAATATATGACAAAGAGTGGCCAATCGATTTTTAAGCCAGCATTGGCGGAAGAAATATTTTCAGAGGAAGACATTATTCCAAAATCATAAATTCTTTCAATGAGAAAAAAAATTTTGATTTTTTCTTCTGGACCAGCTGCAAAAGAGGTCCTCTTCTTAATTAGAGAAATTAATAGAAAAAATCCTAAGAAAAAATGGGAAGTGCTAGGTTTTGTTGATAAGAAAAAAACAAAAAAGAAAATTAAAAACCTGAGAGTTTTTCACTTGAGCGAAATTAAGAATAAAAGTTCGTTATTCGCAATTTGTCCAGTTAATGATCCAATTTTAAGAAAAAAAATTTATGAAAAGGAAATAATTGGAAATTTTAAAATTCCTAACTTGATACATCCAGATTTGAATTTAGAAAATGTTGATTACGGAATTGGAAATATAATTTTTAAGTCAGTTAATTTTAGTTATGACGTAAATATCGGAAATTATAACATATTTAATTATAATTCTGCAATCGGACATGACTCACAAATTAAAAATTATAATACATTAATGCCATTTGTTGTTATTGGAGGAAATTGCAAAATAGACAAGTCTGTGATGATAGGAACTGGGGCAATCATAAATCAAAATATTAATATTGGTTCAAATTCAATTATAGGAACTGGAACAGTTATTTTAGATAATGTTGAAAAAAACTATTCAATTGTAGATTTTCCCAGAAAAGTAAAAAGAAAAATCAATGGCTAATTTATTGAATTCAAAAACAGCTGTAATAACCGGAGCTAATAGAGGAATAGGTAAAAAAATTTTGGAGGAATTTGCGCTAAATCAATCAAATATTTTGGCCTGTGCTCGTAAAAAAGATGAAAGTTTTGAGAAGTTCATTGTT
>CACOLY010000038.1 GCA_902628195.1 uncultured Pelagibacteraceae bacterium
GATCAGACATTGCAAAAAAAAGTTTATTAAATAATGGGGTATTAATTTATGCTAATTCTGATAAGAAAATTTTAGAAATAATAAACAAAATTGCACCAGAACATTTAGAATTGAATATAAAAAATTACAAACCTTATCTAACTAAAATAAAAAATTCAGGTTCGATTTGTCTTGGAAAATATGCAGTAATGGCAATGACTGATTACAATGTTGGTTCAAATCATATCCTTCCAACTAACGGTACTGCAAGATATTCAAGTGGTATAAGTGTTAACGAATTCTATAAAAGAATTTCATATATAAATTTATCAAAAAAGGGTATTGAAAGTCTTGGACCATCAGTTATAACTCTTGCAAACTATGAAGGGTTGATTGGTCACGCTCAATCTGTAAAAAAAAGAATAAGGAGAAAATAAATTTGGCAAAACAAGACTTACTAGAATTTAAAGGTAAAGTAATTGATTTATTACCTAATGCAATGTTTAGAGTTGAACTCGAGAACGGAGCAAAAGTTACTGCGCATACGGCAGGTAAGTTGAGAAAAAATAGAATTAGAGTATTACAAGGAGATAATGTAACCGTTGAAATGACACCTTATGATTTAACAAAAGGAAGGATCATTTTTAGAGGGTAAAATATATGGGACTGTGGTGTAAGTGGTCTGCACGAACGCCTGAAAAGCGTTAGGCTATAAGTTCGATTCTTATCGGTCCCACCACCATTTAAAGTCCAATTAACATCTTGAAATTAATTTAAAACAAACTAACTTCCGATTAAAATAAACAATAAAAAGGACTAAGAAATAAGATGAGTACAATACAAGGTAAAGTAAAGTGGTTTAACGGTAAAAAGGGTTACGGTTTTATCGAAAGAGATGATAAAGAAAAAGATGCCTTTGTTCATGCATCAGCAGTTAAAGCAGCTGGTATGAGATATTTAAATGAAGGTGATAAATTGGAATTTACATTAGAAGATGGTCCAAAAGGCCCTTCAGCAGTAAATCTAAAAAAACTAGATTAATTTTTCAAAATTATAAAAGGATACGATATCTATGAAAATAGATAAGTATCCTTTTTCTTTTAAGGGTTGCATAATTGTATTTTTTGTCTAAAAGACCTTTAATGACTAGAAAATTGTTCACAAAAAAAAATTATGTGAGTACTTTAGGATTTACTCTTAAAGGAACGAGCAAAGGTGTGCATAATCACTTCCATGCTGGCTAAAGCTAGCATTTCAAAACTTATTAAATAATTTAAAAAAAACATAAAATAAGATAATAACAATACAAGGAGCCTTGGTGGTGAAATAGTATCACGTCGGTTTGTGGATCCGAAATCGTAGGGGCAGAACCTACCCAAGGTACCAAACAATGGATAAAGATAATAAATTAATTCCTGGATTACCTTCAGGATTTGAAGATCGTTGGGATAAAAAACTTCTTCTCAAAAAAAAGCTTTTGAAAGCTATTGAGAAAAATTTTATAAAATTTGGAGCAGTAGCTCTGGAAACCCCTTCGTTTGAGATAAGTGAAAACATAGGATCTTTTTTGGCAGAAGATGATAGTAATCCTATGTCTGACGTATTCACATTTCAAGATGGAGAAAAAAGTATCACTTTAAGGTATGATCTTTCTAGTCCACTAGCCAGATTTTTTGCTCAAAATAATCAAGATCTTCCGTCAATATTTAAAAGATATGCTATTCAAAATGTCTTTAGAAATGAAAAGGGTGGTAATGGAAGATATAGAGAATTTATGCAGGCAGACTTTGATATTGTTGGAAATGTTAATTCTGCTCAAGCCAATGCAGAGCTTTGTAATTTAATATCAAGTACTTTGATAGATTGTGGTCTTAAAAAAGATCAATTTACAATTAATGTGAGTAATAGAAAGATAGTTCAAGGATTAATTGATGATTTGAAAATACCAGAGGATAAACAACTAAAAGTAATCAGAGCAATTGATAAATTAGATAAACCAGGTTTTGGTTTAAAAGGTGTTGAAGATCTTCTCAAAAAAGAGAGAAAAGATAAAAGTGGTGCGATTACCGAAGGTGCAGATTTAAACGATGAACAAGCTTCTCAAATACTTAATTTTCTAAAAATTAAAGAATTAAAAGAATTAAAAGAAATTTTAAAAAATCCATTATCTCAACAAGGAATTAAGGAATTAGAGCAAGTATTTGAAATATTGGGATACGGTAGAAACTTAAATCAAGTTAAAACTAATTTAGCGATTGTTAGAGGATTATCTTATTACTCAGATTTTATTGTTGAAACAAATCTAAATTTTGCAGTTACAAATAACAAAGGCAAAAAGGTCGATATAGGTAGTATTTGTTCTGGAGGAGCCTATGCAAAATTAATCTCGAGATTTAAAGGTATAGATATTCCAGGAACTGGAATTAGTTTTGGAGTTGACCGACTGTTATTTGCTTTAATGCAATTGGATCAAATAAAAGTGGATAATCAAAAACCAGTTTTAGTTTGTGTAATGGAGGAAAAATATCTTAAAAATTATTATGAAATTTT
>CACOLY010000039.1 GCA_902628195.1 uncultured Pelagibacteraceae bacterium
TTTGACAGGAGGTATAGTAAACCCATTTGTGATTTTTTTAATTATTCCAAGTATATTCGCTTCAACAAATTTAGGTATCCGAACTAATTTATTATTAGTAATTATAACTATATCAGCTCTTATTTTTCTTACATTTTTTCATGAAGATCTACCTTCACCTTTAGATGAACATTTTCACATTGATAAATATTATTTTTACTCAATACCCATTGCCTTAATAATAGCCCTAGTCTTTTTGAATTATTTTGCTTTTATCTTTGGAACAGAGTCAAGAAAAAGAAAAGAGGCATTGAATAAAATGGAAGAGGTAATGGCTAAAGAGCATGAAATGTTATCTTTAGGAGGTCAAGCAGCTGCAGCAGCTCATTCTTTAGGAACACCATTGTCAACAATAAAGATTATTTCACAGGATCTTTTATTACAATTTAAAGATAATAAAGAATTAATCCAAGATTTAGAATTATTATCAAGTCAAGTAGAAAGATGTAATCAAATTCTTAGACGATTATCCTTAAATCCTCTTGAGGAGGATGAATTTATTGATGAGAATTTTACTATGAAAGAATATTTAAAAGAAATTATATCTTCATTTGAAGAAACAAGTGAAAAAAATTTTATTTTTAATTTTGATCAAGACTCAAACTCAAAAAAAATGACGAAATCTGCTGAAATTGTTTATGGCTTAAGAAATTTTATTGGCAATGCAAATAAATTTAGCCAAAAAAATGTTTTTATAAATTTAAAAAGTGATAATGAATTTACCGAAATAACAATCGAAGATGATGGTGAAGGTTATTCTAGTGATGTTTTATCTAAAATAGGCGAGCCTTACTTAAAAGGATTTAATCCTAATCATAAAAATAAAACAGGTCTAGGTTTGGGAATATTTATTGGAAAAACCTTATTAGAAAAAAATTTTGCATCAATTGATTGTAGAAATTCTGAATTAAGAAGGGGTGCAGAAATAATAATTAAGTGGAAAAATAGTGATCTATCAAAAATTTAATGCAATTTATTTTTTTTATCAAAAAGTGCGCCAAGTTGTGAAATCATTACATCACCCAGTTCATTTACATCTGTAATTTTTATAGCACGATTATAATATCTAGAAACATCATGACCAATACCAATAGCTAATATTTCTGTTTCTGTTTTATCTTCAATGTATTTAACAATTTTTTTTAAATGTTTTTCTAAAAAATCACCAGAATTAACTGATAAAGTCGAGTCATCTACTGGAGCACCATCTGAAATAACCATAAGAATTTTTCTTTCTTCTTTTCTTTTTTTTAATCTATTAAAAGCCCATAATATAGCTTCACCGTCTATATTTTCTTTCAACAATCCCTCTTTTAACATTAAGCCCAAATTATTCTTTGAAATACGCCAATGTGTATCAGCACTTTTATAAATTATATGTCTAAGATCATTTAATCTTCCCGGAGTTTTTGGTTTTCCTTTCTTATTCCAAAATTCTCTACTTTTTCCACCTTTCCAATTCTTTGTAGTAAAACCTAATATTTCAACTTTTACAGAACAACGTTCCAGAGTTCTTGACAAAATATCGGCACAAATTGCTGCTATAGTTATTGGTCTCCCTCTCATAGACCCTGAGTTATCAATTAATAAAGTCACAACAGTATCTTTAAAATCTAAATCCTTTTCTTTTTTGAAAGATAAAGAATTATAAGGATCCATTATGACTCTAGGTAATTTTGAACTATCTAATAATCCTTCTTCCAAATCAAATTCCCAAGCTCTACTTTGTTTTGCTAATAATTGTCTTTGAAGTTTATTTGCTAGTTTAGTTATAACATCTTGAAACCCTATGAGTTGTTGATCCAATGTTTTACGTAATTTTATTGCTTCGTCTGAATTTTCTAAATTTTCTGCTTTAGTTATTTCATCAAACTGACTGGTGAATATTTTATATTCCAAATTTAAGTTATTTATATTTTTCTTCTGAATAACTTGTTCGTCAGAGCTCCGATCAGAGTCAGTATCAACTAATTGTTCGTCTAGCTTATATTCATCAACATCATAGTCTGAATCTAAGCTATTCTCAGTTTCTTCTTCTTTATTTTGATCTTTTTTTTCATCAGAATTATTTTCTTGATCATCATTTCCAAAATTATTTTGGTCATTCTCTTGATTTTCTTCATTAGTTTTTTCATCTTCTTCACTTTGCAATATATCCATTTTTTGAAGTATTTCTGAAAACTTTGAGGAATACTTTTGTTGATCCTCTAAATTTTCCTTTAAAAAGTTGATATGTTTCTCAATAGCTTGATCAAAATCTTTTTCCCAAAAATTTAACATCGTGTTAGTTAGTGAATTTAATTTTATTCCGTGAAATTTCTTAAGCATATATAGTTCAAAAGCTTCAATTATAGGTACATCTTCTCTAGATTTAA
>CACOLY010000040.1 GCA_902628195.1 uncultured Pelagibacteraceae bacterium
CCACTGCCTCACTATAAATGCAAAATAAAAAAATTTTCATAAAAACTTTTGGATGTCAAATGAATGAATATGACTCTAATCGTATTCTAGATACAGTTAAAAAAATTGGTTTTGATAAAACCCAAAATATAGATGATGCAAGTTGTTATTTACTTAATACTTGTCATATAAGAGATAGGGCTAAAGAAAAGGTTTATCACGAAATTGGAAGAGTAAAAAAAATTTTTGAATTTAAACAAAAACCCTTAGTAATTATTGCAGGATGTGTTGCACAAGCTGAAAATGAGGAAATGTTAAAAAGAGAACCTTACATTGATTTAGTTATCGGCCCACAATCTTATCATAAATTAAATGACAAAATTAATGAATATATAAACAAACAGAAAAGGTTAGAAGAAACAGAGTTTGATGCTGTTTTGAAATATGATTATTTAAACAAAATAAAAAATTCATCATCAAAAGTATCATCTTTTTTGACTATCCAAGAAGGTTGTGACAAGTTTTGTCATTTTTGTGTAGTGCCTTATACAAGAGGACCGGAATATTCAAGACCTTTAAAAGAGATTATAAATGAAACAAAAGAACTTGTTAAAAATGGAGCAAAAGAAATTATTTTGTTAGGGCAAAATGTTAATGCTTATAAAAATGAAAAATATAGATTGTCAGATTTAATTATTGAAATTGAAAAAATTCCTCAGGTTAAGAGAATAAGATATACCACATCACATCCTAGAGATATGACAGATGATTTAATCAATGTTTATAATTTTTCAAAAAAATTAATGCCCTTAATTCATTTACCTGTGCAAAGTGGATCAGATAAGATATTAAAATTAATGAATCGTAAACATTTAATAAGTGATTATATTAAAACATATGAAAAACTAAAAAAAATTAATCCTTTAATCAAATTTTCAAGTGATTTTATAATTTCTTATCCAGGCGAGGATAGTGAGGATTTTGACGCTACATTTAATTTAATAAAAAAGATGAAATTCATAAATTCTTTTTCTTTCATCTTCAGCCCAAGACCAGGTACCGTTGCGTCAAAATTAGATACTATTAATCGGGAAATATCTATTAAGAGACTAGAAAAAGTACAAAGACAATTGTTTAATAATCAAATTGAAATGAATAAATCATTAGAAAATAAAGAAATCAATGTTTTGGTAGAGAATAAAACACTTGAGGGTAATAAATATTTTGGTAGATCTGAATATATGACTTCAGTTATACTTGATGGTAATGATAGAGATATAGGCAATATAGTAAAAGTGAAAATAAATAATAGTAATCAGAATACTTTGTTTGGCGAAGTTGTTGATAAACCAGAGCAAAGAGTAGCATAATTTTGAGTAATACATTTAAAAAAAATCTTCAATCTGAATTAAAATTTGTTTACTCAGAAAATAATTCACTAAGTGTAATTTTTCATGATAATGATTTGTTAATGGGTGTGGTCGGAGAATTTAACAAAAATTTGAAAGAATTAGAAAAAATTACTGGTGCAAATCTTTATTCAAGAGGTAATTCTATTTTAATCAAATCATCACCCGAAAAAAATGAAATTTTGAAGAACGCCATTCAATTTCTTGTAAATCAGTTTAACAATAATGGAAGTATAGAGTCAGAAGATATCTTATCTTCTGTAGATAAATTCATGATTAACGAAAAAGTTAAAAATACAAATGTTACAGACATAATTAAAACTCCAAAAAAATCTATTATACCAAGATCTGAAAAACAAAAAAAATATGTTAGAGCACTAAGGCAAAATGAAATAATTATTTCTGCTGGACCTGCTGGCACTGGAAAAACTTTTTTGGCAGTTGCAGTAGGATTGACAATGTTATTAGAAAAAAAAATTGAGAGAATAATATTATCAAGACCAGCTGTTGAAGCTGGTGAAAGGTTAGGTTTTTTACCAGGGGATATGAAAGAAAAAGTTGATCCATATTTAAGACCTTTATATGACTCTCTTTATGATCTTTTTCATTTTGAAAAAATTCAAAGAATGATTGAAATTGGTGATATTGAAATTGCTCCATTAGCATTTATGAGAGGAAGAACTTTAAAAAATTCATTTGCTATTCTTGATGAAGCTCAAAATGCAACCGATACCCAAATAAAAATGTTTCTAACTAGAATTGGTGAAAATTCTAAAATAGTTGTTAATGGAGATCCTACTCAGATTGATCTGCCTAATAAAAAAATGTCAGGTTTAGAAAGATCTAAAAAAATCTTGTCTCATTTGAATGAAATCGCTGTTGTAGATTTTGATCATTCTGATGTTGTAAGACATCCTCTTGTATCAAAAATTGTTAAAGCGTATAACAATAATGATCAAAGTTAATGTT
>CACOLY010000041.1 GCA_902628195.1 uncultured Pelagibacteraceae bacterium
GTCTGTATCAATGTAATCTCTCATGATAATAAATTATATACATTCAAATAATAAATTTATAAATAGTAAAAATGGTAACAGTTGGTGGTTTATTTTCAGGCATAGGTGGTATTGAGCTAGGCTTTGAAAAAGCCGGATTTAAGATTTTGTGGTCTAATGAATTTGATGAAAATTGTAATAAGACTTTTAGACATAATTTAAATCACAAACTCTATAGTGAGAGTATTACAGATATTAATTTCAAAAAAATTAAACCTGTGGATATTTTAGTTGGTGGATTTCCTTGCCAAGCATTTTCAGTTGCTGGATATAGAAAAGGATTTAAAGACGAAAGAGGTAATCTTTTTTTTCAAATTTGTCGTGCAATTGAAGAGCTTAAAACAAAACCAAAAGTATTAATGTTAGAAAATGTAAAAAATTTAACAGGTCACGATAAAGGTAAAACAGCAAGAGTAATTGTTAATTCTTTAAGAGAATTAGGTTATTCGGTTTTTTGGAATATTTTTAATACATCAGTTCACACTGACATTCCTCAAACTTTTATTATATGCTTTAAAGATGAGGCTGATTGGGAATTCAGTGATAAACCCTCTTGTAGTAAAAAATTTAGTGAACAATTGCCTCTATCTAAGAGTAAAAAAAAAAAGAGTTTTAGAGACCTTTTAGAAAAGGGCGATGTGCATGAAAGATTTTATTACAAACAAGATGCTTATATGTACAAAGATCTTAAGAAAAGTATCACATCAAAAGATACCGTTTATCAATGGAGAAGAGTGTATGTTAGGAAAAATAAAAGTAATGAATGCCCAACATTAACAGCCAATATGGGAACAGGAGGTCATAACGTTCCTTTAATTTTAGATGATGTTGGTATTAGAAAATTAACTCCAAGAGAATGTCTAAACTTTCAAGGGTTTCCAAAATCATATAAGTTCCCTGATGATGTAGGTCAAAGCCAAAGATATAAACAAGCTGGAAACGCTGTCACAGTGGATCTTATAAATAGAATTGCGAAGATAATTTTAAAATCTATAGTTTAAATTTTTCCTTCTCTAATAGGTTCAATTTTATTAGGAATTATAATTGAACTTCTTAAATCAAATCTTGGTCTTCTACTTTGATCCTGTTGATCAGACATTTTTTGGTTTTTATTAACTTTAATATTATAAATAAAATTATTAGGAATAAGATAAATTTTATATTCTCCATTTAAATTTCCATTATTCCACATATCTAAGAAATAAATTTCGTCCCAAACAGATTTAGGTCCAAAACTTGAAGGCCCTGTTGAAGTTGAGCATTTTACTTGTATCCTTTTATTATTTTTATAATCGAAAGCATCAAAAGATGTACTGTAACTTGCTGTAGACCTAGCACTAATCAATTTTCCAAATCCTAACTCTTTACAAACTATTGACTCAGATAATGCATCAGGAAGATTCAGAATTCTTGTACCTTTTAGATTATTTTTTATAATCCCATTTAATTGTTTCCATAAATTAAAAGTTTTTTTAAAAATTTTTTGATCTGAAGTCGAAAATGTTAATAGTTTTAGTTCTATAGTTTTATTTTCGTGTAAAAATTTATGTAGTTTTATCTTCATGGGAAAAATTGTATTTAATTTAACTTATCTTTTTCCTCTTCAGGGTCTGCTACATCAGCTATATTTGATTGTTCTGCTGGAATTTCAGGTATTTGTTTACCCGGCATAACACCATGCTCATCCTCAAGTTTTTTAATTTGTTTTTCTAGTCCTTGAGACCCCCAAGATTTTGTTACAATATTTTGTAGTTGGTTTGCATGAGTTTTATATGATTGTAGTGCTCCCTTGATAGCAGTTTTAACATCAGAATATTTATCAAAGATTTTACTGGCTGACGTTATAATCTTACTGATATTTTCAATTTGTTTCTTCTCACTTTTAATCTGTTCAAAAACTTTAATCATGTTGAGTAGATCAGTAGGGGATGACAAGATAAAGTTTGCTTTTAAAGCTTCAGTTTGAAGTGTTTTATCTGCATCAAGCGTTATCGAATATAAATTGGTTGCTGGAAAAAAAACAATAACAGATTGTAAAGATTTTATTCCATAGAGCTTATTATAATTTTTCTTAACTAAACCTTTTGGTCCAAATAAGTGATTTCTAACAGAGGCTAGATGGTCTTTTAAATACTGTTTTTTTTGATTTTCATCTTTTTCATTAATATATTTTGTCCAATGAGTTAATGACACTTTAGCATCCACTATGTAATTTCTTTCTGGAAATTTTAAAAGCATATCTGGAATCACATCCTTATCTTTGTTGTCATCAATGTCATAAGTTGTCTGTTTTTTTTGAGGGAAAAAATCTCTATC
>CACOLY010000042.1 GCA_902628195.1 uncultured Pelagibacteraceae bacterium
TAACCATTGAAATGCTTTTGAATATTTTTTTATCAATTCCATTTTTTAATTACTACTTTTTCTTCCTCCAAAAACTGTATTAATTATTTTTGTTGGATTAATAGAACCTACTATCTTATTGTTATCATCTATAACAGCTACTGATTTATCTTGAGAAAGAATTTTTTCAGCAACGTTCTCTATAGTTTCATCTTTTGAAACTTTAAGCTCACTTAAATCTTTAATGTCAGATTTATCCATTACATCCTCAATTAATAAAACTTTTTCTCTAGGTACCTCTTCAGTAAATTTTCTTACATATTCTGTTGCTGGATTTAAAACAATATTAGCTGGTGTATCTAACTGTTCGATAATGCCATCCTTCATAATTGCAATTCTATCTGCAAGTTTTAAAGCTTCATCAAAGTCGTGTGTTATAAACATTATTGTTTTTTGTAATTTTTCTTGAAGTCTTAAAAATTCATCTTGCATTTCCTTTCGAATTAAAGGATCTAAAGCAGAAAAAGGTTCATCCAAAAACCATATATCAGGTTCAACAGCCAATGATCTAGCAATTCCTACTCTTTGTTGCTGTCCACCAGAAAGTTCTCTTGGAAAATAGTTTTCTCTACCCTCAAGGCCAACTAGTTTAACCATATCCATTGCCTTGGTAATACTATCTTCAATTTCAATTCCTTTAATTTGAAGTGGGAAAGCAATATTTTCTACAACAGTTTTATGAGGCAGCAAAGCAAAACTTTGAAAAACCATTCCCATTTTATTTCTTCTAAGATCTATCAGTTCTTTGTTGTTTAATTTTAATAAGTCTTGACCCTCAATATAAATTTTTCCTCCTGTTGCATCAGTTAAACGAGAAATGCACCTTAATAATGTTGATTTGCCTGAACCAGATAATCCCATCACAACAAGCATTTCTCCCTTTGCAACTTCAAATGATGCATTGTTAACACCAACAATACATCCATTCTCTTGAAAAGTTTTAGCGTCAACTACTCCATTTGAATCTTTAAGCATTTTTTCAGCATTAGCACCGAAAATTTTAAAAACGTTTTCACATTTAATAACTGAGTCTGACATAAATATTATTTAGGTTATATGATATTAAGATAAAATTAAATCCATATAATTATCGTTTTCTCCTCAAAAATTTTTAATAAAATAAACCCTTGTATCAATTCCAGTACTTAAAAAACTCAATGCTTCACCACTAACGGTAATTGACTCATTAACTCCAACATTTTTTCCGCTTACTGTAAAACCTGCAAAACACTTATTTTTTTCTGAGTTCCACTCAACAAATGTGTCGCTAATTTTATTTCCATTAATTGTATAAATTTCATGTGCTCTAAAATTTAAAAAATTAGCCCCCATTATTGCTCTCTGGGGAATAAGTTTTGTAGCTTTGCAGACTTGTTCATATATCTCATCTGTTAATCTATAATGATCTGTGCCATCAAAAGTTACAAGTATTCCTGAAGGAAGTTTTGATATTAGTTGGCTCAATTTCTTTTCCTGGGCTTTTCTTTCTTCCTCTAATTTCATTTTTTTAACTAATTCATCACCTTCACCAAAAATAATATTTAAAACAAAAAAAGATGAAATTATGATAAGAATTAGAACTAACAAACCACCAGTTTGTTTTACGAATTCTGGTAATTCCTTAATTTTATTTAAATAATTTTCCTTTAACATTACTCCTGCAACTTTCCATTTTTCCAAATCCCCGTTTTCTGCGTTCCATCAGAAGAAGTAAAGGTTCCTGATCCATTCATAAAACCTTTGGCCCACTCTCCTTCATATGTTGAGCCATCGGGAAAGGTTAAAATACCTTTGCCACTCCATTCACTATTCTTAAATTCACCTTTGTAAATATATCCATTAGGCCAAGTTTCTACACCTTGACCATTTTTTTTAGTTCCTACCCATTCTCCCTCATAAGTAGTTTTATCTGTATAAACCCATTTTCCATAACCATTTTCACAATTACCTTCTTTGCATCCAGTGCTACGCGCCAATGCAACAGAAGAGACTAACAAACTCAGAAACAAACCAATTAAAAAATTTTTCATATCATTATCTTACACAAATTAGCTAAAAAAAAAATCAGACATTTTCCTTCTTGCTACAAGAGTAAAAAGTAA
>CACOLY010000043.1 GCA_902628195.1 uncultured Pelagibacteraceae bacterium
TAAAAAAAAAGACAAAAATAATTTCTATATTTAAAAATTCAATTGAGCCAAAAAAAATTTTGCCAAAGAAAAATTGGTATAAAAAATTTGAAAATTATTGGAGTGTGTCAGAAAATGATTCAAAAAAAATTTTAAATAATCTTATTAAAAATAAGATAAAAGATTATGGAACTGCTAGAGATTATCCATCCATTGAAGGCACGTCAAAATTATCGCCTTACATTAAGCATGGACAAATTCATGTTAATACAATTTGGAATAAGTGTAAGGAGTTGAAAACCAAGGGGACGGGATATAGAAAATATATCAATGAATTAGGGTGGAGGGAATTTTCACACAGTTTAATCAATTATTTCCCAGAGTTTTTAAAAGGTAACTTTAGAAAAGAATTTGATAAATTTCCATGGGTAAAAAATGATAAGTTTCTTAAAGCTTGGAAAAATGGAATGACTGGATATCCGATTGTTGACGCTGGAATGCGAGAACTATATGAAACTGGCTGGATGCATAATAGAATAAGAATGGTTGTAGGATCTTTTTTAGTAAAACATCTAAGAATAAATTGGACTGAGGGTGAAAAACATTTTAGAAATTGTTTATTAGATTTCAATAAAGCTAATAATGTTGCCCAGTGGCAATGGGTTGCTGGTTGTGGAGCAGATGCTGCTCCTTATTTTAGAATATTTAATCCAATTCTTCAGGGGGAAAAATTTGATAAGGAAGGTATTTATGTAAAAAAGTGGGTTACGGAATTACACAAAGTTCCATCAAAATTTATTCATAAACCCTGGGAAATGGAAACAAAATACCAACAAGCTATCAAGACCATAATTGGAAAAGATTATCCAAAACCAATTGTAATTCACGAGGAAGCTAGAAAATTAGCACTTTCAGCTTTTCAAACTCTTAAAAAATAATACTAATTTATTTTTTTAAAGATTTACTTGCCCACCATTTATCTAAAATAAAATACCACATAGCATTAGCCAGGGGTTCAACAATAGCATCAGTCAAGGCGATAAAAAAGCTAATGTCAGCAATAATCATCAGCACTGTAATTGCTATAATGAAATGTCCTATCGTATAGACAATAGTTCTAAATATTGAGCCTTTATTATTTTGAAAAATATTCTTGGCTGTTTTAAATACACCTTTGGATAATTCCATTTTGATAAAAAATAGATTATATAAATTACTTTATGTAATTAACTTTGTGAACAAACATCCTTAATTACAGGTACATTAGCACAATCAGAACATTTAGTTTTTTGTACTATACATCCGTTATCAAGAACTTTTACATCTACTACTCTATCACATTTTGAACAAATAGATGAAACTGTTAATCCACATTTTTTACAGCTATAGTTTTGTGTCTCCATAATCTAAAGAATAATTCTAAAAAAATATTTTACAACTTTAAAGTAAGTGAATGATAATCAATCTCAATTTTTTTTTGAGAATGATTATCATTAACTCTTTTTTCACAAGAATTATATTTTTTGTTATTCCCCAATAAAATGATGAATAATTTTTCTTTTTTGTTTATCAATACGGTGTTCAAATAAATAAATTCCCTGCCATGTTCCAAGTAATAATTCTTTATTTTTAATACTTAAAGAAATTTGATTGTTTGTTAATGCTGATTTTATATGAGCAGGCATATCATCTTTTCCCTCTGTAGTATGTATATATAATTTGTTATTCATTGGAGCCAAGTTATCAAAGTAGTTTAATAAATCTGTTTGCACATCAGGATCAGCATTTTCCTGTACAATTAAAGATGCACTTGTATGCTGAATACTAAGATTAATCATACCATTTTTAAATTTATTCTTTTTTATCCATTCAATTGTTTGAGTTGTAAATTCATATAATCGTTGGCCATTAGTATTTATTTGTAGATTATAAAATTCTTGTTTCATATTTAAAAATCTTTTGATGTTAACTCGAATAAACGACTAATTGTACGCTCGAATGGTTTTTCTAGTGACTTAGAACTAGTCAATTTTTCTAAACTTTCGTCAGCAGTTACTGCAACAGCTCTATTTTTATCATATATCACATCAATAAGTATGATGAATCTTTGTT